>CAYLZN010000337.1:0-2783 GCA_964387935.1 uncultured Vicinamibacteraceae bacterium | reverse complement strand
ACCGCCTGATGCACGCCACAATTCGCGCCGGCAACCCCGATTCGCTCGCGATCGACGTCGGGTCGGGCGGCCAGAAACGCCAGGGCCGCGTCCATGTCACGGGGCCACATCGCGTTGATCATGGCCTGCTGCTCCTGCGGATCCTCCCGTCGCTGCCCGCCGCTGTCCCCGTAGCCTCGGTAGTCGAGGGCCAGGGCGTGGATCCCTCGAGCTGCGAGCTTCTCGCCGACGCTGCTCCAGGCCTTGCGTGTGCTGTTGCACATGTGGAGCAGCAGCACGGCGGGCCCAGGCTTGCCAGCCGGGTAGTACGTCGCCTTCAGAGAGACGCCGTCGGACGCAGGCACATCCACGTCGCGTCCGGCAGGCTGCGCGGTGGCCACGGCTGCGGCGCATGAAAGGGCGCAGGCGATGAGACCCGATCGCCGCGCGGAAAGCAAGGTCAAGGCGTCCTCCTGAGCTCTGTCAACGTCAGTGTAATACCATCTCTCCATGAACCTGGAGAACAACGTGGCGCTGATCACGGGCGGCAAGCGGATTGGCCAGGCGGTGGCGCGTGCGCTCGCGTCCGGCGGCGCCGACGTGGCACTGTCCTATCGCAGCTCTCAGCGCGAAGCCGAGGACTCGGCGGCCGAAGTGCGCGCCCTGGGCCGACGCGCGGTCACCTGCCGCGCGAACGTCTCGTCTGCGGCCGAGGTCGAGGAGCTGGTCGCCACAACCGTGCGCGAACTCGGTCGTCTCGACATCCTCGTCAACATGGCCTCGATCTACCGGCCCGTCCCGTTCGAGGACCTGACGGAAGCTGCCTGGCGGGAGGATCTCGACGCCAATCTCACGTCGGCGTTCCTGTGCTCGCGGGCCTCGGTCCCCCACATGCGTCGCGCGGGCGGCGGGCGGATCATCAACATCGCCGATTGGCTGCCGGCGAGCCGGCGCCCCCGGTATCACGGGTTCGCGTCGTACTTCGTGGCGAAGGCCGGCGTGATCGCACTCACGGAGGCGCTGGCGCTGGAACTGGCGGGCGACCTGATCCTGGTCAACGCGGTCGCACCAGGCCCGATCGTGGCGCCGCCGGATCTGTCGGACGAAGAATCGCGCCAGGTCGCGGATGCGACACCGCTCGGTCGATGGGGTGGCGAGATCGAGATCGCCAAGGCCGTACTGGCGCTCGTGGACACCGAGTTCATCACCGGCGAGACCATTCGCGTGGACGGCGGCCGCCACCTCCGGTAGATCAGGGGCTTTCGGAGGGCCGGGCCTTCTGAGCCTTGCGGAGGGCCGGGCCTTTCAGGCCCGGCCTCATCTTCTTCCCCCCATCCCGGTGTAGGATCCGGCCGTTGCCATCTCTCACCGGAGGCGCATTGACATGGCCCACACCTATGAGGAACTGAAGCACAAGACGGTTCTCGAGCTTCGCGAGGTCGCCAAGGGCCTCGACGAGGACGCCGTGAAGGGCTTCACCCAGATGAACAAGGAGCGGCTGCTCAAGACCATCTGCACGGCCCTGCACATCGACATGCATGCCCACCATCACGTGGTCGGCATCGACAAGGCGACGCTCAAGTCCAGGATTCGCACGCTGAAGGCCGAGCGCGACGCCGCGATCGAGGCGCACGACGCGGCACAGCTCAAGGCCGTCCGTCGCCACATTCACTCCCTGAAGCGGCAGATGCACAAGGCGACGGTGTAGACCGGGTCTACTCCTCTCCCATGAACGGGTAGGGCACCTCGCGGGGCGGGCTGAAGTTCTCCTTGACCGCCCGCGCGCTCACCCAGCGCACCAGATTGAGTTTCGACCCGGCCTTGTCGTTCGTGCCGGACGCCCGCGCGCCACCGAACGGCTGCTGGCCGACGACGGCGCCCGTTGGCTTGTCGTTGATGTAGAAATTGCCGGCGGCCTGCCGGAGCGCCGATCGTGCCTCCCGCACCGCCTGCCGATCCTGCGCGAACACCGCCCCGGTCAGCGCGTAGGGCGACGTCCGGTTGACCGTCTGCAGCGTGTCGGCCCACGAGTCGTCCTCGTAGACCCAGGCCGTCACGACGGGCCCGAAGATCTCCTCGCACATGAGACGGTAGCCCGGCTCGGGCGCCTCCACGAGCGTCGGCCGGATGAAGTAGCCCTTCGTGGCGTCGTACGTGCCGCCCGCGAGGATCCTGGCGTTCTTCTTCGCATCGTCGATGTAGCTGCTGATGCTCGCAAACGCCTTCCTGTCGATCACGGCGCCCATGAAGTTCCGGAAGTCGCAGATGTCGCCCATCTTGAGCCCGTCGATGGACGCCACCAGCTGGTCTCGGATGGCCGTCCAGATCGAGCGCGGCACGTAGATGCGGCTCACCGCCGAGCACTTCTGTCCCTGGTATTCGAACCCTCCGCGTACGATGGCGGTGGCGAGCGCCTGTCGATCGGCCGACGGGTGCGCGATGATGAAATCCTTGCCGCCCGTTTCCCCGACGATGCGCGGGTAGGACCGGTAGGTGGACATGTTGGCGCCGATCGTCTTCCACATCGAGTTGAAGACCTCGGTGCTCCCCGTGAAATGGACGCCCGCGAGGTCGCGGTGCGACAGCAGCGTATTCGAGATCATCGACGAGTCGCCGGCCACGAAATTGATGACGCCTGCCGGGAAGCCGGCCTCCTGCATGAGGCGCATCAGGTAGTAGGCGGAGAGCATCGCGCTCGACGCCGGCTTCCAGACGACGGTGTTCCCCATCAGGGCGGGGGCGGTCGGCAGGTTGGCCGCGATCGACGTGAAGTTGAACGGCGTGATGGCGTAGACGAACCCCTC
>CAYLZN010000336.1:0-6297 GCA_964387935.1 uncultured Vicinamibacteraceae bacterium | reverse complement strand
CAATCGGCTGGCGGCCTGCGGCTCGCGGCGGGCGGCTGGCGGCTTGCGGCTTGCGGCTGGCGGCTGGCGGCTGGCGGCTGGCGGCTGGCGGCCTGCGGCTCGCGGCGGGC
Organism: uncultured Vicinamibacteraceae bacterium; assembly: GCA_964387935.1. Lineage (GTDB taxonomy): Bacteria > Acidobacteriota > Vicinamibacteria > Vicinamibacterales > JAFNAJ01 > CAYLZN01. The sequence continues at coordinate 6,187 of CAYLZN010000336.1, read as the reverse complement.
GGCAATCGGCGGACGACCCGCGGCCTGATTGGCTGATTCGTGGGTCCGGTCGCGAACCGTGACCCACTCGGGGTGAGAGCAAGATCTGCTGTGTTCCAACGATCTCCGCCGTGCTGGCCGCGCGCCGTACGCCGCAGGCCGCCAGCCGATTGTCACCTGAGGGCTAACCTTCGTCCGGGTCGTGCGTATTGGAGGGAGGAGAGGAGCGGTTCATGCACGTGACCCCGAAGCGACTGGCCATCCTGGTTCCAACCGCACTGCTTGTGACGCTGGCGCCCGGCGTCTGGGCGGCAGTCCAGACCCCATCCGGCGCGCCCAACGAACGTTCTGCCCCAACCGCCGCGCGAAGCCGGCCGCCGGCGCCTTCGCCCGGCGCCCAGGTGGCCGCGGTTCCGATGTCGCCTGACGAGGAGCGTGACGCGCGGCAGACGAGGGAGAAGCTGCAGGAACTGCTCGAGAGGTACCCGCCGTCGCTCGGCCGCGTGCTCCGGCTGGACCCGACGCTGCTCGGCGACCCGTCCTACCTGACGTCGTACCCGGCGCTGGCGGCGTTCCTCGGGCAGCACCCGGAAGTCGTCCACAACCCGACGTATTTCTTTGAACACGTCTACATGGGGGATCGCTGGGATCCGCCGGACGCCCGCGCGCAGACGCTCGATATCTGGCGGAACCTGGCCGAGGGTCTCGCCATCCTCACCGTCATGTGCGTCATCATCGGGTCGCTCATGTGGCTGATCCGGACGCTCATCGACTACCGGCGCTGGTCGCGTCTCGCCAAGGTTCAGTCCGAGGCGCACACCAAACTGCTGGATCGGTTCACCAGCAACGAGGACCTGCTGTCCTACATGCGCACGCCGGCCGGCAGCCGTTTCCTGCAGTCGGCCCCGATCCCGCTCGACGCGGAACCGCGCGCCCTCGGCGCGCCCGTGAGCCGCATCCTGTGGTCCTTCCAGGCCGGGGTCGTGCTGGCGGCGCTGGGGATCGGGCTACAATTCGTGAGCCGTCGCGTCGAGGCAGAGGTCACGCAGCCGTTGTCCGCGCTGGGCGCACTTGTTCTGGCGGTCGGCCTCGGGTTCGTCGTGTCCGCCGCGGCCTCCTACTACCTCTCGCGCAGGCTCGGGGTGCTCACTCCGCCCGCATCGTCGTCGACCGGGCAGGGAGAGCCCGCCAACGGATAGCCGGGGAGTCATGCGCAACCTCACGCTGAGCCGCGCCGAACCCTTCGATGCCATCATGCCCGACGCCGACGTGCGCCTGGCGCTGGACGAAGACGCGTTCCGCGCGCTGTACGACCGCACGGCACGGCCCCTCTGGGCCTACCTCTTCCGGGTGACTGGCGATCGGCATGCCGCCGACGACCTGCTGCAGGACACCTATTACCGGTTCCTGCGTGCCGCGGATACGCACGAAGGCGAAGCGCACCGGCGCCACGCGCTCTTCGCGATCGCCACGAACCTCGTCCGGGACCGCCAGCGTCGCCGTTTCGTGCGCGGGATCGAGGTTGCGGTCACGGACACGCACCTGGCGCAGGGCCGCGGCGGGGCGCTGGCCGCACAGGTCGAACGCAAGGCCGACCTGACGCGGGCGATGACGCGCCTGCGCCCGCGCGAGCGGATGGCGCTGTGGCTGGCCTACGCGCAGGGTTCCTCACACCGGGAGATCGCCACCGTGCTCGGCCTGCGCCCGGGCAGCATCAAGCCGATGCTCTTCCGGGCGCGGCGCCGGCTGGCGGCGCTGCTGGGAGGCGTGCCAGGGGCGCCTTCGGGAAGCCCACATGAGTAGTCGGCACGTGCCGTGCGCGCGCGAGGCTGAAGTCCTCGAGGCTGTCCACCACGGGCGCTGGCCGGGCGAGTCGGACCCCGCGCTGCAGGCGCACCTCGATGCGTGCGAGGACTGCGCCGCCGTGGCGCAACTGGCCTGCGCGCTGCGTGAGGATCTCAGCGGCGCTGCTGACGGCGGTGCACCGCCTACCTCGTCCGTCATGTGGTGGCGACTGCAGCAGCGGGCCCGGCGCGACGCGGTTCGGGCAGCGGCAAGACCAGTGGCCATGGCCCAGGCGCTCGCGCTGGCGTGCCTGTGCGGCCTGGTGGTGGGCCTCGGTGGCCTCGCGTGGCACTGGGTGGAACCCTGGCTCCACTGGTTCGGCGGCGAGCTCGCGGCGATGCCGCTGGCCACCGCCACGCCCATCGGTCGAACGCCCTGGTTCTCCGCCGGCGCGGTCCTCGCCGTCGTGGCGATTACCTGCTTCGCGCCGGTGGCGATCTATCTCGTTCTCAGCGACGACTGAGTGGCGAGAGCCACTGCTACGCCCACGACGTTACGGCGCCGATGGCGAAGTTCAGGGCGAAGACGACTGGCAGGCGCGGGCCACGAAATGGTGGATGAACGCGCTTGCGCCGCGGCCGGGACGGGCGGGACGACTGATGGTATGATCATGCCATCATGGTGCGATTACAGATACAGCTCAGGGCGGAGCAGCACCGGCAGGTCCGGCGTCGAGCCAGGCGCCTGGGGGTGTCGGTGGCTGAAGTGATCCGGCGCTGCGTGGACGCGGAGCTGCAGGCCGACGCCGCCGCGAGCCCCGACCAGCGGGGTCGAAGGGCGCTCGCCGTCGCCGGCAAGTACGAAGATCCCCGGGGCGCGACGCATGTCGCGGCCCGGCACGACGCCGCGCTGGCGGAGGCCTTCGAGCGGTGAGCGTCTTCGTCGACACCTCGGCCTTCTACGCGCTGCTCGTGAGGACTGACGCGGCACACGAGACCGTCCGACCGGCGTTCGCCCGGCTGCTCACGAGCGGCCGCCCGCTCTGGACCACCTCCTTCGTTCTCGTCGAGACCATGGCGCTCCTCCAGCATCGGATCGGCCTGGAGGCGTCGCGCGATTTCGACGAGGACGTCCTCCCCATCGTGCGTGTGCAATGGGTCGACGAGCACCTGTATCGCCTCGGCATCGACCGGCTCTGGCGAGAGGATCGGAGACATCTGAGCCTGGTCGACGCCATCAGCTTCGAGTGCATGAGGCACCAGGGCATCGACACCGCGCTCGCTGTGGACCCGCACTTTGCCGAAGCAGGCTTCATCGTCCTGCCAACGCCGACTGGCCCGTAATCCATCGCGATCCCCGATCCTGAGCGCTTCCGTCAGCGCATGCCCGCTCAGATCCTCGGCGGCCGGACGGGGCTCGACGCCGCACGCGGCGACGAGGAGCAGGCAGCCACGCTGTCGCTCGCGAGACCGTCTGGCGTCCGGCCTTCAGCCTCAAGCCCTCCCCCGTTCTGTCGATTGGCGTACCAGACTCGGTAACCGACCATCTGCTCGGCCCTGGGCCCCGCCACTCGGGAACCGCCAGGGTGTTACAGCCTGGACGTCGCGACGCACCGTGCCCGCCTCTTGCGGGTGCCCGACGCGTCACGGGGTGCTCGGACGCACCGCAGTCCGTTGCAAGGGGGCCACGGCCCGGGAGATCGTGATGGCGACGCTGATCGACAGCTACAGGACCCGTTACAGTGCGACCCGCGACGAGGTGATGCCGCTCGAGGACTACCTCGACCTGTGCCGCCGTGATCCCACCGCGTACGCCTCCGCCGCCGAACGCATGCTGGCGGCCATCGGTCCCGCCGAGCTCGTCGACACGCGACACGACCCGCGCCTGTCGCGCCTGTTCTCCAACCGCGTGATTCGCCGCTTTCCGGCCTTCCGCGAGTTCTACGGCCTGGAGGAGGCGATCAACCAGATCGTGTCCTTCTTCCTTCACGCCGCGCAGGGTCTCGAGGAGCGCAAGCAGATCCTCTACCTGCTCGGGCCGGTGGGTGGCGGCAAGTCGTCGCTGGCCGAGCGGCTCAAGCAGTTGATGGAGACCCAGCCGATCTACGCGCTCGAGGGGTCGCCGGTGAACGAATCGCCCCTCGGGCTCTTCAACGTGGACCAGCACGGCGCGCAGTTGGAGGACGACTACGGCATTCCGCGCCGGTGTCTCACCGGCATCATGTCGCCGTGGGCCGTCAAGCGCCTCCACGAGCTGGGCGGCGACGTGTCGAGCTTCCGCGTGGTGCGCCTGTTCCCGTCCGTGCTGCGCCAGACTGCCATCGCGAAGACCGAGCCCGGCGACGAGAACAACCAGGACATCTCGTCGCTGGTCGGCAAGGTCGACATCCGCAAGCTCGACCAGTTCGCGCAGCACGACCCCGACGCCTACAGCTACTCGGGCGGACTGTGCCTGGCCAACCAGGGTCTGCTCGAGTTCGTGGAGATGTTCAAGGCGCCCATCAAGATGCTGCACCCGCTGCTCACCGCGACGCAGGAGGGCAACTTCAAGGGGACCGAGGGCTTCGGCGCGATCCCCTTCCAGGGCATCATCCTGGCGCACTCGAACGAGGCCGAGTGGCAGACCTTCCGCAACAACAAGCGCAATGAGGCCTTCCTCGATCGCATCTACATCGTCAAGGTGCCGTACTGCCTGCAGGTGTCCGAGGAGCAGCGGATCTACGACAAGCTCCTGCGGAGCAGTTCACTGGCCCACGCGCCCTGCGGGCCAGGCACGCTCGAGATGCTCGCGCAATTCTCCGTGCTGAGCCGGCTGAAGGAGCCCGAAAACTCCAGCATCTACTCGAAGATGCGCGTGTACGACGGTGAAAGCCTCAAGGACACGGATCCCAAGGCGAAGTCCTACCAGGAGTACCGTGAGTACGCGGGGCCGGACGAGGGCATGACGGGCATGTCGACCCGGTTCGCGTTCAAGGTCCTCTCGTCGGTCTTCAACTACGATCACAGCGAGGTGGCGGCCAACCCCGTGCACCTCATGTACGTCCTCGAGCAGCGCATCGCGCGTGAGGACCTCCCCGAGGAGGTGCAGCGTCGCTACCTCGAGTTCATCAAGGGCTGGCTCTCCCCGCGATACGCCGAGTTCATCGGCAAGGAGATTCAGACCGCCTACCTGGAGTCGTACGCGGAGTACGGCCAGAACATCTTCGACCGCTACGTCACCTACGCGGACTGCTGGATCCAGGACGAGGAGTTCCGCGACCCCGACACCGGGGAGGTGTTCGACCGGTCGGCGTTGAACGCCGAGCTCGAGAAGATCGAGAAGCCGGCCGGGATTGCGAACCCGAAGGACTTCCGCAACGAGATCGTCAACTTCGTCCTGAGGGCGCGGGCGGCCAGCGGTGGCCGGAACCCCGCCTGGACGAGCTACGAGAAGCTCCGCGAGGTGATCGAGAAGAAGATGTTCTCGACCACCGAGGACCTGCTCCCGGTGATCTCGTTCAACGCCAAGTCCTCGGAGGACGATCGCAAGAAGCACGAGAACTTCGTCGCGCGGATGGTCGCCAAGGGCTACACCGAGAAGCAGGTCCGGCTGCTGTGCGACTGGTATCTGCGCGTGCGGAAATCGTCCTAGCGCGAGCCGGGTCCATGGCCCATCTCATCGACCGTCGGCAGAACGCGCCGAACAAGAGCGCGGTGAACCGCGCGCGCTTCCTGCGGCGGTACAAGCAGCAGATCCGCGGCGCGGTCCAGGACCTGGTGGCCGAGCGCTCGATCAAGGACGTGGAGCAGGGGGGCAGCGTGAGCGTGCCCCGCCAGGACATCTCCGAGCCCGTGTTCCGGCACGGTCCCGGCGGCGACCGGGAAATCGTGCACCCGGGCAACCGCGAGTTCATCAGCGGCGACCGCATCCCGCGGCCGGAGGGCGGAGGGACGCGCGGCACGGGCCCCGGCACCGGCACATCCGAAGACGACTTCGTCTTCGCGCTGTCGCGTGACGAGTTCCTCCAGATCTTCTTCGACGATCTGGAGCTGCCCCGGCTCGAACGCAACTACCTGCTCGGCGTGGAGGAGCAGAAGCCCGTCCGCGCGGGGTACACCACCACCGGCTCGCCGAGCAACCTCGCCGTCCTCAAGACGATGTCCAACGCGCTGGCGAGGCGCATCGCGCTCATGGGGCCGATCAGGCGCGAGCTGGCCGCCGTGGTCGACGAGCTCGCCCGCGCGCGAGGCGACGGGGACGCGTCGGCCGTGGCGCCGCTCGAGGACCGCGTGGACTGGCTCCGCCGCCGCCTGCAGCGGGTGCGCTTCCTGGACGACCTCGACCTCCGATTCCGCAACCGCGTGCAGGTCCCGGAGCCCACGGCCCGGGGAATGGATCAATGATTCAGGTGAACTTTCAGCGAAGGCAAGAACGGTTCACGTTT
>CAYLZN010000335.1:0-6316 GCA_964387935.1 uncultured Vicinamibacteraceae bacterium | reverse complement strand
CCCCCGACATCGCCCACTCGATCGACGACGTGGACCGCGCCATGCGCTGGGGCTTCGCCTGGGACATCGGCCCGTTCGAGACCTGGGACGCCATCGGCATCCGCGAGGTGCTCGACGCCTGCAACGTCACCGACGTGCCGCCGCTCGTCCGCGAGGTGCTGGCAAAGGACCGGAACCGCTTCCGCGACGACGGGGTGCCGCCCTCGGCGCCCGATCTCTGCATCCTCAAGGCGGCCCGCGATCGCAACCGGGTGCTCAAGAAGAACCCGGGCGCGAGCCTCGTGGATCTCGGCGACGGCGTGCTCTGCGTCGAGTTCCACTCGAAGATGAACGCCATCGGCCCGGACACCGGCCAGATGCTGCTCGCCGGCATCAGCGAGGCGGAGAAGCACTTCAAGGCCCTGGTGGTCGGCAACGACGCGCCGAACTTCTCGGTGGGCGCCAACCTGATGCTGGTGCTGCTCGAGGCCCAGGAAGGCAACTGGGACGACCTCGACCTGATGATCCGGCAGTTCCAGAACGCCAACATGGCCCTGCGCTACGCCGCGGTCCCCGTGATCGTCGCCCCGGCGGGCATGACGCTCGGCGGCGGCTGCGAAGTGTCGCTGCACGGCAACCGCATCCAGGCCGCGGCCGAGACCTACATGGGCCTGGTCGAGGTGGGGGTGGGCCTCATCCCTGCGGGCGGCGGCACGAAGGAGATGGTCGTGCGCTGCTGCGAGCACCTGCCGAACCCGCTGCAGCACGACCTGCTGCCATACGTCAGGAAGGCCTTCGAGGCGATCGCCTTCGCCAAGGTCTCCACGAGCGCAGCCGAGGCCCGCAAGATCGGGTTGATGCGCCCGACCGACCACATCACGATGAACCGCGAGCGGCTGCTGCACGATGCCAAGGAGCTCGCCCTCGTGCGCGTCGGCGCCGACTACCAGCGACCCATCCCCCGGGAGTCGATCCCGGTCGGTGGTGAACCGGTCCTGGCCAGCCTGAAGCTCGGCGTGCACCTCGCCTGGCGCGGCGGCTACATCAGCGACTACGACAAGGTGGTGGCCACCAGGCTCGCCCACGTGATGGCGGGCGGCAACCTCCCGCGCCCGGCCTTCGTGACCGAGCAGCATCTGCTCGACCTCGAACGCGAGGCGTTCCTCGCCCTGCTCGGCGAGCGCAAGACGCTCGAGCGCATGCAGCACATGTTGAAGACGGGGAAACCGTTGAGGAACTAGGAGAGTTTTCGGTTTTCAGTTTTCGGTTTTCGGTTTCGGTGCGTGTCAGCCGATGACCGACGACCGATCACCGACAACCGGGCAAGCACCGATGACCGATGACCGACAACCGAGAACTGAAAACCCATGACCGTTGACCTGCACGGACCCGCCGGCCGGCTCGAGGCGCTGCTCGATGCGCCGGCAGCCCCTCCGCGCGCCGCGGCGGTGCTCGCCCACGCGCACCCCCAGCTCGGGGGGATGATGCGCGCGCGGGTGCTGCACGAGGTCACGCGCGGCCTCGTGCGGGCCGGCGCAGCCGTCCTGCGGTTCAACTTCCGCGGCGTCGGCCTGAGCGCCGGTCAGTTCGACCACGGTCAGGGCGAAGCCCAGGACTTCCGTGCGGCGCTCGACGCCATGGCCGGGCGATACCCCGACCTTCCGCTGTGGGCCGCGGGCTACTCGTTCGGCGCGTGGATCGCGTGGCAGGCAGGCAGCGCGGACCCCCGGGTGACGGCGCTCGTCGCCGTGGCTCCGCCGCTCGGCAACTACGACTTCGCGACGCCGGACACCGGCGGCCGACCGGTGTTCGTGGTCCAGGCAGAGCACGACGAGGTGTGCCCGCTCAAGCAGGCGCTCCGGTTCTACGGGCGGCTGCCGGAGCCGAAGGAGATCGTCGTCATCGACGCCGCCGACCACCTGTTCGATGGCAAGGCCAGCGACGTGGGCGAGGCGGTCGAGGACCTCGTGGAGGGGCTCGACCGGACTCGCGCGGCCCACGTCCGTTCGTGACACGACAGTGCGACCGTCAGCCAGGGGACCGATTCGGTTACAGCGACAGGAGCAGCAATGAAAGAGGCAGTCATCGTATCCGCCGTCCGCACGGCCGTTGGCAAGGCCCCCTACGGCACGTTGCGATCAACCCGCCCTGACGACATGGCCGGGGTGGTCCTGGCCGAAGTCCTCAGGCGCGCACCCGGACTGGATCCGGCCGAGATCGACGACGTGATCCTCGGCTGCGCCATGCCGGAGGGGGAACAGGGCCTGAACGTGGCCCGGATCGCCAGCCTGCGCGCCGGGGTGCCGGTGAGCGCCTCCGCCGTGACCGTGAACCGGTTCTGCTCCTCGGGCCTCCAGGCCATCGCCTACGGCGCCGAGCGGATCATGGTCGGCGCCGCCACCGTCGTCATCGCGGGCGGCACCGAGTCCATGAGCCTCGTGCCGATGGGCGGCAACAAGGTCTCGCCCAACCCGAGCCTCGTGAACACGTACCCCGACGTCTACATCTCGACGGGCCTCGTGGCCGAGAACCACGCGCGCGAAGCCAAGGTGTCGCGCGAGGAGCAGGACGCGTTCGCGCTGCGCAGCCACCAGCGGGCGCTTGCGGCCATCGAGGCCGGGCGGTTCAAGGACGAGATCGTCCCGCTGCAGGTGACACAGCTCCACGCGGAGAACGGGCACAAGCCGAAGATCGAGACGATCACCTTCGAGGTCGACGAGGGGCCGCGGCGCGAGACGTCGAGTGAAGCCCTGGCGAAGCTGCGCCCGGCCTTCCATGTGTCGGGGACCGTCACGGCCGGCAACTCCTCGCAGACGAGCGATGGCGCTTCCGCGGTGATCCTGATGGAGGCGGGCCGCGCCAAGGCGCTCGGCCTCGCGCCGATGGGTCGCTTCGTCTCGTACGCCACCGCCGGCGTCGAACCGGAGCGCTTCGGCATCGGGCCGGTGTTCGCCATCCGCAAGGCGCTGAAACACGCCGGTCTGACGCTCGAGGACATCGATCTCACGGAGCTCAACGAGGCCTTCGCCGCGCAGGCCATCGCCTGCCTGCGCGAACTGCCCATCAACGAGGAGACGATCAACGTGAACGGTGGCGCGATCGCCCTGGGACACCCGCTGGGCTGCACCGGGTCGAAGCTCACCACGACCCTGCTGTACGAGATGGCGCGCCGCAAGAGCCGCTACGGCATGGTGACCATGTGCGTGGGTGGCGGCATGGGGGCGGCAGGCATCTTCGAGCGACTGTAGCCCCGACGAGACGACCCTGACATCCGTTGGACCTGGAGGACCTCATGACCACCGCTGCTGCCACCACCGTCGTCCGCAAGGGCGGATCCTGGCTGCTCGACGACACACCGGCCAATGCCATCTTCACGCCGGAGCGGCTGACCGAGGAGCACAAGCTGATCTCGCAGACCGCCCACGAGTTCGTGAACAACGAGGTCCTGACGGTGCTCGATCGCCTCGAGAACAAGGAGTGGGACCTCAACCGCACGCTCGTGAAGCGCTGCGGTGAACTGGGCCTGCTCGGGACGGATGCGCCCGATGCCTACGGCGGCCTGGCGCTCGACAAGGCCAGCTCGCTGGTCGTCGCCGAGGCCGTCGCCCGTTCGGCGTCGTTCGCCGTCACCTTCGGCGCCATGACGGGCCTCGCGATCATGCCCATCCTGATGTTCGGCACCGACGAGCAGAAGCGGAAGTACCTGTCGCGTCTCGTGAGCGGCGACCTGGTGGGGGCCTACGCGCTGAGCGAGTCGGGGTCGGGGTCCGATGCCCTGGGCGCCCGCGCCCGCGCCACCGTCGAAGCCGACGGCAGCTTCCGCCTGAACGGCGAGAAGATGTGGATCAGCAACTGCGGCTTCGCGGACGTCTACATCGTCTTCGCGAAGGTGAACGGCGAGCAGTTCACCGCCTTCATCGTCGAACGGGGCTTCCCCGGCGTGAGCATCGGGCGGGAAGAGCACAAGATGGGCCTGCACGGCTCCTCGACCGCCCCCCTCATCCTGCAGGACGTGCACGTGCCGAAGGACAACCTGCTGGGAGAGATCGGCAAGGGGCACAAGGTGGCCTTCGACGTGCTCAACTACGGCCGGTTCAAGCTCGGCGCGATGAGCCTCGGCGGCGCGAAGGGCGCGATCGGCGAGGCCGCGAAGTACGCGGCGCAGCGCAAGCAGTTCGGCCAGTCGATCGCGAACTTCGGCGCCATCAAGCACAAGATCGGCACCATGGTGGTCTGGGCCTACGCGGTCGAGTCGCTGCTGTACCGGCTCGCGGGCCTGATCGACACCTTCATCGACCACGCAGGACACGACGCGTCGGCCGTCCGCCACGCGCTCGACGAGTTCTCGATCGAGTCGTCGATTGCGAAGGTGGCGGGCAGCGAGATGCTGCACTACGTGCTGGACGAAAACGTCCAGATCCACGGCGGCAATGGGTTCGTGCGCGACTACCCCGCCGAGCGCCACTACCGCGACTCGCGCGTCAACCGCATCTTCGAGGGCACCAACGAGATCAACCGCCTGCTGATTCCCGGCATGCTGATGCGCAAGGCGCTCAAGAACGAGCTGCCGCTCATCCCGGCCGCCAAGAAGCTCCTCGAAGAGGTGATGAACCCGACCCTGGCCGAGCCCGTCGGCGACGGCGTGCTCGAAGCCGAGATGGCCGCCGTCAAGACGTTCAAGAAGGTCGGCCTGCTCCTGCTCGGGGCCGCGATGCAGAAGTACGGCGAGAAGGTGAGCGAGGAGCAGGAGGTGCTGAACATCATCGCCGACGCCTCCATCGACATCTTCGCCGCCGAGAGCGCGGTGCTGCGCGCCATCGATGCTTCCGAGCGCCGGCTGGCGCATCACACGCTGCAGGCGGACGCCGCCCAGGTGTTCGTCAACGACGCGTCGATGCGCCTCGACGCCCTGACCAAGCAGGGGCTGGCGGCGATGTACGACGGCGACACGCTGCGGACCTACCTCGCCGCGCTGCGACGGGTGCTGAAGGTCAACCCAATCAACGCCGTCGCGCTGCGTCGGCGCCTGGCGGGTGCCACCGTGGAGCGCGGGTCGTATATCTTTGGGTGATGACCGATCGGCGACCCTGGCAGGTGATGTGGCGGGCCGGCTCCAGCCGGCCCGCCACTCCCGGCCTCGCAGCCCGGCTGCTGCTCGCGGCGTGTGGCGCACTGGCCGCTGCCGGCTGCCAGCCCTCGGTACCGCCTGAGGTCCCATACCTCGACCGCATTGCCTCCCTGCGACAGGCCAAGGACCAGTTCTTCCGCGACGGGGCCGACTCCCCCATTCCCGCGGCGCAGCGCGACGAGTTCCTGCCGCTCGGCTACTTCACCATCGACGAGCATTACAAGGTCCCGGCGCAACTCACGCCCTCCGAGCGCGAACCCGCGATGGAGATGCCCACATCCACCGGCCAGCGCCGCCAGATGCGGCGTGCCGGTACGCTGCGGTTCTCGCTGAAGGGGCAGCCGCTGGCGCTCACAGCGTTCGTCGAGGCCAGCGACACCAGCTTCACGCGTCTGTTCGTGCCGTTCGGGGATCTCACCAACGGCACCGAGACGTATCCCGCCGGTCGCTACCTGGACCTGACCCGCACGCCGACCGGCATCTACGAGGTGGATTTCAACCTCGCGTATCACCCCTACTGCTACTACAACTCGACGTACGATTGTCCGTATCCGCCAGCAGAGAATCGGCTGCAGATCCCGGTCAGGGCGGGGGAGAGGACAAGACACTAGCCGGCGTACGGCGTACGACGTACGGCGTACGGCGGCGTACGCAAACCGCAGGACCGTACGCCAACCGTACGCCCGCCGTACGCCTGCCCGTAGACATGACCGTACGCCAACCGTACGCCCGCCGTACGCCTGCCCGTAGACATGACCGTACGCCAGCCGTACGTCGTACGCCGTACGCCGTACGCCTGCTACAATCGCCCCCGTGCGGCTCGCGGCGGTGATCTTCGACTTCGACGGCGTGCTCGCCGACAGCGAGCCGATTCATTTCGAGGCGTTCCGCGACACGCTGGCGGCGCGCGGCTGGGACCTGCCGCGCAGCGACTACTACACCCACTTCCTCGGCTACGCCGACGAGGACGCGTTCGGCGCCATGGCTGCCCGCTACGGGTGGCCTTTCGACGCGCAAACAATCACGAGCCTCACCGAGGCCAAGCTCCAGCGCACGACACGCCTCCTCGGGCGCCCGGACGTGCTCTATCCGGATGCGGCCGCGTGTGTCCGCCGACTGGCAGACGCCGTGCCGCTGGCCATCGCGTCCGGGGCAAAACGGGAAGAGATCGACCTGGTCCTCCGGACGCACGGGCTCCGCCACGCCTTT
>CAYLZN010000334.1:4411-6347 GCA_964387935.1 uncultured Vicinamibacteraceae bacterium | reverse complement strand
GGTCGGCATCGCTCGACGCGTCGAGGTCGAGCGTGACCCGACACGCGTCGAGGGCCAGGGCCCGCGCCACGGCGTCGAGCAGTGCCTCGCGCCCGTCCCCGGACTTGGCCGACAGCTGCAGCGCATCCGGGTCGGCCACGCGGAGGCGGTCCCGTTCTTCGGGTGCCAGCCGGTCCGTCTTGTTGAGCACGAGGACCTGCGGCACCTCCGAGGCGTCGACCTCCTCGAGCACGTCACGCACCGCTTTCATCCGGCGCTCCCGGTCGGGCTCAGAGGCATCCACGACGTGAAGGAGCAGGTCGGCCTCGGCCACCTCCTCCAGGGTCGCGCGGAACGCGGCCACCAGGGTGTGCGGCAGCCGGTCGATGAACCCGACGGTATCGGACAGGCGGAAAGCTGCCTGATCACCGAGCCTGACCTCGCGCGTCAGGGGATCCAGCGTCACGAACAGGGCATCGTTGGCCACCGCCGCCTCGCGTGCCAGCAGGTTGAACAGCGTCGTCTTGCCCGCGTTGGTGTAGCCGACGAGGGCCACGGTGGGCACGGCGCCCGCCTTCCGCCGCTCGCGCAGCCGCCCGCGACGTCGCCCGACTTCCTCGAGCGCGCGCTCGAGACGCGCGATGCGCGCCCGGATCTTGCGGCGATCGGTTTCGAGCTTCGTCTCACCCGGTCCGCGCGTCCCTATGCCGCCCCCGAGCCGCGACAACATGACGCCGAAGCCCACCAGGCGCGGGAGCAGGTATTTGAGCTGCGCCAGTTCAACCTGGAGCTTGCCCTCGCGCGTCCGGGCACGAGCCGCGAAGAGGTCGAGGATGAGCTGCGTGCGATCGATCACGCGCCGGTCGAGGACTTTCTCGACGTTGCGCAGCTGCGCGGGCGTCAACTCGTTGTCGAACACGATGAGCGTCGCGTCGAGTTCTTCGGCGGCCCGCTGGAGGAACTCGAGCTTTCCGGCGCCGATGAAGGTCCCGGGGTCGGCCTTCGGCCGCTCCTGCACGACCGGCATCACGGGCTCCGCCCCGGCCGCACGCACGAGGCCCGCAAGTTCCTCCAGCGACTGATCGGCGTTGGCACGGGTGACGGAACCGCTGGCGAGCCCGACGAGGATCGTCCGTTCCCGCGGCGAGGACGCGCCGGAAACGGCGTGCGAACCACTCATGCGCGAGTGGATTGTACCACGCGCTCCCACGGGACGGCGCCGGGCCGAACGAGGTGCGGCGAGTCGCCAGTGACGTCCACGATGGTCGAGGGCGGGCCGCCGGGCGTGCGCCCCGCGTCCAGCACGCCGTCGAGGTGAGACCCGAGGCGTGCGATCACCACACCGGGGTCGTCGGTGGCCGGCTGGCCAGAGAGATTCGCGGACGTGGCGATGAGGGGGCGCCCGAACCTCCGGGCGAGCGCGCGAGCCACGTCGTGGGCCGGCACGCGGACGGCCACGGTGGCGCCTCCCCCGAGCACCGCCGGGGGCAACGAGGCCGGCGCGGCCAGGATCAGCGTGAGCGGTCCTGGCCAGCACGACATCGCGAGGCGCCGAGCCAGCGGCGACAGCCGCCCGAGTGCCTGCTCCACCTGCCCGACGTCAGCGCTGATCAGGGGCAGCGCGACGTTCGTCTCGCGCTCCTTGACCGCGAACACACGCGCCACCGCCTCCGGCTGCCAGGGATCGGCGCCCAGGCCGTACAGCGTGTCGGTGGGATACGCGATGACGCCACCCGCCTCGAGCACCGCCACCGCGGACGCGACGCTGGCCGCGTACGACTCGGCAGAAACCCGCCAGATCTTCGTCATATGATCAGCCCATGGCCCGTCGAACGCGCCGTGCCCGGCCGACCCGCCCGCGTGTGCCGCTGCAGCGCCAGGTTGGGGGCGTCCACGAAGACAAGCGTCTGAGACCTGCGCGCAAGCACAAGCACAAGCGACGTCCGCCCGTCGGCGA
>CAYLZN010000334.1:0-4401 GCA_964387935.1 uncultured Vicinamibacteraceae bacterium | reverse complement strand
CCGTGGCCGGCGCCGCGGTCCGCCCGCGCGTGATGACCATGACCCGTGCCACCGCCATGCCCACGGCGGCGAGCACCACGGCATCGAGGACGAATACGGCGACGATAGAGAAGTGACCGAGGAGGCCGGCGACTACTGGACTGATCGCGAGGGCCGCGAGGTAGGCCGACGACAGGACGCCGAATCCTGCGCCACGTGCCGACGCCGGAACGACCGCGCCGCCGGTCGTATAGGCCGCGGTGAGCCCGCTGCCGATGGCCAGGCCGAACAGCGTGGCGGCCAGGTACAGCACGCCCACGAGGGGCACGAAGGCGAATGCCAGGGCGGCCATGGCGGCAACGGCTGCCGCCGCCCGCAGGATTGTGCTGGCGGTCACGCGCCTGAGCCAGACCGCGCACAACGTGTTCCCGAGCGCGCCGGCGCCCGCCGACAGGGAGAACATCAGGCCGGACACGAACGGGACGCGTTCGAGCGGCAGTCCCATCCCGGCAAGGTGCAGCGGCAGCACGGGCCCGAAGCTGCGATCGACGAACTGCAGCCCGAAGATCGCGCCCATCAGCAGCACGAAGTTCTCGAACCGGAGCACCTGGCGCAGCGACATCCGGTCGCTCCCCTCGGGCGCGGCGTCCAAGCGGTGCCGCACCTCCCGGTAGAAGCAGAGCACGAGCAGGAAGCCAAGGAGGTAGAAGCCTGCCGACACGAGAAACGCGCGCCGCAGCCCGAAGACCTGCGCAATCGCGCCTCCGATGACCGGCCCGACCGCCGGCCCGAGTCGCTGCGCGGACTGCACGATCCCGATGGAGGCCGCCAGCCGATCCGGTGGCGAAGAGTCGGCGGCCATCGTGAGCGAGAGCGGCCCGTATCCGGCGAAGAGGCCCTGCACGAAGCGCAGCGCGAACACCTGCCACGGCGCGGTCACGTAGGCCATTGCGCTCATCACGATGACGAAGCTGCCGAGCGAGCGTGCCACCATGACCTTCCGCCCGAAGCGGTCGGCCAGGCGGCCCCAGAACGGCGCCGCCAGCGCCGTCACGGCAGGCGTGATGCCGAGGCTGATCCCGGACCAGACGGCGATCTCCCCGACATCGGTGAGACCGAGTTGCGCGAAATAGAGCGGCAGGAACGGCATCACGAGCGTAAAGCCCGTGAAGCCGATGAACACCGCGGCCGTGATCGCCACGAGGTTCCGGCGCCACCCCGGGAACTCGGGCGCGGCACCGGCCTCGTCGACGGGTCGCGGGTCAGAAGCGGATACGCTCGTCGCCGTCACCCTGGACGTGGATCGTATCCACGAAGCGGATGCGGTGCGGATTGCTCTGCATGACCACGGACGTGGTCCTGATGCCATCGCCGAAGAATCGCACCCCCTTCAAGAGGCTTCCGTCCGTGACGCCCGTGGCGGCGAAGATGACCGACTGGCCGGAGGCGAGCTCCGCCGACGTGTAGATCTTCTTGAAATCGCTCACGCCCATCTGGCGGCATCGCTCCTCGTGTTCGGGCTTGGTGACGACCAGCCGAGCGAAGATCTCCCCGTTCAGACATCGCATGGCCGCGGCACACAGGACGCCCTCCGGTGCGCCGCCCGTGCCCATGACGGCATGGACGCCGGTGCCGGACACCGCTGCGGAGATGCCGGCTGACAGATCACCGTCCTGGATCAACTGGATGCGCGCCCCGGCAGCCCGGATCTCCTGGATCAGCGTCTCGTGACGGGGACGGTCGAGGACGACGACGACCAGGTCCTCGACCTTGCGATCGAGCGACTTGGCGATGCCCCGCAGGTTGTGGGACACCGGCGCGTCCAGGAACACCGCGTGTTTCGCGCCGGGCCCGACCACGATCTTCTCCATGTAGAGGTCCGGTGCGTGCAGCAGGCCGCCATGCTCGGAGGCCGCGAGGACGGCGATGGCGTTGGGCGCCCCGGTTGCGCACAGGTTCGTCCCCTCGAGCGGGTCGACCGCAATGTCGATCTGCGGGTACGGCCGGCCGGAGTCCTTCACGGCCTGCCCGAGCTTCTCGCCGATGTACAGCATCGGCGCCTCGTCACGCTCCCCTTCGCCGATGACGATCGTGCCGTCGATTGGGACGGTGTCGAGGGTCTCGCGCATGGCCTCGACCGCGACGTGATCCGACTTGTGACGGTCGCCTTGCCCCATCGAGTGCGCGCACGCGATGGCGGCCTGCTCGACCACGCGGAGAAAGTGCAGAGACAGATCGGAATCCATGAGACCTCCCGGGTGCCGCTACGGCTGCGCCATCGAACCGGCAAACGGCGGCAGCTCGCAGCGTGTCGGCCGGTCGTTCCGATAGCCGAGCAGGTAGTCGGCCTGCATGAGCTTGTGGATCTCGCGTGTGCCCTCGTAGATAACGGCCCCCTTGCAGTTGCGGTAGAAGCGGCCCACGGGATACTCGTCCGAGTAGCCGTTGGCGCCGTGAATCTGGACCGCATCGCCCGCGGCGCGCTCCGATGCCACCGTCGCAAACCACTTCGCGAGCCCCGACTCCCGGGTGTTGCGACGGCCCACGTTCTTGAGCCAGCCGGCCCTCAGCCAGAGCAGCCGGGCCGCCTGGTAGTCGGATTCCATCTGCGCGATCATTTCTTTCACGAGCTGGTGCTGGGCGATCTCGACGCCGAAGGCCTTGCGTTCGCGGGCGTACTTGACGCTGGCGTCGCGGCAGGCGCGGATGAGACCCGTCGCGCCGGCGGCGACGGTGAAGCGTCCCTGGTCCAGGGCGAACATCGCGATCTTGAAGCCCTCGCCCTCGCGCCCCAAGAGATTCTCCACCGGCAGCTCGACCTCGTCCATCGTGAAGTAGCCCGTGTTGCCGGCCAGGATGCCCCACTTGTGCTTCAGCGTCCCGCTCGAGAACCCCTTGAACGCCCGCTCGACGATGAACGCGGAGAGGCCAGAGGTGTCGCGCTGCTTCTTCTTCTCCTGATCGGTCCAGGCGATCACGAGGAAGTGATCGGCCACGTCGGCCAGGGAAATCCACATCTTCTCACCCGAGAGCACATAGCGGTCGCCCTTCCGGATGGCGACGGTCTGAATGCCGCGCGCGTCGCTGCCCGCGGCTGGCTCAGTGAGCCCGAACGTCGCGATCTTCCGGCCCTGCGCCTGCGGCACGAGGTAGCGGCGCTTCTGGTCCTCGGTACCCCAGGTCAGCAGCGACAGCGAGTTCAAGCCGACATGCACGGACATGATCACGCGCAGCGACGTGTCGACGTATTCGAGCTCCTCGCTGGCAAGGCCGAGGCAGACGTAATCCATGCCGGCCCCGCCGTACTCCTGGGGCACGCAGATGCCGAGCAACCCGAGATCCGCCATCTGAGGCAGGATCGCCGGGTCGAACCGATGCTCGCGATCCAGGTCCTGGATGCGCGGGGTCACCTCCCGGGCGCCCCATGTGCGCACGGTCTGCTCCAGCAGTTGCTGTTCTTCTGTCAGATCCAAGTCAATCATGGCTGGTTGTCCTCTGGCGCGGGAATGAATTGGGGGCGCGCCTGGCGGCTTCCCAGACCGGGCCGGACGGCCGGTCCGTCAGCGCCGCTCCATCATAGCCGACAACCTGCCGTTACTTGCGGAACAGGATTTCGCGGGTGTGACTGAGGAGGAGGAACGAGTCGCTGACCTTCAGATCGGGAAACAGCAGCGCCACGTCGCGGTTCGACAGGACGCCCTGGGGCGCCCTGGCCTGGCCAAACGGCCGATGGGCGAGGGTCTTGTCGTCCTTGATCACGAAACGCGTGTAGTGGGTGCGCCCGGCGTCGGGCGTGGCGGCGAAAAACCCCATGAGCGCCCCGCCGGGCGCGAGGATCCGGGACAGCTGCGCGCCGAGGGCCCTGGCCGCAGGCTTCTCGAGGAAGTCGAACACGTTCCAGCAGAGGATGCCGTCCACGCTCCCGTCGCTCTGCTTGAAGCGCTCGCCGAAGAACGCCGGGAGGTCGGCCGTGCGCCCGTCCTGCGCGAAGCGCTCGATGTCCGCAAAGATGTCCTCGACGAGCAGCTTGCAGCCAAGCTGCTCGCCGAGGAATGTCACGTTCGAACCCACCACGGCCCCGAGGTCGATGAGCATCGGCGCCGTCCGGAGGGAGATGGCCTGCAGGAAGCGTCCGAGGACGCGCGTCGGCAGCACCCGCTCGGCCTCGTCGCCGTCGACACCCCGCTGCCGCGCGCCCCAGCCAAGCACGACCGCACTCCTGAGCTGATCAGGCCTTGGCCTGCGCAGCGACCGCCGGTGCGGCCGCAGGCACGGGCTTCGCTTCCACCTTCGGCTCGAAGGTCTTCACGTCACCGGCCTTCACCCCGGCCTTCTGCATGTCGATGCTGCCGCGGAAATGCGCGCCCTCGGCAATCGCGACGCGCGGCGACGAGATGTCGCCATCGACCGACCCGTCATCGC
>CAYLZN010000333.1:3808-6405 GCA_964387935.1 uncultured Vicinamibacteraceae bacterium | reverse complement strand
GCGTAGGTTCGGTCCGGCGCGAGATCGGCCACCTTCACCAGGTCTCGGATGGCACTCTCGTAGCCGAGTCTGAGCGCGGGGCTGAGCGGTTCCCGCGACTGATCGGAAGGAGCCGCGAGCGCCTGCGAAGAGGTCATGTCCGGTGTGGTGGCCACCAGCAGACACGTGACGAGGACACACGCGCGCATGAGAACACCCTCCCCGCCCGACATTCCGACGGCCGTTCAGCTGTGCGCGCACCGGGTGAGACCGCCGCACGGCGTCTCCGGCGCGCTCGTGGCCAGCAGTGCCCGGACCCTGGGGAGGATGGCCGCCGCGCACTCGGGGAGGGCCCGCTCGAGCGCGGGGGTCATCCGGTCGGAGAACGTCATGCAGTCCTCGGTCTCGACGCCGAAGACATGGATGTTCCCGCGCTCGGGCAGAGGGAGGCCCACGCGTCGCCCGAGTGCGATCGCGGTGGCGAAGTTCACGTCGTGCACGTTGGCGAGGTGAACGGTGTCCGCCAGGACTTCCGCGTCGACGTGGTGCCAGCGGCCGGGGACCGCGTCCGCCACCGCGATCGCATCGAGCACGATGACCCGGTCGTAGCCCCGCACGACGTCGAGCAGATCGAGGCCCCACGCGGGGCACTCCTCGACGACATCGACACCGGGCAGGTCGCGCACCTGCGGCCCGATCGCGCGCGCCAGGCGCACGCCAATCGCATCATCGGTCAGCAGCGGATTGCCCATGCCGAGCACGAGGGTCTTCATCGCTCGATCGTACGAGACAGCTGCCCGCCCTGATAGATGTCGACCCTGAGCGGCATCTGACCCGGCAGCGAGTGGGTCGCGCAGCTGTAGCAGGGATCGAAGGCCCTGAAGGCCATTTCGATCATGTTCAGAATGCCGTGGTCCGCAACCTTGCCCGGGCTGATCAGCGCCTGAGCGACCTTCTTGGTGACCATCTGGATGGGCGCGTTGTTGTTGGTGGTCCCGACGATGAGGTTGGCGCTGGTGCACAGGCCCTGCGCATCGCACGTGTAGTGGTGCGTCAGCGTACCGCGCATGGCCTCCACGCAGCCGACCCCCTCGCCGGTGATGTGCTGTGGCACGACCCGGTAGGTCTCCCCCGTGATCTCGGGATCCGCGCAGTAGCGTTCGAGCATCTCGGCGTTCTGGGTCATCTCGACGAGGCGCGCCCAGTGATTGGCGAGCAGCGCCTTGCACGGGTGGCCGCCGAGCGTCGCGAACATCTCCTCGAAGGCCTCCTGGGCGCGCGGTGTGGCCATGCGGTCCGCCACGTTGAGCCGCGCGAGCGGTGTGGCGCAGTAGAGGCTCGAATCCAGCCCCTCCGTGAACCCCTTCCAGCCACGTTTCCGGAGGTAGGGGAACTTGAGATAGGTCCAGGGCTCGACGTGCTCGGCCACGTACTCGAGATAGTCCGCGGGCGCATACCGATGGATCTCGTGCCCCTCGAAATCCACGACGCGCACCTCCCCGTCGTAGAAGTTCGGAGCGTTGCGCTCGTCGACGAGGCCCATGTTCTGCACCTCGAGCGTGTAGGGGCCATGGAGGATCAGCTCGACGTACGTCGGGTTCGCGAGGACGACGTCGCGGAAGACCTGGAGGGAGAAGTCGGCACACGCGGCGAGCTCCTGGACCATCGGACGGATCTCGTCGAGTTCGGCCTTCGTCAGCCCCTTCGACACCCCACCCGGGAGGCACCACACGGGATGCGTCGCGCGACCGGCAATCGTCCGCTGAATCGCCTGCGCGAGGGATCGGGCGCGAATGACCCGGCCACCAATTTCGAGTCCGACCTTCGCCACGACCCCCAGGATGTTCCGCACGGCGGGGTCCGCGTCCGGACCGCAGACGAAATCGGGCGCCGCCAGCGCGTAGAAGTGCGCGATGTGACTGTGAATGTAGTGCGCCTGGTAGTACATGTCGCGCAGCTTGTGGGCGAGCGGCGGGACCTCACCGCCAAAGCAGCCATCGACGGCCTTGGCGCTCGCCAGGTGGTGGCTCGCCGGACAGACCCCGCAGATGCGCGTGACGATTCTCGGCAGCTCCTCGATCGGCCGACCGACGACGAAGCGCTCGAACCCCCGCAGCTCGGGAATCTGGAAGAAGCAGTCCTTCACGCCTCCCTCGGCATCGAGGAAGATCTGCACCTTGCCATGGCCCTCCAGGCGGGTGATCGGGTCGATCGTGATCGTGCGGGTCATGGGCGGTGCCTCCGCTGCAGCGTCGACGCCGGCACGGAGAACCGGTACGCGATGCTGACGAAGTCAGGCAGGCCGGCGAGGATCGTCCTCGTGTCGGCGGCGCTCTTGCTGTCCACGATCGACGAGACGGCGCTCAGGAAGCGGGCGCCCTGGTCCCTGACGTCCGGCGGGGGCCCGTAACAGCCGCGGCAGCCCTGGTTGCTGTTGGGGCACCGCACACCGCACCCGGAGCGGGTTGCGGGTCCCATGCAGACGATCCCCTGCTCGAGCAGGCATCGCGTGGGATCCTGGATGATTTCGTGCGGCCGATAGAACCGCTTGATCTTCTTCTCGGACTTGGTCCGCCGGCACTCGTCGCACAGGGCGCGCTCACCGGCGCCCACCACGG
>CAYLZN010000333.1:2517-3798 GCA_964387935.1 uncultured Vicinamibacteraceae bacterium | reverse complement strand
CCTTGCGGGGCGGCAGGCTGTTGGTGACCACCGCGAGGAGGACGTTCCTGATCTGCGCCGGAGCGGGCGGGCAGCCGGGCACGAAGTAGTCGACGTCGACGACATCCGCCAGCCGGTAGACGCGCCGGTAGAAGGTCGGGAGCTCGAGCGTCTCGCCGTTGGTGCCGGCCTTCGGCTGGGGCAGTGTGCGGCTCCCTGGCTCGACGGAGGGGTTGGACAGATAGACGGTGTCGAGGATCTCTTCTCTCGTCGTCAGGTTGGCGAGCCCCGGAATACCGCCCAGGTGCGCGCAGCTGCCGAAGGCCACGAGGATCCGGCTCTTCGCGCGCAGGAGCCGTGCCACGTGCTCGTTCTCGCTGTTGCGCACGGCGCCGTTGAACAGCGCAAGGTCGAGTTCGCCGTCGGCCATCGCCTCGAGATCGTGGTACTTCCCGTCGGCCGCGATCGGCCAGAAGCGAATGTCAGCGGCCTGTGCGAGCTCCAGCACGAACTCGTCGGTGTCGAGGACGGCGACGTCACAGCCGCCGCACGCCGCTCCCCAGTAGAGTGCCACCTGCAGCTTGCTGGTCTCCACGGTTCACCTCTCGACGAGGTCGGCCTGCAGGTCCGTCCGCACGTGGCTCGGACCCAGCGCGCGCAGGCGCTCGGTCATGTCCGTCACGATGTCGGCGAAGCGCTGACCCTCGCTGGCGCTCACCCACTCGAGGCGGACCCGCTCGCGTTCAACACCGTACGACTCGAGCACGGCCTCGAGCAGGGGAAGGCGCCGCATCGTCTTGTAGTTGCCTTCCGAGTAGTGACAGTCGCCGGGGTGACAGCCGCAGACGAGGACCCCGTCGGCTCCCCGCGCCAGGGCCTCGAGCACGAAGGCCGGCTCGACCCGCGCCGAGCACATGGTGCGGATGATGCGCACGTTGGGAGGGTAGGCAATGCGGCTCGTGCCGGCGAGGTCGGCGCCCGCGTACGAGCACCAGTTGCACAGGAACCCGACGATGCGAGGTTCGTAGCTCATGATGCAATGGCCTCGACCTGCGCGAGGATCTGGTCCCCGGTGAAATGGTGCGCGATGATGGCGGCCGACGGGCAGGCCGCCACGCACGCGCCGCACGCCTTGCAGGCGGCTGCGATGACGTGACTGCGCTTCGTGTCGGCATCGAACTCGATGGCGCTGTAGGGGCAGAGCTCGTTGCAGATCCGGCATCCCGAGCAGCGGTCGTCCCTGACCTCGGCGAAGACGCCGTCGATCTCGATGTGCCCGCGCGCGATCCGGGCGAGGATGCG
>CAYLZN010000333.1:0-2507 GCA_964387935.1 uncultured Vicinamibacteraceae bacterium | reverse complement strand
CGGCCGCCCGCGCCTGGGCCACGGTGTCCGGGATGTCCTTGGGCGCGGCACACGTGCCCGCGATGTAGATCCCGTCGGTCGTGGTCGCCACGGGATCGAGCTTGGGGTGGCTCTCGATGAACCACCCGTCGCGGTCCTGACTGATGTTGACCAGGCGCGCCACCTCCCCGGCGTCCTCGCGCGCCTCCATCCCCACCATCAGGATGACCAGATCTGCCGGGATCTCGATGCGCTGGCCCGAGAGCCGCTCGTCGACCTCGATCAGCATGTCGCAGTCGTCGCCCGGAGAGGCCCGACGAATGACCGGGTGATCGCCCTTTCCGTACATCAGGAACAGCGTCTTGGCCTCGGAGCCGCGCTTGTAGAAATCCTCGCAGCCCTTGCCGAACGCGTGCATGTCGATGTAGAGGTCGGAGACGCAGCAGTCGGGGACCGCGCTCTTGATCTCCTGGGCGTACTTGAGCGCGGTCATGCAGCACACGCGCGAGCAGTATCCGTGGAACTCGCGGCTGCGGGAGCCGACGCAGTGGACGATGGCGGCGTAGCGGGGCTCCCGGCCGTCCTTGGTCTCGATCCGGCCCGCCCGCAGCCTCTGCTCGAACTCGAACGAGGTGATCACGTTGGGCAGACGGCCCCAGCCGTAGTGCGCAATCCGGCCGGCATCGAACTCCTTGTAGCCGGTCGCGACGATGACGTTGC
Organism: uncultured Vicinamibacteraceae bacterium; assembly: GCA_964387935.1. GTDB lineage: Bacteria > Acidobacteriota > Vicinamibacteria > Vicinamibacterales > JAFNAJ01 > CAYLZN01. The sequence goes on along the minus strand of CAYLZN010000333.1, from coordinate 1,808 downwards.
CGACCGGGTACACCGTCTGCGCCGGTGCGGCCCCGTTGGTAGTCTCCACGGTGGCCGTGAAGTTGCCGACGAATCCCGTGAGCGCCTTCAACTGGCTCCGCAGCAGGACCTCGATGCCCTCGTGCCTCCGCACCCGCGTGACTCGCTCGGTCAGGAGGTCACGCGCCGAGTCCAGGTGGGGGGCGGTGAGGTCCACGCGGGCCAGGTTCCCCCCGAGGTGGTCCGTGCGTTCGACGAGCACGACCGGGTAGCCCCCCTCGGCGAGTTCCAGCGCCGCGGTCAGGCCCGCGATGCCGCCGCCGAGCACCAGCGATGTCGGGCACATCTCGGCGGTCAACGGTTCGAGGGGCTGGTGGCGGGCCACGCGGAAGACCGCCGACCGGGTAAGCGCCATGGCCTTCTCCGTGGAGGCCTGGCGGTCCCGGTGCACCCAACTGCACTGCTCGCGGATGTTGGCCATCTCGCAGAGATAGGGATTGAGCCCTGCCGAGCGGCAGGCGTGGCGGAACGTCCGCTCGTGCATGCGCGGGCTGCAGGCGGCTACGACAACGCGATCGAGCCCGTGCTCCCGAATGTCGGCGCCGATCATCTCCTGACCCGGGTTCGAGCACATGTAGCGATAGGTGCGGGCCACGGCAACGCCCGGCAGCGACCGCGCGTGGTCCCGGACGGCGTCGGTGTCGACGACGTGGCTGATGTTGGTCCCGCAACTGCAGATGAACACGCCGATCGTCGGGTCTGCCACGATGGCCTCCCCTGTCAGGCTGCCCGGGCCACCCCTTGTGGCTCGGCCGCGCGACTCGCCCGTCGCGCGAGCAGCGCCTCGGTCTGCAGGGCCGCGAAATACATGGCCAGCGGCCGGTAGACCAGGTGCGACCACTTCGTGAACGGATACCGCGCCAGCCACGGCACCACCGCCATCATGTGCAGGACGTACGTGATGTTCGCGGCGGCGTCGTACCCCAGCCGGTGCAGGACGTGGAGCGCGATCCCCGTCACCGTCACCACCATGAGCAGAATCAGGAACACCCAGTCGGTCCCGTGGGAATGGCGGTGCGAGGGACGGGCCCTGGTGAGTCGCCCGCGTAGTGCGTAGAAGGTGCCCGCGAGCAGGCCGATCGTCGCGAGGTAGCCGAACGCGTGGACCTCCCAGCGGATGTCCGGTCCGTGCTGCATCGGCTCGAGGAAGAACATGATCAGCACGAGCATCGTCACGTAGCCGAACACGAGGCCGAGGTGCATCTTCCAGGGGGTGGAGTCCTTGCACTCCGCCCACCGCTTCTGCGTGAAGAAGTGAAGGGGCAGCAGGAACGCCTGGCGCAGGTAGGCCGTGACGGGGACCGGTGGGCTGCGCCGCCCATGCATGGTGAATCGCCACATCCGCGCCACGTTGATGCCCAGCACGAACAGGAACGTCGTCCCGAGCGCCCAGTCGAAGGCATGGATCGCGCCCGCCGGGAGGAACGCCTCGCCACCAGGCCCCGCGTCGAAGCGGGCGAGGTCGCCGCCGCCCCAGGTGAAGCCGTAGAGCAGCAGCCCCACGCCGGTCAGGAGCGCGACGAGCAGCAGCACCGCGACCTCGATGCGGGTCGAGCGATAGAAGAGGCGGGCGATGCCGGTGAAATCGTACCGGCTCGTCAGCCATCGCCGCAGGCTCATCATCGTCTCGCCGGGCTCGGCCCCTCGTGGACACTGCTCGCTGCACTCGCCGCAGTAGTAGCAGAGCCAGGGTTCGAGGTCGCCGCGCAGCGACTCCTCGAGCCCCATCTGGAGATGGCGCATCGAACGGCGCGGCAGGACGAATGGCT
>CAYLZN010000332.1:0-6406 GCA_964387935.1 uncultured Vicinamibacteraceae bacterium | reverse complement strand
CGGCATACGGCGTGCGCCGGCCTCCGGGCTGGCCACACCCTTCTCCACCATTCAACCTGCTGTCCTCGGCAAACCTACCCCCGCTGCGCATGTCATTCCCCCCTCCGCTTCCCCGCGCGTTACGCGTCTTCCTCACCGCCCTCGCCGTCCTCGCCGGCGCGGCCCTGCCCGCCGCCCAACCCGCCACCGGCACGATCGCCGGCCGCGCCGCCCATCCCGCCACCGGACCACACCCGAGGTCGGGGTTGCACACGCGCTGCTCGTCGAGATTCACCTTCGCCCACTCGAAGGCGAGGTCCAGCCGGTCGTCGGGCGAGTCGATCGTGACCGTCCCGGCCTGCAGCCGGCGCGCGTGCTCCACGCGCGCCCGATACAATGCCTCCGCGCGCTCGATCAGTCCACGGTACTTCGCGGCCAGCGCGTCGCGGGGCATCGTGCCGGCGGCGATCGCGATGGGCACGAACTCGCGCGCGGCGCGCGCCGCGTCGACGGGTATGCGGAACACGCTCGGCGCGTCCGGCATGGCGTGGGCCGGATGACTCGACGCCGCCCCAGCCCACGGCGACCCCACGTACGCGTTGCGCTGTCGCTGGCTCTCCGACAGGAGAAAGGCCTGGATCGATGGCTCCCAGCGCACGTACTGACCGCCAAACGCGGCTGGCCACGCGTACTGGAACACGCTGCGAAACGCGACGACGACCTCGAGCGGCCGCACCGTCTCGACGTCGAGCAGCACGAGCAGGCCGGGCTCGTCGAGCGGCGCAAGGATGTGCTGGCGCACCGTGAACGTCGCGTGCGAGTACGTGATGGTGGTGAGCTCGGGTCGCACCTCGATCCGGCGCGCCACGTCGGCGCCGCGCACCGGATCCGTGTAGTCCGGGATCTGAAAGTCGAGGCGGAAGCCGCTGACGAGCTTCAGCGGGTGTACCCACAGTTCAGCGTCACCGGTCTCCGTGCCGAACCACGCCGCCTGCCGGCCCACGACGCCGACGTACTGGTGCGGACGCACGTCGCCGGCCAGGGTCAGCGGCGACGACTCGATGCCGAACTTCGGAACCGGAGCAAAGGACGGCGCGACCGGCTGGGCGCCCGCGCGGGACGTGACGGCGACCAGGGCAATCAGGGCCAGGGCACAGGCAGCTGCGTGCATAGCGGCGAATTGTACCCGGGCCAGAGTCCGGTATACTTCTTGTGCACGCCGTGGCCGCATCCGCTGAGTCTTCCGTAGACGCCTGGCTGCCCAAGTCGGTCCTCGCCCTCCGCACCTACTCGTGGCAGACGTTCGTATCCGACGCCATCGCCGGCGTGACCGTCGGTCTGGTGGCGCTGCCGCTCGCGATGGCCTTCGCGATCTCGTCGGGGCTGTCGCCGCAGGCCGGCATCTACTGCGCCGTCGTCACCGGCTTCCTCATCTCGGCCCTCGGAGGCTCCCAGACACAGATCGGCGGCCCCACAGGGGCTTTCGTCGTGGTCGTCGCCGCCATCGTCGCCAAGCACGGCGTCGAAGGGCTCTTCATGTGCACCATGATGGCGGGGGTCATCCTGGTGCTCCTCGGCGTCTCGGGGCTCGGCACCACCGTCAAGTTCATTCCGCGGCCGGTCGTCATCGGCTTCACCAACGGCATCGCGGTGCTCATCGCCAGCACGCAGATCAAGGACTTCTTCGGCCTGGCGCTCCCGACGGTGCCGTCCGAGTTCTTCGAGCGGATGCGGGCACTCGGGGAGAGCCTGCCGACGCTCGATCCGCTGACGACCGTACTGGGCGCAGGGGCACTGCTGCTCGTCGTCGTCTTTCAGCGCCGCAAGCTCAGGGTCCCTGGGGCCATCGTCGCTCTCGTCGGCAGTACGGCGCTCGTCTACGGGCTCGGGCTCCCGATCGAGACGATCGGCACCAGGTTCGGCGGCATCCCGAGCGGTCTGCCCCACTTCCACGTGCCCGCGTTCCGGGCCGACCTGATGCTGGGCCTGCTCTCGCCGGCCCTCACCGTCGCGCTGCTCGGCGCCATCGAGTCGCTGCTCTCGGCCGTCGTCTCGGATCGCATGAGCGGCGACCGCCACAATCCCAACGTCGAACTGATCGCGCAAGGCGTCGCGAACATCGCGTCGCCCATGTTCGGCGGTCTGCCCGCGACGGGCGCCATCGCGCGCACCGCGACCAACGTGCGGGCCGGGGCGAAGACACCGGTAGCAGGCGTGATCCACGCGCTGACGCTCCTGTGTGTGCTGCTCTTCGCAGCGCCCCTCGCCTATCACATTCCCCTGGCCGTCCTCTCTGCCATCCTCTTCATCGTCGCCTGGAACATGGGCGAGTGGCACGAGATCCCGGAGTTGTGGAAGCTCACGAAGGCGGACATCGCCGTGTGGCTCGTGACGTTCGCCCTGACGGTGGTGGCCGATCTGACCGTAGCGGTCGAGGTCGGCATGGTGCTCGCCGCCCTGCTCTTCATCCGCCGCATCGCGGATACGACCACGGTGGAACTGGTCACGGAGGACTACGTCGAGGACGGCCGCGTGCACATCCTGCAGGACAAGGACATCCCGGACTACGTGGCGATCTTCCGCATCCACGGCCCGTTCCTCTTCGGCACCACCGACAAGCTCGATCGCGTGACCGAGCAGATCGACAGCCTGCCGCCCATCGTCGTGCTCCGTCTTCGCAACATGACAGCACTCGACGCCACCGGGCTCAAGTCGATCCAGGACCTGGCAGACAGGCTCCACGCCAACGGCCGCCGCCTCCTGCTGTGCGGCGCAAGATCGCAGCCGGCGCGCGTGATGGAGCGCGCCGAGTTCCACGAGCACATCGGCGAAGAGAACATCGTGCCGCACGTGCAGGCCGCGATCGAACGCGCCCGTGAAATCCAGGTCGGGAAGCTCCGCCTGACGGGCGCCGGCGGCTACTCGGAGTGACTACCCCTTCCCGCGTTTCCGCCCGCCCGCGACGGCGCGCAGGGGCTTCTCGGCCGGCTCGGCACCCTCGTCCGGCAGCACGGCCTTGGCGGTCTTCCTCTTGCCCGCGCTGACCGAGTCCAGGCTCTTGCGCAGCGCCTCCATCAGGTTGACGACCTTGGCGGGCGCCTCCTCTTCGTGCGCCACGAACTCCTGGCCGGCAATCTTTGCGTCGATCACCTTGCGCAGCTCCGCCTGGTACTGATCCGGGTACTCCTGCAGGTCCAGCCTGCCTTCGAAGGTGTCGATCACCTGGCGCGCCAGCTTCGCCTCAGTGGGCTTGACGGTGGTCGGGACGCGATCGAGTTCCTCGATCTGTGACATCGAGCGAACCTCGGAGGCCTGGCGCAGCGTGTACATGACCAGACCCTTGTCGCGCGCCAGCACGGCCACGACGTACTCACGGCCGTGGATGGCCAGGCGACCGATGCCCGCCTTGCCGGCCATCCCGTCGCGCATCACGGCAAACGCCTCCCCGGCCACGTCACCGTCGGGCGCGAGGTAGTACGGCTTCTCGAAGTAGATCGGGTCCAGTTCCGCCGCGTCCGTGAACTGCACGAGATTGATGACGCGCGTGGACTCGGGCCTGACCTTCTCGATGTCGCCGTCCTCGACGACGACCCAGCGGCCCTTCTCGAACTCGTAGCCCTTGACGATGTCCGTGTTGGTGAGGTCCTGCTCGCACTTCGGACACCACTTCTTCTGCTGGATGCGGGTCTGGCACTCCGCGTGCAGCTGATTGAAGCTGATCGTGGCGGCCGCGTCGGTCGCCGGGAACACCCGCACCGGGATGTTCACCAGGCTGATTTTCAGGAATCCCTTCCAGGTGGGTCGAGCAGCCATCACGCCTCGTTTCTCGCAGCGACGCCGCGCCCGGAGGCGTCGTGCGCGACGACACGACGTCCGGCGGCAGGCCTGAACCTGCGCTGAAGGTTATCGGTCTTTGCCGATGCCCCGATTATGGATCGCGCCAGGGCCACCAGGCGAGCCGCCCCCGGCCGCCTGCGGCATAATGCCCCCCTGCCCCATGAGCCGTACGCCCCCTGACCGTACGCCCCCCGACCGTACGCCGCCCGACCGTACGCCGCCGTACGCCGTACGCCGTACGCCGCACGCCTGGTCCGATGACCCTGCCTCCGTCCGCCCCATGCTGGCCACGCCCGTCGAGGACTCCAGCGACGCATTGCTGGACCGCCCCCGGTGGGTCTTCGAACGCAAGCTGGACGGCATGCGCGTCCTGGCGCACATCGAGCCCGGCGAGGTGGCGCCCGTGGTCCGCCTGTGGACCCGCAACGGCCACGAGAAGACGGCGCAGTTCCCGGACCTCGTGAAGGACCTCAGGCGCTTCGCCCGCACTTTGCGCCGGAGCGTGCTGCTCGACGGTGAGGTGGTCGCACTCGATGCCCATGGCGAACCCCTGGGCTTCCAGCACCTCGCGGGACGCATCCACCTGACGGGCGAGCAGGCGGTCGCGGCAAAGGCGGATCGCGTACCGGTGGCCTTCTACGCCTTCGATGTGCTGCGCGACGGCGCAGACGACCTTCGCCCGCTCACGCTCGTGCAGCGCCGCGCGCGACTCGAGAAGATCATCGGAAACGAGGGCTCGTCGCACCTGCGCTTCGCGGAGCAGTCGGCCGGCGGAGACGGCCGTCGCTGGCTCGCGGTCGCGGAGCAGCACGGCTGGGAGGGCCTGATCGCGAAGGACGCCGAAAGCCGGTATCTCAGCGGCAAGCGAAGCCCTGCCTGGCGCAAGATCAAGCTTCCCCATCGCCAGGAGTTCGTCGTCGGGGGCTGGACCGAGCCGCGTGGAAGCCGTGCCAGGTTCGGCTCCCTGCTCGTCGGGTACTACGACGACGATCGGTCGAGCCTTGTCTACGCGGGCTCGGTCGGGTCCGGCTTCGACGGTCGCGAAATCGAGCGGCTCTGGGCGCTCCTGCAGGAGGGCGCGACGGCCTCCTGTCCTTTTGATGTCCAACCGAAGCCCCCGGAGCGGCCCTCGTGGACCACACCGGCGCTGGTGGTCGAGGTTAAATTCACGGAGTGGACGGCAGAGGGCCTGCTGAGGCATCCGGTCTATCTCGGGCAGCGTCTCGACGTGGACCCCCGCGCGGTGCGCAAGGAGGTCGGACCGAGGCGAACACGGGCGGAGCCACCGGCTCCAGCCCCTGGCGCGCCTCGCCGCCGGGCTTCATTCGCGTCCGCGCCTGCCACCCCAACGGCGCTCGCGTCTGACGACGGGGTCGAGGCTGTCATCGCCCAGCTCCAGGCGCTCGAGGACGCGCGGCGGGATGGCACCCTGCTCCTGCCCGATGGTCAGCGGCTGGACGTGACGAACCTGGCGAAGGTGCTGTGGCCGGCACACCGCATCACGAAGGGCGAACTGCTCCGCTACTACGCGCGCGTGTCGCCGTGGATGCTGCCCGTCGTGCTCGACCGTCCGCTCGTGATGAAACGCTTTCCGAACGGGGTGTCCGGCAAGACGTTCTACCAGCAGCGCGCCCCGGACCAGGTCCCGCCCGGCGTCCGCGTGGTCGACGTGGAAGACGATGAGGAGGTGATGCCGCGGCTCGTGGGCGGGTCGCTGCTGACGCTGCTCTACATGGCGCAGCTCGCCGCCATCTCGCAGGATCCGTGGTTCTCGCGGGTGCAGTCGCGAGACGAGCCGGACTACGTGGCGCTCGATCTCGACCCCATGCCCGGCGTGCCGTTCGGCCAGGTGCGGGACGTCGCACGGTTCATCGGCGACGAGCTCGACGGCCTCGGCGTGACGGCCGTGCCGAAGACCTCCGGTTCGTCTGGCCTGCACGTCTACGTACCGCTCCAGCCGGGCACGTCGTACGAGGCGGGTCAGCTGTTCTGCCAGATCATCGCGACGCTGATCGCCGTGAAGCGCCCCGACTTTGCGACCGTCGAGCGTGCGGTCTCGCGCCGTGGGCGCACGGTGTACGTGGACTACCTGCAGAACATCGAGGGCAAGACGCTCGCAACCGCCTACAGCGCGCGGGCGAGCGAGTTCGCGGGCGTGTCGACGCCGCTGGCGTGGGACGAGCTGGACAGCGACGTGCGTCCCGAGGACTTCACCGTGCGCAGTGTGTTCGATCGGTTCTCGCAGGCAGGGGAACTCTGGGGCCCGGTCGTGCGCGGGCCGGGCATCGATCTGCGGGTGGTGCTGGAGAGGCTGGCGGGGAGGAAATGATGTTCAGTGCCGCGTGCCGGGTGCGAGGTGCATCGTGTCGGCTTTTTAGTCGTGGGTAAAAAATAGTATATTTTACCCACATGTTTTTCCGCCTTCTGACGGCCCGACTGGCCACCCAGCGGCAGCACGTGCTGTTGCTGGGACCGCGCCAGGTCGGCAAGTCGACCCTGCTGGCCTCCCTCGCCCCGGACCTGACCCTCAATCTCGCCAGTCTCGCGACGTTTCGCGAGTTCGTGGCCGAGCCCGATCGCCTCGAGAGCG
>CAYLZN010000331.1:0-6427 GCA_964387935.1 uncultured Vicinamibacteraceae bacterium | reverse complement strand
GGCGCAAGTGATCGGGTTCATGAAGGGGAAGAGCGCGATCCACTTGGCGCGGGTGGATGGCGAGCGGAAGCGGAACTTCGTGGGGGAGCATTTCTGGGCGCGCGGCTACTTCGTCTCGACGGTCGGGCGGGACGAGGCGGTGATCCGCGACTACATCCGGAAGCAGGAACAGGAGGACATCCGGCTCGACCAACTGGGGCTGTGGCGATAGCCACCGTGAGGTGGCCCACGACGGGGCCGCGTTAGCGACCCCGCCAGCCGCTTCGAGCGGCCCACAATCGAAATGCCCCCGGCTCTGCCGGGGGATTGTTACTGAGGTCAGGGATCGCGACGGACACAACGACTCAGCCCGTCAGGCCGCTGGTCGCCAGCCGCCCGCCGCCCGCCGTTCTGTCCGATCAGGGGCTCACTTGGGCTGGAACCCACCGAAGTCCACCTTCGGCACCTGCGTCGCTTCCTTCGGCGCCTCGAAGTAGGGGTACTCGGTCGAGAACCCGAACATCTTCGCCGTGATGAGCGCAGGGAACTGCTTGCGGGCCGTGTTGAAGGCCTGGATGGAGTCGTTGTAGCGCTTGCGCGAAACGGTGAGGCGGTTCTCCGTCCCCGACAGTTCGTCCATGAGGCGGTTGAACGACTCGTTCGACTTGAGCTGCGGGTAGTTCTCCACCACCACGAGCAGGCGGGCCAGCGCCGAGGATTGCTCGTTGGCCGCGGCCATGGTCTCGGCGGGAGTCTTGGCGCCAGCCAGTTTGGCCCGCGACTCCGCGATCTGCGTGAAGACCTGCTGCTCCTGGCCCGCCACGCCCCTGACGGTTTCCACGAGGTTCGGAATCAGGTCGTTGCGTCGCTGGAGCTGGTTCTGGACTTCGCTCCAGGCCGACTTGATCTGCTCCTCCTGGGCCGTGAGGGTGTTGTACGAGCAGCCCGGGAGCACGGTCAGCGCCGCGGCCACCACGAGGAGCGGCAGGACGATGTGAGGGAAGCGGTTGCGCATGGGCGACAGTCTAGCCGAAAAATCCCGCGGCATTGCCGGCGCGGCCGTGCCTTCCCCTTCAGGCAGGCGATGGGGCCCTGCACGCCGCCGCACCGCGGAATCGGGGAGACCGGCCGAGGTGATAACCTTGATGGGACAGAACGGCGGGCGGCGATCGGCGGGCGACCAGCGGCCTGGTGGGCGGAATCGTTGTTTCCCTCGCGAACCGTCACCTCACGGGGAGTGAGAGTACCGAATGACTGGTTCTTGAGGGTTTTCGCCGTGCCGGCCGCGCGCCGTGCGCCGCAGGCCGCAAGCCGATTGTCGGATTGAGGTTAGTGCTGAGTGAGCAAGACGGCGACGCCGTGGGTTCGCCATACGTCGCCGTAATTGCGAATCGAAGCACTAAGCTATCTGATCGGGTTCCCCGACACCGAGCCCTTCGGCGCCGCCGCCGCCCCCAGCGGAGGCGATTCGGGCGCAGACGCTCCGGTGTTCAACGCCCAGAGTGCGCGTTCCGAGCCGGAGTGTGCGCTCGATCTGGAGACCAGCTGGTCATGAGAAACCCCGCCGCCAAGGACACCGCCGACGTCAACCCGATCGAAACGCGCGAGTGGCTCGAGTCCTTCGACTACGTCCTCGACAGCGGAGGACCGCTTCGAGCCGCGCGCCTGCTGCGCACCCTCGAGATTCACGCGCGCAAACACGGCGTCAGGCTGCCGTTCACGGCGAACACTCCCTACGTCAACACCATTCCCGCGGAGGAACAGGTGCCGATGCCGGGGAGCAACGAGATCGAGCGACGCATCAAGAGCCTGATCCGGTGGAATGCCCTCGCCATGGTCGTGCGGGCCAACCGGCTGGAAGACGGCATCGGCGGACACATCTCCACGTACGCCTCGGCCGCCACGCTGTACGAAGTCGGGTTCAACCACTTCTTCCGGGGCCGTGGCGAGTCCGGCGTCGACGGAGACCTCGTCTTCTTCCAGGGGCACGCGGCGCCGGGCATTTACGCCCGAGCGTTCCTCGAAGGCCGCCTGGCGGCCCAGCAGCTCGAGAATTTCCGACGCGAGTTCAAGCCCGGGGGCGGGCTCTCGTCCTACCCGCACCCGTGGCTGATGCCCGACTTCTGGGAGTTCCCCACGGTGTCGATGGGCCTCGGCCCGATCATGGCGATCTATCAGGCGCGCTTCAATCGGTACCTCGAAGATCGGGGACTGAAACCGGCGTCCGGGCAGCGCGTGTGGGCCTTCCTCGGCGACGGCGAGACCGACGAACCCGAGGCGCTCGGCGCGATCACGCTGGCGTCCCGCGAGAAGCTGGACAACCTCGTCTTCGTCATCAACTGCAACCTGCAGCGCCTCGACGGCCCGGTGCGGGGCAACGGTCAGATCATCCAGGAGCTGGAGGCGATCTTCCGCGGCGCGGGCTGGAACGTCATCAAGGTCCTGTGGGGCCGCGAGTGGGACGCGCTGTACGCCAAGGACCGAGACGGCATCCTGGCCCGTCGTGCCGGAGAGATCGTCGACGGGCAGTACCAGAAATACGCGGTCGAATCGGGGGCTTACATCCGCCAGCACTTCTGGGGGGCAGACCCGCGTCTGCTCGACATGGTCAAGCACCTCTCCGACGATCAGCTGAAGAAGATGCGCCTCGGCGGCCACGACCCGGAGAAGGTCTACAACGCGTACCGCGCGGCCGTCGCGCACCGCGGCGCGCCGACGGTCATCCTGGCCCGCACGATCAAGGGCTATGGCCTCGGCGAGGCGGGCGAGGGCAAGAACATCACGCACCAGCAGAAGAAACTGAACGAGGACGAGCTCAGCGCGTTCCGGACGCGCTTCGGTATTCCGATCTCGGACGAGGAGGTTGCCAAGGCCCCCTTCTACCGGCCGCCGCAGGACAGCCCCGAGATCGCCTACATGCTCGAGCGGCGCCGCGCGCTTGGCGGCTTCCTCCCCCAACGACGCGTGGTGTCGGTGCCAGTGACCCTGAAGCCGGCCCACGACGAGGTGTTCGAGGAGTTCTACAAGGGCACGGAAGGTCGGAAGGCCTCGACGACCATGGTGTTCGTCCGGCTACTGTCGAAGCTCCTGCGCGACCCCGACCTCGGCCGGCTCGTGGTCCCGATCGTGCCAGACGAGGCGCGCACCTTCGGCATGGAGTCGCTCTTCCGTCAGGTCGGGATCTACTCCCACGTCGGGCAGCTGTACGAGCCGGTGGACATGGACACGCTGCTCTACTACAAGGAAGCCACCAACGGGCAGATCTTCGAGGAAGGCATCACCGAGGCCGGCTCGATGTCGTCGTTCATCGCGGCGGGCACCGCGTACGCCACCCACGGCGTCAACGTGATCCCGTTTTTCATCTTCTACTCGATGTTCGGCTTCCAGCGGATCGGGGACCTCGTCTGGGCGGGGGCGGACATGCGCACGCGCGGGTTCCTGCTCGGCGGCACCTCGGGCCGGACGACGCTGGCGGGCGAGGGACTGCAGCACCAGGACGGCAACAGCCACGTGCTGGCCCTGCCCGTGCCCACCTGCAAGAGCTACGACCCGGCGTATGCCTTCGAACTCGCCGCGATCATCCAGGATGGCATCCGCCGGATGTACGTGGACGGCGAGAGCCTGTTCTACTACCTGACGGTGATGAACGAGCAGTACGCCCAGCCCTCCATGCCCGAGGGCGTACGCGAGGGCATCCTCAAGGGCCTGTACCGGCTCCGGGCGTCCGAGGGACGGCGGTCGAAACTCCGCGCCCAGCTGCTCGGCAGCGGGGCCATCCTCCCGGAGGTCGTGAAGGCCCAGGAGCTGCTCGCCGAGAAGTACGGCGTGTCGGCGGACGTCTGGAGCGTGACGAGCTACGCCGAGCTGTACCGGGACGGCAACGCCGCGGAGCGCTGGAACATGCTGCACCCGGCGGCGACGCCGCGCGCGCCCTATGTGACGGAGTGCCTCGGTGACACTCCCGGCGTCGTGGTCGCCGCCTCGGACTACATCAAGGCGCTGCCACGCGCGATCGATCGATGGGTCAATCGCCCGGTCACGGCGCTCGGCACCGACGGCTTCGGCCGGAGCGAAAGCCGGGCCGGGCTGCGCGACTTCTTCGAGGTGGACGCCCGGTTCGTGACCGTGGCCACCCTGCACGCGCTCCTGCGCGAGAAACTGATCGAGGCCAGCGTGGTCGAGCGCGCCATGAAGGACCTCGAGATCAACCCAGACAAGGTCAACCCGGCCACGGCCTGACCGACGAGGGACGGACGAACCCATGGAAGTCGATTTCCACCTGCCCGAACTCGGCGAGAACGTCGCCGGCGGCGATGTGCTCCGCGTGCTCGTCAAGGTGGGCGACACGATCGCCCGCGAGCAGCCGGTCCTCGAACTCGAGACCGACAAGGCGACCGTCGAAGTCCCGGCGTCCGTCGAAGGACGCGTGACCGCGCTGCTCGTCAAAGAGGGCCAGAAGATCAGGGTCGGCGACGCGGTGCTGACAGTCGCGGCGTCAGGTCCCGGCGCGACGGACGCGCGGCAGGACGCCGCGCCCGTACCCGCGGCGGCGCCTGCCGCCGCCGGAGGCCCGGGCCCGGTGGAGGTCCGCCTGCCCTCGCTCGGCGAGAACGTGGCCGGTGGCGACGTGCTCCGCGTGCTCGTCAACGTTGGCGACACCGTCGTGCGCGACCAGGCGCTGCTCGAACTCGAGACGGACAAGGCGACCATCGAGGTGCCCTCTTCCGTGTCCGGCCGCGTCATCGAGGTGCGGGTCAAGGAAGGCGCGAAGGTCACCATCGACGACGTGGTGATCGTCGTGGAGACGACCGGGGCGGCGCCGACGGCGCCGCCGCCGTTCACGGTGCAGCGTGTGCACGCGGCCGCCGGACCGCCTTCGGCGTCGGAAACGCTCACGGCCTCCGCGGGCGACCAGCCGGACAAACCCGGGTTGGTCGAGTACGCGCTCGCGGAAGCCGAGGCAGAGGCGACGCTCGCAGCCGGGGGCGGCCGGGGCGCCGTGGTCAGCCTGCCCTCGCGCGAGGGCGCGCCGAGGCGTCTGGCGCCCGCCGCGCCGTCCGTGCGTCGGGTGGCCCGTGAACTCGGCGTGGACATCAACACCGTTACCGGCTCCGGCCCGGGCGGCCGCGTCTCGGCGGAGGACGTGAAGGCGCACGTCAAGCGCATCATGTCGTCGGGGGGGCCGCGGCCGGCGAACGAGGTGGGCGCGCTGGCGCTCGCGCCGGCGCCCCTGCCAGACCTCGCCAGGTGGGGGCCTGTGGAGCGCAAGCCGATGCGCGCCGTTCGGCGCAAGACGGCCGCGCACCTCACGCGGGCGTGGCTCACCGTGCCCCACGTCACGCAGTGCGACAACGCGGACGTGACCGATCTGGAGGATCTGCGAACACGCTTCTCGGCCCGGGCCGAGGCTGCCGGCGGCAAGCTCACGATGACGGCCATCGCGCTCAAGATCGTGGCCGCGGCCCTGCGCAAGTTCCCCCAGTTCAACGCCTCGGTGGACATGGCGACCGAGGAGGTCGTCCTCAAGCACTACGTCAACGTCGGCGTGGCGGTCGATACGGATCGCGGGCTCCTCGTGCCGGTCCTGCGCGACGTGGACAAGCGCAACATCTTCGAGCTGTCCGTGGAACTCGCGAAAGCGGCCGAGAAAGCGCGCGCGGGCAAGGTGACGGCGGAGGACCTCGAAGGCGGCTGCTTCACAATCACCAACCTGGGAGGCATCGGCGGCACGTACTTCACGCCGATCGTGAACCATCCCGAGGTGGCGATCCTCGGGCTGTCCCGGGCGCGCATGCAGCCGGTGTGGAAGGACGGCGCGTTCCAGCCTCGCCTGATGCTGCCGCTCTCACTGTCCTACGATCATCGGGTCATCGACGGCGCGGACGGGATCCGCTTCCTGCGCTGGGTGGCCGAGGCATTCGAGCAGCCGTTCCTGCTGTCGCTCGAGGGATGACCCGACATGACTGAGACCACCGTGCAAGTGGCTGTGCTCGGCGCGGGACCGGGCGGCTACGCCGCCGCGTTCCTGGCGGCCGACCTCGGGAGGAGCGTGGCGCTCATCGACGAGAACCCGAACCCTGGCGGCGTGTGCCTGTACCGAGGCTGCATTCCCTCGAAGGCGCTGCTGCACGTGGCGCGGCTCGTCGCAGAGGCGCAACATGCGAGCGCGTGGGGCCTCGACTTCGGCGCGCCGCGGATCGACCTCGACCGGCTGCGCACGTTCAAGCAAGGGGTCGTCGAGAAGCTGACGGCCGGAACCGGGCAGCTCGCACGGCAGCGCAAGGTGACGTTCGTCCAGGGGCGCGCCACGCTCGCCGATCCGCAGACGTTCGCCGTGGCAACGGCCGATGGCCAGGTGACCGTGCGCTTCGAGCACGGCGTGCTCGCCACCGGCTCGCGGCCGGCGGTGATTCCCGGTCTGCCGGCTGGCGACCCGCGCGTCATCGAC
>CAYLZN010000330.1:0-6468 GCA_964387935.1 uncultured Vicinamibacteraceae bacterium | reverse complement strand
CTGGCCCAAACAAGAACCGTCCCTCCTCCCCCCGGAGCGCCTCATGCTGCCTCAGCCCGTTCAGAACGCCATCAGCCAGCAAATCAACAACGAGCTCATGGCCTCGTACGCCTACCTCGCGATGTCGGCCCATTGCCAGTCCGCCAACTTCGTCGGCGCCGCAAGTTGGTTCCGCCTCCAGAGCCAGGAGGAGTACGGCCACGCGATGCGCCTGTTCGACTTCATGCTGGCCAAGGACGCCAGGCCGCAGCTCACCGCCCTCGGCGAGCCGAAGGGGGAGTTCAAGTCCCTGCTCGACGTGTTCGAGACGGCCTACAAGCAGGAGCAGGGCGTCAGCCAGCAGATCAACGCCCTCTACGAGCTGGCCTTCAAGGAGAGGGCGTTCGACACGGCCGTCCAGATGCAGTGGTTCGTCAACGAGCAGGTCGAGGAAGAGAAGTCCATGCGCGAAATCGTGGCGAAGCTCCGCATGGTCGGCGACGATGCGCCCTCGTTGCTGGAGATCGACCGTGAACTGGGCGGCAGGGGGCCGGAGGCCGAGCCCGCCGCGGAATAGCTGAGCGTCCCCGCGACGGGGCGGATGGTCTACGGCCGCACCTGGCCGTCCGCCTTCCACAGATACAGCGTGCGGGTGCTGCCGTTGGCGTCGGTGAAGGTGTCGACCTTGTCCGGCCGCCAGTCACCCATGCTGAAGGCATGGGACACGATGCGCGCGCCAGGCCGAAGCTGTTTCGTCAGGTGCGGCCTCAGTTTCAGGTTGGACGAGGACAGCAGGTAGAGGGTGACGATCGTCGCCTGCGAAACGTCAACGGTCATGGCGTCCTGGACTCGGAACGTCACCAGGCCCTCCACGCCCGCGGCCTTGGCGTTGGCCTGCGACTCAGCAATACGTTCCGGGTCGATGTCCACGCCAACTCCTCTCGCGCCGTACTTCTTCGCCGCGGTCACCACGAGACGCCCGTCACCACAGCCCAGGTCGTAGACGACGTCGTTCCTGGTGGCACCCGCCAGCTCGAGCATACGCTCCGCGACGTCCTGCGGCGTCGGGACGAATGGCGCGAGGCTCTGACTCGTTGGGGCCGGGGCCTGGGCCTTCGCGGGCGCCTGCGTCGCGGACAGACTCACGGCCGTCGTCATCGTCGCTGACTCCCGCGACCCGGCGCCGGGACGGTCCCCCATCAGCCCGGCCGTCAGGAGGAGGGCCGGAATCGAGGCAAAGCCGAACGTGCGTACGATGCTGTCCATTGCCGTGTGCTCCGCGGCAGACGGACGAGAGGCCGCCACGAGGGTGTGGTCGGCGGAGCCTGCCGCAACTCGTTAGTATGCTACACCTTGTGTGATGAATGGATGAGCTTTACCGCGCAACCGCGGCGCAAAAGCACAAGTTTTGGCGCATTTCCCGGCCGCGGACGCAACCAGTTGGGCTATAATCGGGACGTTGTTCGTCTCGCGACACTCCTTGCACGCTGGTCCACACAACGAAGCCATTCTGACGGGGGTCCTGTGACATTCAATGTCGGAGACAAGGTCATCTACCCGAATCACGGCCTCGGCGTAGTCGAGCGTATCGAAACGAAGACGATCATGGGGACCACCTGCGGGTTCTATCAACTGCGCATGGTGGCCAACGACACGACGGTGCTGGTGCCCGTCAACAACGTGTCGGACGTCGGGCTGCGATGCGCGGTCGGCGGCGACGAGGTGAGCCGCCTGTTCAGCCAGTTGAGTGACGGCAAGATCGATAGTCAGCAGAATTGGAAGGGCCGTTTCAAGGACAACTCGGACCGGATGCGTACCGGCTCCCTTTACGATGTCGTCGAGGTGCTGAAGAGCCTGACCTTCCTGGCGAAGTCCAAGACCCTGTCGTTCCGTGAGAAGCGAATGCTGGATCGCGCCCGGTTCCTCGTCGTGTCGGAGATCGCCGAGGTGACCCGCGACCCGCTGCCCCAGGTGGAGCAGCGTGTCGACACGGCGCTGGACTCGTGCATTGCCGTCAAGAGCCGTCCCATCGCCAAGCCTGCGCCGGCGCCACCCGCGCCGGTCGTGGCGGTTCCGGTCAAGACGACGGCCCGGCGTTCCCAGGCCATGGCCAAGTCGGCCGCCGGCGGCACGGCGGTGGCCACCAAGAGGGTGGCTGCCCGGTCGTAATCACGCCCCGAACAGGGCTCCCGTGAAAGTTCCCGCCCGGGTCGCTGACAGCGGCCCGGGCGTTTTCATTGATCACCAGGCCCTCCCCGTGGTGCCTGCGTTCGCTGCCGCCCCCGTCGCCGCACTGCGCACTGCTGCGGCCGCCGGGGCGGACGAGCGGACCTGGGCCGAGGGGGAGCCGGCGCAGCGCGCGCCCCGCTCATCCGCCAACGGAGAACGTAAGGCTCCATGGGACGAGGGGCACGCCGTCGGTGGCCTGGATGCCGTCGAGCAGTTCGACGCGCACCGTGCGGAACCGCTCGAGCGGGGCAGCGAACCGCAGTTCCAGCATGCGCGTGCCCTCGTCGTAGCGACTCGTGAAGGCGATCGCGGGCGGCTGCGGCTCGCCTCGTTCGGTGGACTCGGCCCCGAGGTAGCTGACGCGCACCTGGTCCTTCGTCGAGGCCGGGAGCAGGTCTCGTGAGAACTGAATTCGCACCCGCGTCGTCGGAGGGACGTCGGTCTCGTCCGCCGTCGGCGCGCTGAAGACGACCACGGGGCGAGGCCCGGTCATCGGGACGCGCGCAACGGCTTCGGTGGGGGCCGGCGCAGGCGGAGGCTCGATGAGTCGGAGACTCGCGGCCTCCACCATGACGAGATGACGGTCCCGTCTCACGAGGCCAGAGACTTCGAGCCAGCGGTCCGTATCGACCCGCGACAGCCCGTCGAGCGTGAAGCCACGGCCGCGCGGGCGGAGGCCGGTCACCCACACCGACGCCTCGGCCGCCTGCAACACGAAGTCCCAGTTGCTGCGGCCGGGCGCGTCTGGCTGATCCCCGTACAGGTTACGTCCGCGGAATCGCCCCGAGACCGTGACCCTCGTGTCCAGGTACCGTTCGGGCGCGAGGGCGAGGGCGCGGAGACTGGGCGCGGGGAAGGGCTCCGCCGGCGCCGTCGAGGCGACGAGCAGCAGGGGAAGTTCTCCGACGCCGGGCCAGGGCTTCTGGAGGCGCTCCTGCGAGAGCCGGGTGACATCGACGCCGGTGAGACGCGGGTCGCCTTCCGTCAGGCGTCCCACGTCAGCGAAGACGCCGGTGATGTCGACGAGGGTCGTCTCGTCTGCGGCCAGGCCGTCGGCCTGAGGTCCGGCGAGCAGCACGGCATGATCGCCGTGTGCCAGGCTGGCCTGACCTCCCGTGACGCGCACGGTCCCGCGGACCCTGACCGTCTGCGCATGGAAGAAGACGGGATACGTGCGCAAGGCCCCCACGGTGGTGGCCACGAGGCGAGCGGCCGCCGTCCGTCCCTGCCCGGCGGCATGGTCCCCTCCTGCCAGCAGGAGGAGCAGCGCGAGGGGCAGCATCGAGGCCCTGGCATCGCCCGCTGTGATCCACCGGAGCAGGCTCATGGCCATCAGCTTATCGCAGCAGCGGACGCCATGCGGCCCCGTGCTAAGATGCCCGCGCTATGGCAGCCACCCCTTCTCCACGCAAGGACACGTCGGACACGAAGGGCCAGGCGTTCCAGCCCTTCGTCCCGGCATCCACCACGCTTCCCGAGTCCACCATGCGGGCCCTCATCCTGGGCCTCCTGATGAGCGTCATCCTGGGAGCCGCCAACGCCTATCTGGGGCTTCGGGCGGGAATGACCATCGCGGCCACCTATCCGGCCGCGGTCATCAGCATGGCGGTGCTGCGGCTCTTCAAGGGGAACATCCTCGAAGAGAACTACGCGCGCACGGTCGGATCGATTGGCGAGTCGGTCGCCGCCGGCGCCATCTTCACGTTGCCTGCGTTCGTCATCCTGCACCTCTGGAGCTTCGACACCGTCAAGGACTACCTGACGGCGTCCGCGCTCATGATCGTCGGCGGCATCCTCGGGATCATGTTCGTGACGGTGCTGCGGCGGGTGATGGTGGAGGACCGGGAACTGCCGTTTCCAGAGTCGGTGGCGGCCAGTGAGATCCACAAGGCCGGCCAGCGCGGGTCCGAAGCGGCCGGGCAGCTGTTCAAGGCGATGGGCGTGGGGGCCGTCATCCAGTTCCTGGCGCAGTTGCGCATCTTCGCGGCGTCCAACGACTTCGTGGTGCACGTCGGAGAAATGGGGCGCAGCCTGGTGCGGCTGGGGTTCCGGCCCACCGACTACGCGGTGAAGGCGGGCGGCACGTCGGTGATCTCCGCGCCGGCGGTGAGTCCGGCCTACGTCGGCGTGGGGTACATCATCGGGCCCATCCTTGGGTCCCTGAACTTCGCGGGCGGCCTCCTGGCATGGGGCCTGTTCGTGCCGCTGCTCGTCTTCTTCCTCGGGCCGTCGCTGATGAGCGACTTCGCCGCGTCGCGGGGCATGGAACCCGGCGCCGAGGAGACCTGGGTGGCGCTCGCCAATGCGCTGTGGCGGTTCGTGGTGCGGCCCATCGCGGTCGGGGGGATGCTGGTCGGTGCCTCGTTCACCCTGTACCGGATGCGGAAGAACCTCGCGATCGGCATCAAGCGCGGGGTGGCGGACCTCAAGAAGTCCGCCGGGGCCGCCGAGGCGACCGACCGCACCGAGCGGGACCTGAACTTCAAGGTCGTCCTCATGGGGATCGCCGCGACGTTCGTCCTGATGATCGCCATCTACAACTTCTTCACCGGGGCGCTCGGGCCGGCGATGTTCGCGGCGATCGTCATGCTCATCGCCGGGTTCTTCTTCGCCGCGGTGTCGGGGAACCTGGTCGGCATGATCGGGTCGTCGAACAACCCGATTTCCGGCCTGACGCTCGCCACGCTGATCATCGCCGCGCTCGTCATGGTGACCGTCGGCGCGACCGGGAGACAGGGCGTGGCGGCGGTGCTCGGCGTCGCGGCCGTGGTGTGCGTGTCGTCGGCGGTGGCCGGCGAGATGCTCCAGGACCTCAAGGTCGGGCACATCCTGGGCGGCACCCCGTGGCGCATGCAGGTGGGGGATCTCATCGGCGTCATCGTGTCTGGCGCGCTGCTGTTCTTCCCGCTCTACGTGCTCCACTTCTCCAACATCGCGCAAGGCGGGACGGGCTTCGGCGATCGCGCGCTCTCGGCGCCCCAGGCGGGTCTGATGGCGACCCTCGCGCAGGGCATCGTCGGCGGTGAGATGGCGTGGCCCCTCGTCGTCGTCGGCATCGCGATGGGGATCTCCCTCATTCTGATCCAGGTGCGGAGCCCGATGTTGTTCGCAGTCGGCATGTACCTGCCGCTCGAGACGACGTTCGCGATCTTCGTGGGCGGCATGATCCGCGGCTACGTGGACCGCCAGGTGAAGGCGCGCGGCTACAACGCCGCGCAGTCGGCGCGCGTGGAGAACACCGGCGTGCTGGTCGCCTCCGGCCTGATCGCCGGCGAAGCGCTGATGGGGCTGTTCGTGGCGGCGGTGGTCTTCTTCCGCAACAGCTTCTGGAGCATCACGTGGCCGCTGGCGAGCCCTATGGCCATCGTGTTCGCAGTCATCCTGGCGGCGTACCTGATCTACGTGCCGCTCTCCAAGGCAGGCGCACCGGACGAACCGGCGCCTCCGACGGCGGTGATGTAAGGGCGTACGGCGTACGACGTACGGCGTACGGCCGGGCCCAAGACGGCGACGGGCACGCGGAACCCGATGGCTCCGCGTGCCCGTCTTGTTTGAACTGGAAACTGGAAACTGGAAACTGATCCGCTACTTCTTCGACACGTCGTCGAGGATGCCGAGCAGGAACTGGTAGAACTTCGGCACCGTGTCGATGTGGATCTTCTCGTCGGGTGAGTGGACGCCCTCGAGTGTCGGCCCGAACGACACCATGTCCATGCCCGGGTACTTCTCGCCGATGATGCCGCACTCCAGGCCGGCGTGCACGGCCTTCACCTCGGGTTCCTTCTTGAACAGCCGCTTGTAGGACGCCTTGGCCGTCTTGAGGATCGGCGAGTCGATGTTGGGCTGCCAGCCCGGATAGCCGTCGCCCTGCGTCACATCCGCTCCGCCCATCTCGAAGATCGTGCGGACCGTCTGCGCGATCTCGCGGATCTCCGACGCCACCGAGCTGCGCTGGCTGGTGGCCACCGAGAGGGTCTTCTTCGTCCTGCCGGCCACCGTGACGACGGCGACGTTGGTCGACGTCTCGACCAGCCCGGGGATGTCGGCGCTCATCTTCATCACCCCGTGCGGCAGGGCGCTGAGCACCTGGAGGATCTGCTTCTGCAGTTTCTTCTTCAGCACCAGGCCCTTGCGGGTCTTGGCCTTCGTGGCCGTGATCGCCCGGTCCGGTTCCACGGTCTTCAGCTCGTTGACCACGATCGCGTGCCACTCGGCGACCTTCGCCTGCGCGGCCTCGAGGTTCTTCGTCGGGACGAAGAC
>CAYLZN010000329.1:0-6472 GCA_964387935.1 uncultured Vicinamibacteraceae bacterium | reverse complement strand
TCAAACGCGACGTCGCGCTGAAGGTGCTGCCGGCCGCGGTCGCGCGCGACCCGGAACGGCTCGCGCGGTTCCAGCGCGAGGCGGAACTGCTCGCGGCGCTGAATCATCCGCACATCGCGCACGTCCACGGCCTCGAGTACAGCAACGGCGTTCATGCCCTCGTGATGGAGCTGGTGGCGGGTGAGGACCTCTCGCAGCGCCTCACGCGCGGTCCCCTGCCGCTCGAGGAGGCGCTCCCGATCGCGCGGCAGATCGCCGAGGCCCTCGAGGCCGCCCACGAGCAGGGCATCGTCCACCGGGACCTGAAGCCCGCCAACGTCAAGGTGCGGCCCGACGGCACGGTGAAGGTGCTCGACTTCGGGCTCGCCAAGGCGGTGGACCAGGCTCCAGGCTCGGGGCTCCAGGCTCAGGGCCAGACGCCGGTCGACTCTCCCACCATCACCTCGCCGGCTCACACACAGGCGGGCATCATCCTCGGCACCGCGGCGTACATGGCGCCCGAACAGGCTCGCGGCAAGCGCGTAGATCGGCGCGCGGACATCTGGGCCTTCGGTGCTGTGCTCTACGAGATGGTGAGCGGCCGGCGCGCATTCGCCGGTGAGGAATTGTCCGACGTGCTCGCTGCGGTCTTGCGGCAGGACATCGACTGGTCGGCGCTGCCCGCTGGGACGCCCCCGGCGCTCCGGCAGTTGCTCGAGCGGTGCCTCGAGCGCGACCCGAAGCGACGCCTCCGGGACATCGGCGAGGCCCGGATCGCGCTCGACGATCTCGTCCGCCAGCCGGCCCCGGCCAGTGCTGCAACGGTCTCGGCGGCGCCAGTGACGCCGGCCGGGGCGGCGCAGCGCCCCCGATTCCTGCTTCTCCTCATCCTCGGTCTGACCGCGGCAGCGGCGTGCGGCGCCGTCGCCGCCTGGCTGTTTCTCGCTCCAGGGACATCCACGCCTGAAGCCACCCTTGCCGGCCACGAGGGCCTCGTGCGGGCGACCATCGAGCTGCCGGACACAGCGCCGCTCGTGCTCGGCACCCGGGTGCCCCGCGCTGGATTCGACAGCACGGTGCTCGCCCTGTCGCCGGATGGACGTGCTCTGGCCTATGTCGGGCAGGCTTCCACGGGCACGATGCTGTACCTGCGCGAGCTGTCGGGTTCGACCGTCGTGCCCGTGGCGGGCACCGAGGGCGCGATCTTCCCCTTCTTCTCGGCAGACGGCCGCTCGCTTGGCTTCCTCACCGACGACAAGGTCAAGAAGGTTCCGCTGGACGGCGGCGCGCCGGTGACGGTCTGCGAGGCGCAGACGCCCGTCCGGGCCCGATGGACGCGCGACGACACGATCTACTTCAGCACGGACTACGGCCTGGGCTTGTGGCGCGTCAGCGCGGCCGGCGGCCGTCCGTCGAAGGTCGAGCAACCCGACGACAGTTACGCGAGGTTCAGTGATGTCTCGCTGGACGGTCGATGGGCGCTGCGCACGGATCACATGCGCAGCATCAGCGGCGACTACGCGAGCGTCTCGGTCGTTCCGCTCGCCGGCGGTCCCGCCACGGTCGTCATCCCCTCGGGATACGACGCCAGGTTCCTGGATGAGGACACCCTGGTGTTTGCACGGGCGGCGACGCTGCACGTCATCGCGTTCGATCCCGAGAAGGGCGTGACCACGGGCGAATCGCGTCCGATCGCCTCTGGCGTCTCCATGGAGTCACTGTTCCAGCAGGTGCACGCGACCGCCTCGGGCCAGGTGATCGCGTACGTCCCTGGCGGGGAACGGGCCCTGGGCCGGCTCGCGTGGGTGGACGAACGGGGACAGACCGAGTACCTGCACACGCCAGCCGCCACCTATGGCGTGGTCGACCTTTCGGACGATGGCCGATCGCTCGCCGTGCACGTGGGTGATGTGACCGACTACGTCTGGATCTACGACTTCGCGCGGCGCGAAGGCCGGCGGCTGGTGGTCGGCGAGAGCAGCGGCTGGCCTCTCTGGAGCCCTGACAGCCGGAGGCTGGCCATTCGCGCGTGGACGGATGAGAGCAGCCACTCTCGCGTGTTGTCCCAGCGCCACGACGGCGGTGGCTCGCCGAGGGAAATCGCGGGCCGCGCCGACCGACCGCTCGGCGCGTACTCGTGGTCGCCCGATGCGCGGGTCCTGGCGCTCAGCACGGTGGGCGGCGCCATCGCCAGCGTGTCGTTCACCGGCGCAGACGGCGCTCCGGCGCAGACACCCGAGCTCACGTTCGCTGGCCACATGCCGAGTTTCTCGCCCGACGGTCGCTGGGTCGCGTATGCGTCGGTGGAGACGGGCCAGGTCGAGATCTTCGTGCGGTCGTTCCCTGACGGGGCGAGTGCCCGACAGATCTCCACGGGCGGCGGAGGCGAGCCTGTGTGGTGCCAGTGCGGCGCGCTCTTCTTCCGGAACGGGAACCGCTGGATGTCGGTCCGGGTGCGCACGCAGCCGGATCTGCGGTGGGACGCGCCGCGGCTGCGGTTCGAGACCGACTTCGTCGACACGCCCGGCCGCTCGTACGACGTCTCGCCCGACGGCACGCGCCTGCTCGTCGTCAAGCGTGCAACCGCGGACGTCCGCAACCGCATCGATCTCGCGGTGAACTGGCGGCAGCTCCCTCGCGCCGGCGCGGCTTCGCGCTGACACCGGCTTGCGGGATGCGCTCGGTGAGGCTTTGGCTGCTACGGCGCTTCGGCCTTCTCGCCGCCGACCGGCGGAGCAACCTCCGCGAACACTCCGTGCGTCCACATGGGGTCGTCGTCGTTGGTCACCTGGGCCAGGTCGAACCACAGGTCCCACGCCAGGTCGAGTTCCTCGTCCGATAGTTCCGCGAGGTTCAGGTCGTCTTCACTGAGCTGGGGCATCGGGGTCTCCCGCGTCGGCAGGCACACGGGGCAGCAGCCGCTCGGCGAGAGCGACGACCGTGTCATGGGCCGCCGGCAGCCTGCGTGCCGCGGACGTCAGCCGCGCGGACGGCGGGCCGCGCGCTGTCCCGGCCGTGGTTCGGCGCCAGCGCCAGCAGCCGATCGGGGTCGGTCGTGAATTCCAGTTCCCTCGGAGGCGGGAGCTTCGCGGCCAGCTCACCGATGACCGGGTAGTCCTTCGCCCGTTGCGATCGCTTCATCAGGATGAGCACCACGGCCTGACCCGAGGCCAAGGCGGCCACGGGGCCATCGCCTCTCCCCCTTGGGCGACGACTGAACAGACGCCCCCCGAGGGCCCAGGCACCGGCGTCGGGTAGAATCACGGACCCATGCCGCCACCCGACCGAACCTCGCGACGCGCCTTCCTCACGTACGTCACCGCCAGCCCGCTCCTGGCGGCCGCCGGGATCGAACCGACGATGGTGGCCCGCCTGTTCGCCGGCTCCCGGCGCGACCGGTCGGAGGCGCTGGCCCTCGTCGGTCAGGCCGCGCCGGACGCTGCGGTGATCTCGTCGCCGGGCGAGGCGCTCAACGTCTTCGACTTCGAGCCCGTGGCGCGGGCGCGCATCCCCGTCGCACATTGGGGCTATCTGATGACAGGCACCGACGACGACGCGACGCTTCGTGCGAATCGTGACGGGTTCAACCGATACGCGCTGCGCGCCCGCCGGCTCGTGGACGTCAGCCGGATCGATCCGTCGGTCGAGATGCTCGGCGTGCGCTGGGGGACGCCGATCGTGCTGTGCCCGGTCGGCAGCCAGAAGGCCTTTCACGCGGAAGGCGAACTCGCCGTGGCTCGCGCCGCAAAGGCCAGGGCCCACCTGCAGGTGCTCTCGACCGTGACGACGAGCTCGGTCGAGGACGTGATCGCCGCGCGGGGTGCACCGGTCTGGTACCAGCTCTACCATCGGGCCGATTGGAACCAGACGCGGCAGATCATCACGCGCGCCGAGCGAGCCGGGTGTCCGGCGATCGTCTTCACCGTGGACCTGCTCGGCGGCAGCAATCGCGAAACAATGCAGCGCGCCGCGCAGGCGGATTCGCGCGACTGCTCGGCCTGCCACAAGGGCGGGAAGCCCGCGCCCGGCGTCAGCGGACTCGTGGGCGAGGCCGACAACCGGCGCAAGCCGATGCTGGCCGCGTTCGAGCCCGGGCCGCCGATTCCTGAAGTGGGGACGCCGACCTGGGAGTTCGTGAAGCGCCTCAGGGACGCGACGGCCATGAAGGTCCTCCTGAAGGGCATCGTCACGCGCGAGGACGCCGAGCTCGCGATGGAGCACGGCGTCGACGGCCTCTTCGTATCGAACCACGGCGGCCGCGCCGAGAACAGCCAGCGCGCGACAATCGAGTGCCTGCCGGACGTGGTGGCCGGCGTCAGGGGCCGCGCGCCGATCGTGCTCGACGGCGGCGTCCGGCGCGGGACCGACATCTTCAAGGCGCTGGCGCTCGGGGCGACCGCGGTCGGCATCGGCCGGCCCTACATCTGGGGGCTCGGCGCGTTCGGCCAGGAAGGCGTGGAGACGGTGCTCACCCTGCTCCGCCGGGAACTGGAGCTGGTCATGCGCCAGGCCGGGACGGTTTCCGTCGAGCACATCACGGGCGCAGCCGTGGTCACGCGGGTCGGCGGGTAACCGAGCAACGGAGCGCGATCCGGTCGAGGACGACCATCTCGCCTCGGACCCGGTCGCCGAGAAGTTCGACGACGCGCGTGGCGTCGGCTCCTGCGCAGCCACAGCGGTCGAGCCAGGGTTGGAGCCCGATCGGTTTCTGGAACGCGCGCACGTCTTCCACCGCGAGGCCCGCGTACTCGGCGCACGAGTGCCATTCGACCTCGCTGTAGTTCCGAACGTGCGACGGGTCGCGCAGCGTCTCCGCCTCCTCGACATCTTCGCCCATGAACCGGTTGTCGACGATCAGCACCGATGTGGCGGCGACGCGCGCCATCTCCCGGACCGCCTGGCGGACGTCGGTGAAGTGATGCGCGGCGAGTCGCGTGACGACCACGTCGAAACTGCCGTCAGCGAAGGGAAGGTGCTCGGCTGCGCACACAGCATCGGGTCGCATGCCGGGTGCCGGATCGCTGCTGACGACCCGGATCCCGGCCTCGCGCAGGCGCCGGGCCACGTGGCCGCCGCCGGTCGCAACGTCCAGCGCGGTGCCGGCTCCGGCGGCCCACTCGACGATCAGGTCGAGATCGGGGCCCTCCCGGTGGGCCTCGCTCGTCCGGTAGTGCTCCGCCCGTTCGCTCCAGAGGTCGGTCACGTCGTCAACTCCACGGTGAGCTGCAGGGCCACTCGCTGTCAAGGCCAGGCTCCCGTATGATTCGTGCACGCATGACTGGAGACCCGATGAGCTCACGCGCCGTCACCCGCACCGCCCTCGTCCTGCTGCTCGCCGCGGCGCCCGCACCGGCCTATGCCGACCGCTGGATCTCGTTCTTCTACGGGAGCACGCTCGCCGGCACGACGCCGGCCGATATCGCGGCACTCGAAGACCGCAAGCCCAAGGCGTACGGCGTCACCTACGGCAACATGCGAGGGGGGGTCTTCGGGTTCGAGACGGAGATTGGATTCTCGCCGGACTTCTTCGCTGAGTCCGACGACCGCTTCTTCGGCGACAACAGCGTGCTCACCTGGATGGGGAACGTGCTGGTTGGCGTCCCTCTCGGCAACCCGACCGGATTCAGCCTGCGCCCCTTCGTCGCGGGTGGCCTCGGCCTGATCCGGCAACGGATCGAGTCGCCGACCGATGCGTTCGGGTTCGACAGCAACGCCCTCGGCTACGACCTCGGCGTCGGCGCCATGCTCTTCTTCGGGCGCAACATCGGCATTCGCGCCGACTACCGCTACTACCGCAGCTTCGAGGCGTTCGAGATCGGCGACCTCATCGGCGGCGGCGACCTCCTCGAAGACGAGCATCTCGATTTCACGCGGTTCACCGGCTCGCTCGTGCTCCGATTCTGACGGGACGGCGGTCGACTACGCGGCGCATGAGCGCGGGGGTGACCGGTTCTGGATCGACGCTCCAGATCGCGTCGCCAATCCCGCCCGATGGCAAATCGGTCGTGTATGTGTCGAACCAGTCCCGATGCAGCCGCGCACGCGATTCGAGCTGTGTCGCTTCATGAGCGTTGATCCTCGCCGTGCCTCTCCCTGCCTGAGGAATCGCGGCCTGAGTTCACGGGAAGGCGATCCCAAGCTCGCTCGCGACGGCTGCCAGCCGCGAATCCGCGGTCCAGAGATTCAGATGACCCACGAGGGCGGACGCGAGAAGGTGCGCGTCGATCCAACCAATGCCTCGACCCTGAAGCCGACGCTGACGGACGAACTCCGCGACCTCGTGATGGGCCACGACTGGTGCCCGGCGCATCTCGAGGTAATCGGCGAGAAGTTGCAAACGAGCACCACGGTCGCCGATGAGGAGCTCGCCGAAGACGAAGTCGTGTCCGACGGCCTCTTCCCTTGCCAGCAGGTCATCGAGTTCGGCGGCGTACGGCGCCCGATTGGACAGGAAGCGAATCCAGACCGACGTGTCGACGAGGACCATCAGGCT
>CAYLZN010000328.1:919-6489 GCA_964387935.1 uncultured Vicinamibacteraceae bacterium | reverse complement strand
TGCCGGTCATCGCGGAGCGCGCCATGTGGTGGCCCGGCCCCTCGTTTGCGACCTGGGCCGAGGGCCACGTCGCGGCGGGCGCGACGGAAACGGGGCGGGAGTGGCTCGTCAGCGACGGCGAGGCGGATCCCGCCATCGGGCTCGAGACGTACGTGCTCGTGGCGAACATGAGCGACGTGCCGGGCAATGTGGGCGTCACCGTGCGATTCGAGGATGGAACGGTTGCAACACGCAACTACGCCATCGCGGCCTGGAGCCGGATGAACGTGCCGGTGGGGTTGGCTGTTGCCGAAGCGCGGCATCGTCGCTTCGCCGTCGCCATCGACAGCCAGCCTGCCATCGGTGCGACCGAGGCGCCCGCCCTTGTCGTCGAACGCGCGACCTACTGGGATGCGCCCAGGCCGGACGGCGTCATGCAGTTCTGGGCGGCGGGCACGTGCACGAGGGCGACGAGGATCAGGTAGGCATTCGAGCAGGCTCGAGGCCTGGGGCGCACGGCTCTGGGCCAGGCAACACGTTCGTGAGACCGGGTTCCGTCGTCCCCGTGGCAGTGACCCCCTCAGGGCGAAATCGAATTGCGGCTCGTCGCCGTGGACATCCGCTCGGGCGAAGTGGGCACCCGCACGTTGTGGCGGTTTGACGCACGCTATCTCGGCCTGGCCGGTCGATGCGAGCAATACCTCGCCGGGCTCTCGGATCCCTTCCCTCGCCCCACGGTTCGCCAGCGCCGCTTCATTCGCATTCCGCGCGGAGAAGCGAACCTCCGGTTCGGCAACCTGCTGACCGCACACCGCGGCGCCGCGGCGCCGGCGCCGACCACCGAGGTGCCGCCGCCTTGAGCCCTGCGCCTTGAGCCCTGCGCCTTGAGCCTTGACTCCAGGCCTGCGCGGCGCGACCCGTCCATACGCCTCTGCCTCAGTGCTTCGATTCGCAATTACGGCGACGTGTCTCGATCTCACGGTGTCGCCGCAATTGCTCACTCAGCACTACGTCCTGAGCGAGCAATACGTCATTGTACTTGCGAGTCGAAGGACTCAGAAGGAGTACTTGATGTTGAACGCCAGGAAGTCGCGGTCGCCGACTGGGTTGTACCGCCCGGCGGTCCTCGCCGACAGATCGCCGTCGATCTCGGCGCCGAAGAAGTCCGTGTAGCTCACGTCGAACTCCCAGTTAATGAGGTACTGGAGGCCGAGCCCGAACGTGAGCGCCTTGCGGCCCTCGATGAAGTTCCCGCCGGGGCCGGGCGACGTCCCGCGCACGTCGTGGCTGAAAAAGAACCGCGGGGTCACGTTCACCGCCGCAAACGCACTGTTGTACGCGAAGCGTCCCGCCAGCACGTAGCCCCACGCGTGTTCCGTCGCGAACGTGTCCGCGAGCTGCGTCGCCGGCTGCAGGCCCGCCTGCGTGAAGATGGCGTTGCCGCCCGTGAGGGTGCCTGGCGCCTCGAGCCGCAGCGTGTTCGGGTCCGGGAAGTCGTGCACGGTGCCCCAGCCCATCTCGCCGACCAGCACCATCTGGTCCGCCCACAGCACCTGGCTGAACGCCCTGGTCCCCGCGAACTGGAGATTCGTGGTCTCGAACCGCTGGTAGCCCGTGATCGTCTCGGAGAACCCGAACGCGCCAATCTGGTTGCGCGCAAACAGCTCGCCGGCTCCGATGACCGGGGCCAGCGGAGGGCTCGGCGACAGCAGGCGCAACGGTGACAATGTCGCAAACAGCAGCTCCACATCGTCGAGCTGCACCGGCATGCGCCAGCGGTGCGAGATCTCGCCCTGCAGCGCAATGCCCGTGCGCCCGAGCCGCGTGTTGAAGCTCGCGCCGAGCAGCTCGATGTCCTCCGGATACGTCAGGTAGTAGCTGGCCGTCGCCGCGTAGTTCCCGCCGAGCAGCCCGTTCTCGGTGCCGGTCACCGCCATGATCAGCGGGAGCCGGCTGTGGTAATTGATGAAGTACAGGCCGAATTCGGTGTGGCCCAGCCCCTCGGCCAGATACCGGATCGCCGCCCCGTACTGGCCCTGCTGGCTCGGCTCGTCGCCGTCGTCGGGATCGTCACAGAGCGAGGTCGGACACTTCTTCGGCAACGCGGCGCCGATCGGGCTGTTGTCTGGCGGCAATGGCGGATGGCCCACCGGCACCGTGTCGGGCACCGCGCCGAACCCGAGCATCACCTTCGTGGCCCCGGCGCCCGCGATGTCGCTCGTGCTGAAGTAGCTGCCGACCGGATCGAGCTTCAGGTCCTCCCACGTGTACTGATAGAACCCCTCGAACGACGTGTTGCCCGTGGGCTTGACGCTGACCTTCACCGCGCCCACTGGCAGCAGCACGTCACGCGGCTCGGCACCCGGCACACGAAGCACACTGAGGTCGAGCGGGTTGATCGCGTTGATGCCCCCCTGGATGAACCTGCTCTCGCCCCAGTTGATCACCTGCCAGCCGGCACGCACCTCGCCAGGCAGCGACCCGAGCTTGAAGCGCTGGTACACGAACGCGTCACGCACCTCGGCGCGGCTCCCGACGCGGCGGAGGGCATCGTCGCTCAGCTCCGTCCGCGCCCGGTCCCCGTTCTCGTTCTCGAAGTCGTAGAACGCCAGCCCACGGAAGAACCCGCCGAAGTCCTTGTAGCTGAACCCGAACTCTGTGGTCCACATCACCGCGTTGGCGTAAATGCCCGTGTCGTAGTTCAGGTTGCCGTCGTCGCCGTTGACGCCGTAGGCCTCGCCGCCGGCGGCCAGGCCAATGATGCGCTCGTCACGCTCCTCGAGCCTGAACCCGAGGCCGAAGATGAGCGTGTTATCCCAGTTCCATTTGAACTCGCTCGCCGCCGGGGCGGCGGCTGCCGCGGCCTCCTGGGCGCCGGCCCGGGCGGCCTCCTGAGTGCCTGCTGGTGGTGGTGCCGCCGGGTCAGGGGCCGGCGCGCTCGTCGCGCCCCCGACACCGTGGTGCACCGCAAGCGCCTGCCCACTCACCAGCTTCGGCAGCACGCCGAGCAAGAAAGCGAACGCGACGGCGATTTTCTGCACGACGACTTTCATGATCTCCTTTCTCGAGTCATGTCAAGCCGGCAGTCTACGTGGGACGCAGAGTCTCACGCAATCCCGTCTTCCCGCGCGTCCGGTTGCAATGGTGCCCTGCGCCTCGAGCCCTGCGCCTTGAGCCTTGACTCCAGCCTCGTCGTCGGCTGAAGTCTTGGTATGCGACGAACGCCCCTCAGGCTCAGTCTGCTTCTCGCACTCATGCCGTTCGTGGCGCTCCCGCCTCTGCAGGCCCAGATCGGAGGGCAGGCCGCGCCGCGGGCGCCACGCGCCGCCGCCCGCCCGGCCCGCGTGCCGCTCGACGTCGAGATCACCGACCGGGCAGGTCGGCCGCTCGAAGGCGTGCAGGTCGGTGTGGTGGGACCGGTGGAGCGCGACGCGATATCTGATGCGAGCGGCCGCGTTTCCCTGACTGGTCTCGGCGCCGGGACGTACCGGCTGCGCTTCAGCAAGGACGCCTTCGTGACCCTGGAACGGGAAGTGGTCATCACCGCCGGCGTCAAGCCGCCGGAAGTGGTCGTTGCCTTGACCGCTGCGCCGCCGCCTCCCTCACCGCCGCCCGCGCCGACGACAGCGGCCCCGACCCCGGTGCCGGCCGCATCCTCCGTCGCCCGCCCGACCGGAGACGTGCGCACGGTTCGCGTGCCGGACTTCCTCGAAAGCAACTTCATCGGGCGCAGCGAACCGCAGAAACTCTCGGTCGTCGGGTGCACGGGTTTCGCGACGACGAGGATCCTCCAGGTGCGGGATCCGCTCGACAACCGCAGCAATGCCGACGCGGACGAGACGCTCTACGTGGTGGCGGGTGAGGCGACCGTCAAGGTCGGGGGCAAGGACCTGTCGCTCGACGCGGGCGCGCTCGTCACGGTCCCGCGCGGGACGACGTCATCGATCGCCAGACGCGGGCGGAATCCCGTGATGCTGATCAGCGTGTTGAGCGGGCCGCCCTGCGCGGGAGGATGAAACGCCGGCTTGCCGCGAGCGGCGTGCGGCTTGCGGCAGGCGGCGTGCGACCCTCGAGCGTGTCGCCGCACGTCAACGGCACGCCGCCGCGCCAACCGTACGCCGCCGTACGCCGTACGTCGGACGCCGTACGCCCGTCCTTCACGCCGCCAGCCGCCGCAACAGCGACGGGTCGTCCAGCATCTTGCCGGCGCCCATCACGACCGACGACAGCGGATCCTCGGCGACCATCACCGGCAGCAGCGTGTCCTGCCGGATGCGGAGATCCAGGTTCTTGAGCATCGACCCGCCGCCGGTCAGGACGATCCCGCGCTCGCAGATGTCCGCGGACAGTTCCGGTGGCACCCGCTCGAGCGCGTCTCGCACGGCCCGGACGATCAACCCCACGGTTTCCGACAGCGCCTCGCGAATCTCGCCGTCATTGACCAGGACCGTGGACGGCACGCCGTCGGTCAGGTGCCGTCCCTTGACCTCCATGGTCAGCCGGGTCTCGAGCGGCGCGGCCGACCCCACCTCGATCTTGATGTTCTCGGCGGTCCGCTCCCCGATCAGCAGGCTATGGGCCTTCTTCATGTGATCGATGATGGCCTCGTCCATCTCGTTACCGGCGACCCGTACCGACCGGCTGTAGACGATGCCGGCCAGGGAGATGACCGCGATGTCGGTCGTCCCGCCGCCGATGTCCACGATCATGTTTCCTGTCGGTTCTGTAATCGGCATGCCGGTTCCGACGGCGGCGGCCATGGCTTCGTCCACGAGGTGCACTTCCGACGCGCGTGCCCGGTAGGCCGACTCCTGGACGGCGCGCCGCTCAACCGGCGTGATCTCGGCCGGCACGCCAATCACCACCCGGGGGCGGACCCAGCCGCTGCGGTGATGCGCTTTCCGGACGAAGTAGGCCAGCATCTTCTCGGCAGCCTCGAAGTCGGCGATCACCCCATCACGCATGGGCTTGATGGCCACCATGTGGCCTGGTGTGCGCCCCAGCATCTCCTTGGCGGCATTGCCCACAGCCTCGACCTTGGAGCTCACCGTATTGAACGCCACCACCGACGGCTCGTTCAGGACGATGCCGCGACCGGGCGCGTAGACACAGGTATTGGCCGTGCCGAGATCGATCGCCAGGTCTGTCGTGAGGCCAAACGCGCGCGCCAGGTTCATGAATTCCCCCCGCCTTCAAGTGCATGGCTTCGCGAAGCCAGCGTGTCCGCGTAAAGCTCCTACAAGTTGCGTGCCGACGCACCGACGTCCGGGACGTACGGCTGCGCCTCACGTGACGGCGCCCGATCGCAGGGAGTTAGGGGCATCCTTGCGTGTTTTCCGCCGCGGCGGCGATGCGAGTCCCCGGCGCGTGTCATCTCGCCGACGTCGGGTTGGCCTGCAGGTCGGCAGGTTGGCCGACAGACCGACACTCAAAGGCGGGCTCAGGGCTCAAGGCTCAGGGCCCAAGGCTCAGGGCGCAGGGCGCAGGGCCCAGGGCGGGCTCAGGGCTCGAGCCTTGCGCCTTGCGCCTTGAGCCTTGGGCCTTGAGCCTTGAGCCTTGAGCCTTGAGCCTGCACCGATGACCGATGCTAG
>CAYLZN010000328.1:0-909 GCA_964387935.1 uncultured Vicinamibacteraceae bacterium | reverse complement strand
CGGGTTGGCCTGCAGGTCGGCAGGTTGGCCGACTGGCCGACACTCAAACGCGGGCTCAGGGCTCGAGCACTCGGTCCGGCCCGGCCCTGAGCCCTGGGCCTTGAGCCCTTGAGCCTGAAGTGATGACCGATGCTAGGATGCGCCATGCCTTCTCGTCCGTCTCGTTCGACGTCCGTCATCCAGGTGGCCCTGACGCAGATGGCGTGCGTGGAGGATCCGGCCCGAAACCGCGCCCGCCAGGTGAAACTGCTCGAGCGGGCGGCGCGGCAGGGCGCCCAGATCGCCTGCACCCAGGAGATCTTCGCGTCCCAGTACTTCTGCCAAGTCGAGGATCACCGGTTCTTCGCCCTCGCCGAGCCCATCCCGGGCCCATCCACGGACGCGTTCGCCAAGGTCGCCCGCCGGCACAAGATGGTGGTCGTGGCCTCGCTGTTCGAGCGCCGGGCCCGAGGGCTCTACCACAACACGGCGGTCGTCATCGACGCCGACGGGAGCCTGCTGGGCCTCTACCGAAAGATGCACATCCCAGACGATCCGCACTACTACGAGAAGTTCTACTTCACGCCCGGTGACACCGGCTTCCGCGCCTGGAGGACGGCCTACGCCACCATCGGGGTGCTGGTCTGCTGGGATCAGTGGTTCCCCGAAGGCGCACGGCTCACCGCCCTGCAGGGAGCGGAACTGCTGTTCTACCCGACGGCCATCGGCTGGCATCCATCCGAGAAAGAGGAGTACGGCGCGCGCCAGCACGAGGCCTGGGAACTCATGCAGCGCAGCCACGCCGTGGCCAACGGCTGCTTCGTGTGTGCCGCCAACCGCATCGGTCACGAACTCGTCCGAGGCCCGGACGGCCAGCCAGTCAACCCCGACGGGATCGAGTTCTGGGGCCGATCCTTCGTCGCCGCACCC
>CAYLZN010000327.1:0-6501 GCA_964387935.1 uncultured Vicinamibacteraceae bacterium | reverse complement strand
GGAGAACGCGAGAGCGATGCGTTCGACATCGATAACACGCCGCCGGCGATCACCGTGACCGGCGTGCGAACGGAGCAGGGGCGTGTCGTGGTTTCGTTCACGGTCACCGACAGTCACTCGCCGCTCGACCGCGTCGAGTACTCGCTCGATGCCACGCGCTGGCGCGAGGTTTACCCGGTGGACGGGATCGCCGACTCGCGCGCGGAGCGCTTCGAGGTGATCCTCGACGTCGGCGCCGACCTGCCCGTGACGCTGCGTGCCGTCGATGCGCTGAACAACGTGGCGTCGGCGGTGGCCCAGCGTTAGCTGTGGACCTTGCCACGCACCGTGGTGTGCGTGATCAGCCAGACGAGGTTCACGGCGACGGGATTACCCTGCAGGCTCGCCGGATGGAACCGTGCCTCGCGCACGGCGTTCATCAGGCGAAGCACCTCGGCCCGGTCGCTGCGGCTGGACAACAGCAGTTGCGAGTGCGCCACGCGCCCTTCCTGCGTCACCACCGCGGCCAGCGCGAACACGAGATCTTCTTCGGTCGCGCCCCCCTCGAGCATCGCGGGCACGGCCGCTTCCCCGGTCACCCGCGGCAGACTCATCCGCTGGTCGATCGAGACGGGGTTCCTGTCCGTGCCTGGCGCGGCGAGCGCCGCCAGCACGCCAGCCAGCGAGTCCGATCGTTCAGGGGGCAGCGAGATCCACATCCCGAACAGCAGGGCCGCGCACGTCACGGTGGCCGCCGAGGCTGACAGCCCCGCCCACACCAGGTGCATGTCCTCGAACATCTGGCCCAGGCGCACGCTGATCGACCGGTCGTGTTCGGCTTCGAGGCGGCCGACGACCGCCGACGCCAGATCCGGAACGACTGGAGTGATCGCCACCGCGGCCTGCGCGCCTTCGCGAACGAACTCACCCACGCGCACGAGTTCCGAGGCCTCGAGGCGGCACCCGGCGCAATCGCGCAGGTGCGCCCCTACGTCCCCGCGCTGCGGGAACGACAACTCCCCGTCGTGGAACGCCTCGAGTCGACGACGAACGGCCGAGCAATCTGAGGCCTTCATGCGTCCCTCAACTCTCGACGAAGCGACTCGCGCGCACGGGCGAGCCGCGATTTGACGGTTCCCACCGCCACACCCAACGAAAACGCAATCTCCTCGTAACTCAGGCCATCCACCTCCCGCAGCACGATGGCCGTACGCTGGTCGAATGGCAGCGACTCCAGCGCCCGGCTCAGCCGACGCGCCAGTTCGCGCTGCGACAGCACACGCTCCGGTGATGCCGTCGGTGAGGTCGTCGCCAGATCGCCATTCGTCTTGATGTGCTCATCGAGGGAGACGTGCGTCTCCTGGCGACGCCGGCGCCACCACCGCTGGCGGTTGCGCGCCTGAGTGACGACGATGCGATAGATCCACGTGCGAAGGCTGGCTTCGCCCCGGAAGTGATGCAGACCCCGAAACACCCGGAGGAACACCTCCTGCGACAGTTCGAGGGCCTCCTGGGGATCGCCGAGCAGGTGCAGCCCAAGCTGGTAGACCATTCGCTGATGGTCCTCGACGAGCTCGGTGCAGGCCGCCTCGTCGCCGAGCGCACACCGCTCGAGCAGCGCGCTCTCGCCGCCCTCAACCCCCGGCCACCCCAGGGCCGGAACCGGCTTCACGGCCATGTGCTCGGCCACTCCGCGGTCACCTCGGTAGAATAGCCTCATCTCGTTAGAACCCGCAACGCCGCGGAAGTTCCGAGAGAGCGAGTCATGAAGCACTGGATTCTGGCGACCGTGGCCCTCGCGGTGATTGGCACGACCTTCTATCGGTTCGATACGTACCGGCGAGATGTCCAGTACCGGACCCTGATCGCGACCGGGGACACCGCCGTGGCTGCCGGCGAGGGATTTGCCGCCATCGAGGCCTTTTCCGGGGCCATCGCGTTGCGCCCGGGCTCGATGCTGGCCTGGCTCAAGCGCGGAGAGGTGTATCTCCGCCGTGGCGACCACCGCTCGGCCATGCGGGATCTGAGGCAGGCCTCCACCCTCGACCCGGCGGCGCCCCGCCCGCTCGAATGGCTGGGCGACAGCCAGATGGCGCAGGAACGGTTCGGCCGTGCGGCCGGTCACTACGAAGCGTATTTGCGCCTCGACGACCGTGACGCGACCGTGCTCTACA
Organism: uncultured Vicinamibacteraceae bacterium; assembly: GCA_964387935.1. Lineage (GTDB taxonomy): Bacteria > Acidobacteriota > Vicinamibacteria > Vicinamibacterales > JAFNAJ01 > CAYLZN01. Next base: position 4,348 of record CAYLZN010000327.1, on the reverse strand, counting down.
AGCTCGGCTTCGCCCTCGTCCAGGAGGGCCGGATCGACGACGCGGCCGCGACCCTGATCAAGGCCGTCCGCCTCGACGATCAGCGTGCCGATGCCCACTACCTGCTCGGGCTCTGCCTCGGCCAGCAGCGGCGGACGCGTGAGGCGATCCGTGCACTCGAGCGAGCGACTACGCTCGCGCCCGCCATGGTCCCGGCTCGCGAGGCCCTGGCCGAGCAGTACCGCCGCGCCAACCGTACCGACGACCAGGTCCGACAGCTCGAGGCCCTCATGGCGCTGGATCCTGGTCAGCCCGGGCGCCATCGGGCGGTCGCCGACGCGTGGGCGCGCGCCGGCCGCGTCAACCTGGCCGTGACGACGCTCATCAGCGCGAACGAACGGTTCCCCGAGAACCCGGTCCTGCTGGCAACCCTGGGGCGCATCTGGCTGGACGTCGCCCAGGCGTCTGACGACCGCATCGCCCTCAGCAAGGCCCTCGAAGCCCTTCGTCGGGCGACCGCAGGAACCCGCGTCGATTCCGCGGCGTTGGCGCTGCTTGGACGTGCTCAGTTGCTGGCGGGGGACGTCTCGCCCGCGCTCCGCTCCCTCCAGCGCGCGACGGCGACGCTGCCCGTGGACCCTCAGGCACTGGCCGATCTGGCCACGGCCGCCGAGCGTGCCGGCCGGCTCACCCAGGCGAGGGACGCGTTGATCACCGAGGCGGCGCTGGCCGGGGACTCCACCCCTCCTCGCGCCCGGACCCTGCGCGCGCTGCGGGTGGCCTCCTTGTCCGAACGACTGGGCGACCGGTCCGTGGCGCTCGTCTGGCTCGAGCGGGCTGCCACCGCGTCCCCGGACGACAAGGCCATCGCTGCCAGGCTGGCGGCGCTCAGGCTCAAGGCGAGCTGAGCGCGTCCTCGACCAGCCCGAGCCGCGCCACGACCTTCGACAGTCCTTGCCGTGTCAGGCCAAGCGATCGCGCGGCCTTGGCCCGGCACCCCCCTGCGTGTGCAAGCGCGTTCCGCACGTACTGCGCCTCGAACCGACGCCTGGCTTCCTCGAGCGTGACGGCGGGCGCAACGTCCTCCGGCGTCCGCATCGCACGAGGAAGGGCAGACGCCTGGACGCGACCGCGAGCCGGCGCATGCACAGCGACCGTTGCGATGACGTTCTGCAGTTCACGGACGTTGCCGGGCCAGTCATATCGCGCGAGGGCGTCCAGGACCGTGGTTCCGAGCACGGCGCGGGAGCCCACCCGCGTGGCGGCCTCCTTCCAGAAGTGGGCGGCGAGGAGGGCGATGTCGCCGCGCCGGTCCCGGAGCGGTGGAAGCGTCAGGCGCAGGACATCCAGGCGATATCTGAGATCCTGGCGAAACCGTCCGTGCGCGACCTCGTCGCGGAGCGCCTTGTTCGTCGCGGCCACAATCCGCACGTCCACCCGCCTCGACGCGTTCTCGCCCACGCGCCGCACCTCTCCATCCTGGAGCACCCGCAGGACCTTGGCCTGGCCTCGCGGCGAGAGATCCGCCACCTCGTCGAGGAAGAGCGTGCCCCCCGAGGCCTCCTCGAAGAGACCAGCGCGCTCGGCCAGGGCCCCCGTGAACGCGCCGCGCGAGTGACCGAACAGCTCCGCTTCGAGTAGCTCGTCGGTGAGCGCGGCGCAGTTGACCGCGCAGAAGCGCTTGTGACGTCGCGAACTGGCGTCGTGGATCGCCCGCGCGACCAGTTCCTTGCCGCAGCCGCTCTCACCCTCGATGAGCACGTGGAACGGGGCCATCGCGACGCGCTGGATGCCGGCGCGCACGTCCCGCATGGCCTCGCTGTCTCCCACCAGGCCGAAGGCCGGCTGCACGGGCAGCGTCTGCCCCTTCGTGTCGATCGTCCCACGTACGAGCGGGACGCATGCGGCAGCTGCGGCACTGAGCAACACCTCGATGCGGGCCCGATCAATCGGCTGGTCGGGCAGCCAGCGGCATGCCAGCGCGCCGATTGGTGTGCCGGCATGCGTGACGGGCCAGGCGGCTTCGACGGCCTTGCCGCACGGCTCCGGCCCATGGGGCAGGCCCGTCGTGCGCGCGCGTTCAGCCAGCGAAATGGGCCACTGCCGGCCGGGGCCGACTCCCGCAAGCGGTTCCTGGTGCGGCGGCGCCCAGACGCCGACCGCCAGGGCGCCGAGCCTCTCGCGCACCAGCAGGCACATCCTGCCCAGCCCGCCCTGGTCGTCGTCTGCGTCATGACACGCGCGCAACAACTCCAGCACGTCGTCCATCAGTGACTCCCTTCCGTGCCCCGTGGGCGGCGCACGATGCAGTGCGAGGTAATCCCGCCGAAGCGCGCGCCACGGGTCCGCGCGACCGACGGTCTCCGCGCGCAGCACCGTGGGCCTCCCCTCGACGCGGCGCACTCCCGCGCCCTGGGAGCGGACCCGGGAGGGCGCGTCCACGATGAGCTGAACGCACTCGTGGCGCACCCGGTGGCATCCCCGCGCCCGCACCAGCCAGGCCCGCCGTTCGGTGAGCAATGCTCTCGCCGTCTGGCGGTCGCCAAGACGCGAGTGGAAGACCGCCAGCTCGAGGGCGGCCATCGCCCTGACGCCATCGGCGCCTGCGCCATCGGCGATCTGCCGGAGGCGCTGCGCCGCTTCACCGGCCTCGCGCCACTGGTCTCGACCGAGCGCGACCCACAACGCTTCGCGAAGCCCGTTGAGCTCGCTCTCGGGCCGCGCCACGGCCGTCCAGCAGCAGCCGAGGTGCCGACCGGCGCGTTCCAGATGACCTCGGCGCCGCTCGATCGTCGCGAGGTGCGCCTGCAGCCGCAGTTCGACGTCCCCGAGGCGGAGCGTTCGCGCGGCCCAGATGCCGGCGTGCAGACGTACCTCCTCGTCTGTCGTGTCCGCCGCGGAGGACCACAGCCTGGCAGCCACGTCGACGTCGAGCAACGCCAGCGCACGAGCCACCACGTCCGAGGTCAGACTGCGGGGCTGGGCCCACCAGCCCCGCCAGGCGCACGCGTCGCGCGCGATTCGGGCGGCTCGCGCGGGCGCATCGCCATCGAGTTCGGCGACGGCCAATGACAGACATGCGTCGAGGTAGCGCGGGCCGTCGGCTCGACGCCGATGATAGCCACACAGGGCCGCCAGCTTGCGCCGAGCCCGGGCACCGGCCCGCTCGCCCTCGACGTGCGTCAGCAGTCCTCGCTCGGCCACCAGCCACCTGAGGTCCCTTGATGCGGACGTCTGCGGCCCCTTCCCGCCGTCGGGGATCACAACGGCGACCGGGCGTGCGCCAATCGCTGGAAGTGCGACCAGTAGCGCCGAGGCCTCCACGCTGGCGTCGGCCTCGCACAGCGAGGTGCGGTGCGCCATCACGAATACGCTTCGTCGAGCCATGACGGAAGACACCGGCAATCTCCGCAGGCCAGCCATCGAGACCGGGACGAACCCCCGGCGTGCGACGCCGTCAGCCACGCACATCTCCGCACCGCCCGCCGCGGGCTCACGGGGTCCCGTACCGCCGAGCGCGAGGACATGCAGGCGCGGCGGTCCCCCTTCGTCGAGGACGTCCAGCGTCTGGTGGACGAGCTGGTCGAGCGCCGTTTCCTCTACCGGCCGCCCCAGCGCGGTCCGCGCGTGCTCCTGTGCATCCGCACCCGTGGCGAGGTCGAACAACACGCCCCGCGCGTCGTGGGCGAAACGGTTCTCAACGAGTGCACTCATCCTGCCCTGCGCCTGCCATGGCTTCTGCAAGGCTGGCGCCGTGCGCCATTCGTCCGGCGGCTCATCAGGGCCACTGTCCGGCCCGCGGCCCCGACGAGCGAAATCACGGCGCAATCGCCGCTCCTGGCCCGTGCCACGGCGAGAGAGGCTGTGCCGGTGCCCGCGCTGGCACGCCGGGCGCACCTCTGAGGCTCGCAGATTCTTCGATTACAATTCGCCCTGATGCTGCGATTTCTGACGGCTGGCGAGTCGCACGGCCCGGCGCTGACGGTCATCGTCGAAGGGATGCCCGCGGGCCTCGACGTGGACGTCCCGTTGATCAACGAGCAGCTCGTGCGCCGCCAGCAAGGGTATGGCCGCGGCCAGCGGATGGCCATCGAGTCGGACCACGTGGAGGTGCTGGGCGGTCTTCGCCGCGGGCAGACGCTCGGCGGGCCGGTGTCGTTCGTGATTCGCAATCGGGACTGGAAGAACTGGCAACGGACGATGCCGGTCGGACCCGAGCCTGAGGCGGGTGCCACGGGTGCCGATCGGCCGGCCGTCACGCGGCCGCGGCCCGGACACGCGGACCTCGCCGGTGCGATCAAGTACGAGCGCGGCGACCTCCGCGATATCCTCGAGCGCGCGAGTGCGCGTGAGACCGCGGCCCGCGTCG
>CAYLZN010000326.1:5641-6536 GCA_964387935.1 uncultured Vicinamibacteraceae bacterium | reverse complement strand
GGCGTCTTGATGCCGGTGAAGAGCATGTCCAGCCGGTTGCGGATCGGCTGCGTCCACGTATTCGGGAACCCCGGGAACTGCAGGGCCTCGTCCATCTCCGCCTGCAGCCCTTCGAACGTCGTGCCCGGACGCCACTGGTCCTTCGGCTTGAGCACGATCGTCGTGTTGACCATGCCCATCGGCGAGTTGTCCGTCGCGGTCGTGGCGCGCCCGATGGTGCCGAAGACGCGCTCGACCTCCGGCACCTGCGCGAGCAGCTTGTCCTGCACTTGCAGGAGCCTCGTGCCCTCGGTCACCGACATTCCCGGCGGGGCGGTCGGCATGTAGAGCAGCGAGCCCTCGTAGAGCGGCGGCATGAACTCGGACCCGAGCGCGAACAGCAGAGGCACGGTGGCGGGTACGACGAGCAGGTTGAGCAGGAGCGCGGCCCAGCGCCATCGCAACGCGAAGCGCAGGATCGGCGCGTAGATCGCCGTCGCCAGGCGTGACACGGGGTTGGCCGATTCCGGGCGCAGGCGTCGTCCCCTCATGAAGATCGTCATGAGCACGGGCACGACCGTGACGGCGAGCAGCGTGGCTCCGACCATCGCGAACGTCTTGGTGTAGGCGAGCGGCCGGAACATCCGGCCCTCCTGCGCCTCCAGCAGAAACACGGGCGCGAACGAGATAACGATGATGGCCAGCGAGAAGAACAGCGGGCGGCCCACCTGCTTGGCGGCGCGGATGACCTCGGCCCGCTGCTCCTGCAGCGGGACGGGGGTGCCGTCGGGGCGCGCCTCCGAGAGTCGCCGGTACGCGTTGTCCACCATCACGATGGACGTGTCCACGAGTTCGCCGATGGCGAGCGCGATCCCGCCGAGCGACATGATGTTGGACGTCACCCCGAGGTAGTACA
>CAYLZN010000326.1:0-5631 GCA_964387935.1 uncultured Vicinamibacteraceae bacterium | reverse complement strand
GCACGTGCAGCAGGAAGCCGATCACCATCAGCGACACGACGACGATCTCCTCGACGAGCGTGTCGCGCAGGGTGCCGATCGCATCCCGGATGAGGGTGGAGCGATCGTAGGTGGTGACGATGGACACCCCGGCTGGCAGGGCGCGTGAGACGTCCTCGATCCGCCGCTTCACCGCGTCGATGACGGTCAGGGCGTTTTCGCCGAAGCGCATCACGACGATGCCGCCCACGACCTCGCCCTTGCCGTCGAGTTCCGCGGCCCCTCGGCGCAGATCGGGCCCGAGGCGAACGGTGGCCACGTCCCGCACGCGGATGGGGGTCCCGCGGCCGTCGGCGCCGACCGCCACCTCCTCGATGTCGCCGAGCGAGGCCAGGTACCCCCGCGCGCGCACCATGTACTCCCGCCCCGCGAACTCGAGCAGTCGGCCCTCCACGTCGTTGTTGCTCGCCTGGACGGCCCTCACGACGTCCTGCACGCCCAGGCCGTAGGCCGCGAGCTTGTTCGGATCGATCGCCACCTGGTACTGCTTGACGAACCCCCCGATCGACGCGACCTCCGCGACGCCCGGTACGCCAGCCAGCCAGTAGCGCACCGACCAGTCCTGGAGCGACCGCAGGTCCGCCAGCGAGTGCTGCCCCGACTCGTCCACGAGGGCGTACTGGAACACCCACCCGACCCCGGATGCGTCAGGACCCAGCGTCGGGTTGACGCCTTCAGGAAGCCGCGACCTGGTGCTCTGCAGGTACTCCACCACGCGGCTGCGCGCCCAGTAGATGTCGGTGCCGTCCTCGAAGATGACGTAGACGTAGCTGATGCCGAAGTCGGTGAATCCGCGCACGGCCTTGACGCGCGGGGTCGCGAGGAGGGCTGAAACGATCGGGTACGTGACCTGGTCCTCGATCAGGTCCGGACTGCGCCCTTCCCACTCGGTGGCGATGATGACCTGCACGTCCGAGATGTCCGGCACCGCGTCCAGCGGCGTCCGGACCATCGCCCAGGCGCCCCAGAAGCCGGTGGCGGCGGCCGCGACCAGCACCAGGAAGCGGTTGCGGGTGCACCAGTCGATGATGCGGTCCACCATGACCTACCTCACGACCAGGGCGAACTGCCGGCTGCCGAGCCGCTGCCCGCCGCGCGAGACCACGACGGTCGCGTCCCAGCGGCCCGCCATCGAGATCCGGCCGTGCCCACGGTAGACGCCTTCGGTCTCGGGCAGCAGGCGCGCCTCGGCGCTCATGGCCGGCATGTTCATCGAGGGCATCGGCGGCATGTAGAACGTCACGATCACGTCCGCATCGGTCACGGCCCGGCCCTCCGCATCGCGGGCCTCGACCACGAACAGGTTGTCGCCGTGGCGGGGCGGATCGGGCTCGGTGCGGAGCGCGAGGTCGAGCGCGGAGGCGGAGGAACGCTCGGACGCGTCGCCTCCGCCCGTCGAGGGCGTCGGCGGCGCCGTGAAGCCCTGCATCGCCGCCCGCAACTGGCTCTCGGAGTCGAGGAAGAACGTGGCCGCGCTGGCGATGACCTCACCCGCCTTCAGTCCTGACAGGACCTGGATCCTGCCGTCGAGACGGAAACCCAGCGTCACGTCGCGCGGCTCGAAGTAGCCGTCGCCGAGCGCCATGAACACGAGCGCCGTTCGCCCGTTGTCGACCACGGCGTCGGTCGGCACGACCACACCCCTGCCGAGCGACGAGGATAGCTCGACGTTGGCGAACATCCCGGGCTTGAGGCGTCCGTTCCTGTTGGGGAGTTCCAGGCGGACCTTCACGGACCGTGTCGTCGGATCGACGATCGGGTCGATATACGTCGCGCGCCCGGTGAAGGTCTCGCCCGGCCACGCGTCGAGCTGCACGGTGGCCCGCTGACCGACGCGGACCCACGCCATCTCGCGCTCGAAGACATCGGCCTCGACCCACACGACCGACAGGTCGGCAAGGCGATACAGCGTCTCGCCAGGCATGACGCGCTGGCCCTTCACCACACGTTTTTCGAGGACATGGCCGCTGACGGGCGACCGGAACTCGACGGTCGCGAGCGCCTGGCGGGTCCGCTCGATGGACTCCAGGTCCGCGCTGGTCAGGTCCCACAGCAGCAGGCGCTGGCGCGCCGACGCCACCAGGCGCTCCGCGGTCGCGCGCGTGTCGCCGACCTGCGAGGAGGCGAACTGGTCCCGGGTTCGAAGCGCCAGCAGGTACTCGCTCTGCGTGGCCAGAAGGTCAGGGCTGTAGACGGTGAAGAGCGGCTGGCCAGCCCGGACGTACTGGCCCGTGAAGTCGACGAACAGGTCCTTCACATATGCTTCGACCTTGAGGTTCACGTCCGCCTGGCGTGTTTCGTCGCTGCGGATGGTGCCTACCGTGCGGATCGTGTGCGACAGGGGCTCGAGCACGGCGGCGGTCGTCCGGACACCCAGCAACTGCTGACGTCGGAGGTCGATGGTCAAGCCGGTGCGCGGCGGTCCAGCCATCGTCCCTGCTGGTTCCTCGGTCGGTGAAGGGGACGGTGGCGACGTCGCTCCCGTCGAGCCCGCGTCGAGCACGAGGTCCATGCCGCACTTCGGGCACGTGGCCGGCTCACGGCTCGTCACCTCAGGGTGCATCGGGCAGACCCACGTCGGTCCGGTCGCAGGTTTCTCGAAGTAGTGGCCGACCCACGGAACATGCACGAGTCGGTCGTACACCGGCGTGAGCCGGTCGTGGAGGAGGACGGCTCCGACGGCCAGGGCGACACAGGCCAGGCTCGCGAGCACGAGGAGGCGAATCAGACGGGACAGCATCGGTCGGTCTCCGGTCACGCGCGGCGCGTGGCTCATCGGCGAGGCTCTGGCTGGAGATCGCGCCCAACGGCGCGTTCGAGTTCGGCAAGGGCGAGGTCGCGCTCGGCCAGGGCGCGGAGGACGCCGAGGCGCGCGTCGAGCAGCACGCGTTCGAAGTCGAGCACGTCAAGCAGGCCTGCCCGGTCGGCCTGGTAGGAGAGCCTGGCCACCTCGAGCGCATGTTCGGCCTGCGACACGATGCTCGAGCGCAGCAGGCGCGCGCGCCGATTTGCGGCATCGGCCTTCACCCAGGCCTCCTGCACGAGGAGCCCGGCGGCGTTCTCCACGGCCTTCCGATCGGCCCGGGCGGCGTCGATCTGGGCGGCCCCGGCCTTCTCGGCGGCCTCGAACCGGCCACGAGCCCAGGGCGCGCCCGGCCACGTCAGGCCGAACTGGGCGGTCCAGGCGTTGCGCTCGTCGGGGCGCACCATGAACCCGCCCCGGGCGAGGTAGTCGACCCCGCGTTCGCGCGAGGCCCGCACGAGGGCTGCCTGCCGCCGCGCAATGTCGGCATCGACCGCCGCGAGTTCGGGCTGACTGGTGAGTGCGAGGCGATGGAGATCCCCCACGGCGGGCAGGTCGAGGTCATCGACGAGCGGATCGGTGCTGCCAATCTCGCCATCGGGAGACTGCCCGAGGAGCACGTTGAGCGCGGCGGCGGACACGCGGGCGCGCTCCTCGACGACCAGGACCTGCTCCTCGAGCAGGGCGCGCTCGACGATGGCCTTGAGCACGTCCTGCTGCCCCGTGCGCCCCGTGGCGTACTTCGCCTCGGCGACCTCGGTCACCTGCCGAAGGAGGTCCGCGATCGCGCGATAGACGTCCGCGGTGTGCCTGGCGAGCTGGAGCTCGGTGTAGGCCTTCCGGGTGCGAAGCACCAGGTCCCGCTCGCGGACCACGACGCCGGCCCAGGTGACGTTTGCCTCGCGCTCGGCCAGTGTCGCGCGAGCTTCCCGCTTGCCGCGTCCCGGGAACTCCTGGACGAGCATGACGCCGAGCATGGCGTCTCCCGGGTTCACCGTGTCGATCGGCCACTCACGGACCTCGGCTTCGAGCATGGGCGGCATCAGGCCGCGCTCGACCTCGGACTGGAGCCGGTCGGCGTCGAACCGGGCTCGAAGGGCCGCGAGCTCGGGGTGGCGGGCGCGAACGCCGGCCACCGCCTCGGCCAGGGTCAGGGGTGGCACGGGGGTGGTTTGGGAAGACGTATCCTGCGCCTGGCATGGAATCGCGCCCATCGAGATGGCGATCAGCACGACACGCAGAGCGAGGAACCGCGGGGCTTCTCTCTTCATGATCTGAAGTCCACCGCACGCGCGGGCACGTGCGGGTCAAACGGCGGGCGCCTGCGCCCCGAGCACGGAGTCACGGCATCCCGCAGCAACCTACGGGTGTGATTCGGGTGACCGGAGGGACACGAGTGGCGCTAGATACGCCGCTGGCAGATCTTCAGGAGGGGGGGGAGGGTGTGCGGGCCGTGAGGTGCGTCCAGCCAGGCACGAGCGGACGCCAGGAGCGCGGTCGTCAGGTCGGCCGTTCCACCTGGCGTACCGGCGGCAGGGGCCTTCGAGGGAGCTGGCGTGGCGGGCGCGCTGCTGGGCGCCACGTCCGCGGGCTGGCCCGTGCAGCAAGGCATGGCCGCCGCCAGAAGGGGGCAGGAGGCGTCTTCCTCGTCGCAGCAGCGGTGTCTGGGCTCGGCGTGCAGCACCCCAGCCGGGCAGAGGCTGCCAACGATAGCCAGCAACACGAGACAGGCGGCAACGCGGCGCATGGTGAAAATGGGGTCGGGAGTTATTTTCGCAGAATTTGCGCACCCACGCCACTTCGTGTGGCCTGGGCGCGCAAATCTTGCGAAAACAACTCCCGACCCCATTTTTCCTACTGCCCAGACGCTGCAGGAGCGGGCTTGATCAGCTCGAGGTCGATCGAAATCGACACCTCATCGCCGACGACAAGGCCGCCGGCGTCGAGGGTCCGGTTCCACGACACGCCAAAGTCCTGGCGGTTGATCCTGGTGGTCGCAGTGGCCCCCGTGCGCGCATTGCCCCGCTGGTCCTTGATGGCGGGGGTCGGGCCTTCCACCTCGAGCGTGACCTCCTTGGTCACCCCGCGAATGGTCAGGTCGCCCACGAGCTTGAACTTGCCGGCACTGACGGCCTCGGCTCGCCTGGACTTGAAGGTGATGGTCGGAAATTTGGCGGTATCGAAAAAGTCCGCGCTCTTGAGGTGCGCGTCGCGCTTGGCATCGCGCGTGTCGACCGTGGACACGTCGATGGTGGCCTCGGCCTTGATGGTCCTCACGTCCTTGCCGTCGAACTCGATCGTGCCCGCCATCTTGCCGAAGTCACCCCGCACGGTGCTCACCATCATGTGCTTGACGGCGAAATGGGCCGCCGAGTGCGAGGCGTCGATGTTCCACGTGTTGGACTGTGCAAGCGCCGGGGCGACGACAACGGCGGTCAGGGCGACGGTGATGCCAAACGAATTCCTCATCTGCGTGCTCCTTGTGTCGGGTGTCCTGCTCTGGCCGAACTCCTGCGGCAGCTGCCCGGCGCGTGGTGCGAGTCGCGGGCAAAAAGTGTTATAACACACTTCTCCCTCACCAGTCCGCTCCGACGACGGGCCCTGCCTGGTCCCCGACAGGGTGCCCTTCTCAAGCCGTTGGGCAGGAACAACTTAGCCTGAGGCTGGCGCCGCACCGCACGCCGGGAGGCCTTCCTGCAACACCCCGGCGCGGTTCCGTCAACCCCCTCCAGAACTTGCCGCCCCCCAGTTTTCGAAACGCGCGAGGAAGACAGGCTCGCTGCGGATCC
>CAYLZN010000325.1:0-6540 GCA_964387935.1 uncultured Vicinamibacteraceae bacterium | reverse complement strand
CTAGTGGGGCACCTCGTGACTGATGCCGTTCGCCTGACCTCTGTCCTGCTCCACACCTCGCTGGCGGCATTCTTCCTGAATGGCCTGTGCGCGGCAGCCCCACAGGCAGCCGTCGGTCCTTCCGCCCCCTCGCTCGAGGAGATCGGACACGCGTCCATCAGGGGTATCGAGGAAGCGGGCGGGCCGGTGACGCTCGCGAACGGCACGTGGGAAGGCAAGCCGTACGTCGAGGGTGGGGCCTCCAGGCCGAGCGTCACCCTCGTCCGAAACATCCGCCTGGCAGCAGACCTGGATGGCGACGGCCGCGAGGAAGCCGTCGCACTCGTGGCCGGCGCCAGCGGCGGCACCGGCGAGACGACCTACGTGACTGTGCTGAGGCGCACTGGCCCCCGGCAGGTCGAGAGCACCGCCACGGCCGCCATCGGCGATCGCGTCCAGGTCCGCGACGCCCGCCTCGACGGCCGCCGCATCGTCCTCGACCTCGTCCAGGCCGGCGAGAAGGACGCCGCGTGCTGTCCGGGTGATCTCGTCACCCGGACCTGGGATCTTCGAGCCGACCGACTCGCGGAGGGCACGCCCACGGCGACGGGCAGACTCGGCATCGACGCGCTTGGGACGGGAGAGTGGGTCCTGCGGTCCTGGGCCTGCGACGAGGCGGCACCCGCCGCCCCGGAGGTGACGCTGAAGCTCGATGGGACGCGCCTTGCGGGCAGCACGGGCTGCAACCACTACGACGTCGCGTCGGTGAAGTCCGGTGCGATGCCCGGCGACCTCCAGGTCGCCCGAGTCGGCAGGACCCGGAAGGCGTGCCCCGACGCGAACATGTCCGTCGAGCGGAGGTTCACGACACAGCTGGGGGCAGTCCGAAAACTCGGGTTCATGGGCGGCCAGTTGGCGCTCAGCTACTCATCGACGGACGGCACGTTCGGCGTGATGCTCTTCGACCGGCGTCCGACTCCCTGAACCCGTCGCGGGGTATCCGTCTCACGCTGTCGCGGCCGGCAGCTTCGAGTGCCGCAGCTCCACCGGCGCCTTTCTCGCGCGCAGCCGCATGTTCAGCAGCTCCACGAGGAGCGAGAACGCCATCGCGAAGTAGATGTAGCCCTTGTTGATGTGCTGGCCGAGGCCTTCGGCCATCAGCATCACGCCAATCAGGATCAGGAAGGCCAGCGCGAGCACCTTCATCGTCGGGTGCCGATGGACGAAATCGCTGATCGGGCCAGAGAAGATCAGCATGACGGTGGCTGCGAGCAGCACGGCGACGATCATGATCGGGACGTGGGAGGTCATGCCGACCGCGGTGATGACCGAGTCGAGCGAGAAGACCATGTCGACCATCATGATCTGGAAGACCACCATGCCGAGCGCCGCCGCTCCCGAGCCCACGGCCGCGTGTTCCTCGCCCTCCAGCTTGTCGTGGATTTCGTAGGTGCTCTTCGCGATCAGGAACAGCCCGCCCGCGATGAGGATCAGCTGCTTGCCGCTCACCGCCAGGCCGGCAACCGAAAAGAGCGGCCGCGTCAGCTTCATGACCCAGCTGATGCTGAGCAGTAGCAGGATGCGCGTGATCACGGCCGCGCCGATCCCCAGTCGGCGCGCCGTGGGCTGCTGCGCGGCCGGCAGACGCCCCGACAGGATGGCGATGAAGATGACGTTGTCGATGCCGAGCACGATCTCGAGGGACGCCAGCGTCGCGAGCGACACGAGGCTGGTGATCGAGAACAGCGCACCCTCCGGCGCAACGCCGGGGAGCGTCTCGGCGACGAACCAGGGCAGGTCTGGAAGAAGCGTTGCGAACACGAGGGGCCTCTCGAAGTCTCGGGGAGCGGTCCAGGAGCAGCGGCAGCCGGGGGCGCTATGCCTTGACGGGCTCGACCACGACGGCGGTGCCGTAGCAGAGCACTTCGGTCGCGCCATCCATCACCTCGGTGGCGTCGTACCGCACACCGAGCACGGCATTGGCGCCCATCTCGGCGGCATGCTGCAGCATCATCTCGAACGCTTCGTTGCGCGTCTGCTCGCAGAGGTCGGTGAAGAGGGAGATGTTGCCGCCGACGACGGTCTGCAGCGCGCCCCCGATGGTCCCGAAGATCGACCGGGAGCGCACGGTGATGCCACGCACGACCCCGAAGGCCTCGACCACACGGTGTCCGGGCAGGTCGAAGGTCGTGCTGGTCAGGCGCCGCAGGCCGGAGGGCCGGGACAGGTGCTGGCGTTCCTCGGGCGTGAGGCGCGAGTCACACTCGGCGCACACGCCCCCGGGCTTGACGTAGTAGGAAGAGGGGAGCTCCTTGCCGCACTTGTGGCATCGCATGACGAGCGGCATCCTAGCGCCGCCCGGCTGCAAAGGGCAAGGGTCTGACCGGCGCGTCAGTTCGCGCCGCTGCTCGCGTACTCCCAGACCTCGCTTCCCGTCGCCACCAGGAAGCGCCGTCCTCCTGGTCCGTGGGTCGCGAGCGCATGCGACCGCGCCCTGAACGTCTCGAGGTACTGCAGGTCCCCGTCGGGGCCAACGACCGCAAGGAGACTCGCACACACGTAGCCTCCACCGGATGCCACGAAGACCTTCCGCGCGCCCGCCATCTCGCCGGCGTGGACATAGCGAAGGCGGTCGGCGCCGGGGACGACATGGCGCTCCCGCTCGGTCCCGTCGACCGACGTCATGACGAGCGCCCCGTCCCGCGCAGTCCACAACCCCGGCGGCTGATTCGCCCAGCCAAACACCCACAACCTGCGGCCGGCGTCTGGTGATTGGTTCCACGCGTTCAGCACGGCCCCGGCGGCATCGCGCACCTCAATCCGCACGCTGCGCTCTCGTGGTCGATACATGTGCAGGGCGATCCGTGCCTTCCCTCCGTCTGCCGGCGGCACGACTCGGGCATGATCCAGATAGGACGGCGCGCTGATGAAGGTGAGGCGGCGGCCGGTGCGATCGTGCACTGCCACACCGTCAGTGAACGCCAGCAGGATCTCCGGGTCCGCGTCGCCGGCCAGGTCGCCGATGTCGAAGGACAGCCAGGCCTTCATCGTCGCCGTCACGCGTCCGTCCGGCCCCAGCACCACCGCCTCGGCGCGGCCGGGAGGCGGCTTCAGCCCGACAAAACCAGGCGCATCACCGTTCGTCAAGGACGCCGCGCGCGCGCCCATCAGTTCACGGGCGAAGGGCACCGATCGTTCGACCGTGCCGTGGCGGTCGTACCACCGCGCGTCGTAGGCGGTCCAGACCAGCGTGCGACCGCTTCCGTCCAGAGCGACTCCCGCCACCGAGACCGGCTTGCCTTTGACCGTGGCCCGCACGAACACCCGTTTGGTCAACGCGAGCGTCCCCACTTTGATGCCTGGAGACGACAGCATCTCGGTCCCGCTCGGGCCAGGCGCAGTCTGGCCTCGCCCTCCCGCCAAGTGGGACAGGCCGAGCAGGCCGACGCAGGCCAGGAGCGTCGGCGCGCCCGGCCAGGCCCCGCTGAACGTCACGGTGCCTCCGTGCACGACATGCACTCGGGCGGACACCACTCGCCTGTGTGCCGGACGCATGCCTCGGGATCCCCACCGCCGCCACCGCCGCCGGAGCCCCCACCACCCCCGCCCGTGATGAAGCACGCGACGACCGCAGCGTTGCATGCCGTGCAGTGCCAGTTGTCCCAGAAGGCAATCCATGACCACTTGGTACAGCAGCCTCCGTTCTCCGGATCGTATTCGAAGCAGATGTCGTGCGCGTCGCAACACGCCCTGAAGATGGACCCGTCCAGCCAATGCAGGCCGGTGCAGCCGTCCGACTGACCGTCGCAGGTTGGCTGCGACGCCACTCCGCTGGAAGCCACGTTCATCTCGGCGGAGTTGTCGGAGTACCGGCGACCGTGAAGTCCCGCCGGTGCGAACGGCGACCGCTCGGCTGCCGGGCGAAAGGACAATCCGGCAGCGCCCGGTTGCTCCGCCGCCGCACGTGGCCTGGCGAAGGTCGGCATGAAGGCCAGCGTACGCGTGCCCAGCAGACCCCCCGCCCTGGCAACAACTGCCAACGGCGGTCCTGGGTGGGCTAGGGGGCGATCGCGATGGAGGGCCAGCCCCTGGAGATTCGCCCAAGCCATGTTCGGGGTGAACCTGAAACCGCCGGGTAGGCGAGTCTCTTGGACGACGCCGCGATCCCCGCTCACGAACGACCATGTGACGACCCGCTGGCGGGAGAAGTAGCGAACGAAGCCCAGTTCTTGCCCACGGCGGTCGCGGAGTCGCGCGGTGAACGTGGAATACGCCGTTCCTGGCTTCGGCCGACCGGGAATTGGGTCTCGCATGGCCGTTGCCACGTAATCGGCGAACTCTGATTGAACCGACACAACCTCATCAGGGTCTCCCATTGAGCGTCCATCCGCAGTCAGCCCGCGCTGAGCCTGGCCCTGAAGCCGTAGGGAACCACCATCCCAGACGACCGGGCTGGTCACGCCAATGGCGTCTTCGGTTCGGCGGTCGCGCCAGAGGCGGTGAATCTGAATGTTGTGCCAGTCGGTGGCGAGCATTCGCCTGTCGGGCACTGCTACGTGCTCCACGCGGCCATCAGCACGCGTATCCACGTCGAGCCGACCGGGCTCTAGGCCGGTCGCCAATTCGGCGACGAGGTGTCCTCCCTCGTCGAACATGCGTGCGGTGATTCGCCCGTCGGGGGCCCTCTCACTCACTGAGTGCCCCTCAGTGAACCACATCGTGAGCCGCAGCACTTCCCTGTCGAGTTCGTGGAATCGCCGGCCCATGTCCAAGTTCTGCGCCGTGGCTCCCGAGGAGACGCTGAGCGCCAGCGCAACCCCTGGCAACCACCCAGTCAGACTGACCCTTCGATGAATCATCACCTGCCTCCTGTTGACGAGAGGCCGAGTTGGGACCCGCTGAAAGGTACCATCACGCCGGTTCCCGGTCCCTGCGACGCGCCATCCCCCTTCGACAGCGCGGACAAGGCCGGTGTCGGGCCGCTGTTCGGAGCGGATTCTGACCCAACTGGGCTGGCAAAGCCAGGATCGAGTTCCAAGTGGTTCGAGCGCCAGTTCATCCGACACGTTCGACGACCCAGCTCGACTCGCCGACGCCTTTCTCCACGCGGATGCAGCCGGGCAGGCGTTCGGTCAACTCCGGGCGATGGCTGATCACGCCAATCGCGCGTGCCCCGTCGTGGCGCAGGGTCTCCAGGGCGTCGGCCACTTCGGAGAGCGACTGGACGTCGAGCGTCCCGAAGCCTTCGTCGATGAACAGGCTGTCCATGCGGAGCGCGCCCGCCGCCTGCAGGACCTCGTCGCTCAACTGGAGCGCCAGGCAGAGCGAGGCCATGAACGTCTCGCCTCCGCTCAGGGTCTCGGCCCGGCGCCGTTCTCCCGCGTTGTCGTGATCGACGACGTGGAACTCGCCGTCCTGCCACTCCATCGTGTAACGACGCGACATCTGCTGCAGGCGCGACGACGCGCCGGACACGAGCCCGCCAAAGGCCTCCTCCAGCAGATAGTCCTGGAATCCATCGGACCGGAGGTCCAGGGCCATTTCGCTGGTGACCCCGAGTCGCGCCCGTAGCGTCTCCGTCTCGGCACGAAGACGGGCGGCCCGGTCCACATCCCGGCGGAGCGCCTCGACCTCGACCGACAGCGCCGACTCCGCCGCCACCGCAGCCTGGTGCGCCGCGTCGGCATCGGCCGCGTGACGCTCCGCGGCGTCGAGCGTGGCGGCATCCACCTCCCGACCCTCGATCTGCTGCCGCAGTTCCGCCATGCGCGCCGCCGTCGAGGCCTGCTGGTCCCGGAACTGCCGCGTGTCGCGCTCCAGGGCCTCCATCCGATCGGAGGCCCGTGCCGCGGCCACGGCGGCGCCGACGGTGGCGAACCCACGCGCCGCGATCGCACGCTCCACCTCGGCCTGCTGCTCGTGGACGTCGCGCTCCGCGGCCGTGTGCGCGGCCTCCACCGATTCGACGCGCGCCTCGGCGGCCGCCAGATCGCGGGTGGCCTGCGCCACGCGCTCTCGCGCCATCGCCACGTCACGCTCGAAGGCCGCAATGGCGGTGATGGCGTCGGCGCGTGCGGCGGCAGGGTCAGCGGCGGGCGTGACGGCCGCGATCCGCGCATGGATCGTGGCCGCGTCCTCCGCGAGGCGGGTCTGTTCCCGCTGCTGCTGGACGTCGAGTTGTTCGGCCTCGCGCACGTGGGCCTCGGCCCGGCTGCGCGCCAGCGCGGCGGCCGCTTCGTTCCGCTCGGCGTGGGCCATCGCCTCCTGCCGTTCGCGATACGTCGCCGCGGCCCGCGTCAGCGACTCGAGTTCGGCCTCGAACGTCGCGAGCAGCGGCCCGACCGGCGAACGCGGGGTGTCGGGCGCAGCCGCACCCCACAACGCGCTGAGACTGGCCACGAGGCCCTGACGCTCGGCTCGCTTCGTCTCCAGGTCCCCCTGCAGGCCGCTCAGCGCGCTGGCACACCGCCCGGCGTCGGCCCGGGCCACCGCCACGTCGCGGCCCGCGTGCCCGCAGGCGTCGTCCGCCGCGCGTTCCGCGGCCACGGCCCGCGCGACCGC
>CAYLZN010000324.1:0-6582 GCA_964387935.1 uncultured Vicinamibacteraceae bacterium | reverse complement strand
ACGAAGTCGTAGTAGGTCCGGATCTCCTGGATCTGTCCGAAGGTGTCGAGCAGCGGCTGGTGATCCCAGAGCGGCACGTTGCGGAGCGTCGCCGCGTTGCGATCGATGTCGCTGCGCGACAGCAGGGCATCGCCGGACAACTGGCGCTCGACGACGTGGTCGAACCCGTACGCGCTCCGCGTGGCGGCGATGTTGTGCTCGATGAACGGCGTTTCCTTTTCCTGCTCGTTCGGGGCGACCACGAAGCGCTGCAGCAGGGCGGCATACGCGGACCCGCCGATGGACACGACCAGATAAAGACCCGCCGCCGCGATGACGAGCCAGGGCTTGCCCACGAACACCTGCGCCAGCGCGACGAACGCGCCCAGGACGGCGATGATGGCGAGCGTCCGCAGGACGGGCAGCCGTGCGTGGACATCCGCGTAGGACGCCCCGGGCACCAGGCCGGAATCGGAGGTCAGCAGACCGGCCTGCGCCAGCCAGGCATCCGCTGCCAGCAGCAGGAGGAGGATCGCGGCGAGCACGGACAGGTGCTTGAGCGCCCCGGCCTCGACGTACGGGCCCTGGTTCAGGCGGACGCCGATGGCGCCGGCCAGCACGTAGCCCACCGCGACCGCGAGGGCCGTCAGCATCACGAGCGTGAGCGCAAGCGACTTCGCGAACTGGAGGAACGGCAACTCGAAGACGTAGAACCCGATGTCCTTCGACAGCAGCGGGTCCACCTGGCCGAACGGCGTGGCGTGGCGGTAGAAGAGCCACGTGTCCCAGTTGGAGGAGGCATACGCGCCCGCCGCGAGCGCCGCCACCAGGGAGGCCATCAGGACGATGGGGCGCAGGCGGCGGGGGTCGAGCGAGACCTGGCGCGGTCCGTCCGGCGTCAGGACCTGGAACTCGCGTCTCGGAGCCGCCCGCAGGGCGAGGAGCAGGTTCAGCGCGAGGAAGGCCCACGTCAGCGCGAAGACCACGAGTCCCAGCACGCTCCTGGCGGTGAGCACTCGCAGGAAGACCTGCTGATACCCGGTTTCGCCGAACCAGAGCCAGTCGGTGTAGACCTGGACGAGCGACGGTACGCCCAGGACGAGCACCGCAACCAGGGCAATGAGCGGGACCCGCAGCAGGCCGCGACGAGGCACGGTGAACGTCCTTTCGTGACACCTGGCGGCATCGCAGGACCGCCGCCACTGGGCTGATTATGTCAGAGGTCGCAGACGTCGCACCGGGTCAGCGCGGAGAGGCCGCGGCCCTGGACGCGGCCGCCGCCGGCCGGTAATCGAACCACTCGGTCGTCGAATCGAGCTGGAAGCTTCGGAAGATCAACGTCCGCCCCCTGGCCTCGTACCGGACCGTCGCAGGGAACCAGAGGCCGCCGTCCACGGGCCGGCGCAGGTAGGTGACCCTCGTCCCTTCCGAGATGCGTCCCACCACGCCCCATCCGAGCGAGATCGTGTCGGTGGCGATCATCTCCACTTTCACCAGTTCCTTCTGGGTGGTGTCCACCCAGACCCGGCCCGCGAACCGGGTCAGCCACTTGCCGACGTCGCTGCGAGTGTCCACTCCAGGCCGCGGGACGACCCGGACCACCTGCGTCAGCCGGCCCTCGATCGTCTCCTGGCCGTCCGGCACGAACAGATACACACGGAACGCGTCGTCCAGGCGCTCCTGGGCGCGGCGCCGCGCCTCTGCATCCCGCCGCTCGCGTTCGCGGCGGCTGCCGCTGGCCTGCCGATCCTCGAGGAACTTGTCGCGCTCCGCCTGCGTCGCGGGTCGTCCGTTGACCGCCACCAGCACCCGGCGCGGACGATCCGGATCGGAGGAGGGGAAGACGTCCAGCGTCTGCTCGTCGCCGAGGCTGACCTTGCCGAGCGGACTCACCTGCACGGGGCGTCGCCGCTCGCGGTAGACGTATTCCAGCAGCAGTTGCCGCTCACGCTTGAGGTTGTCGTACACGACCGAGATGAGCGAGGAGTCCTCGATCGTGTGCCCGGGCACCGCCGGACGGGGGGGCTGCGCGCGGGCGACGTCGGCCGCACCCAGCAGGCCGGTCACCATCAACGCCAGCAGCACTCGCCGGGACCCCCCATTCATGACGGTCAGGACGTTGATCGCGTGATCCGTCGCTACATGAGACCGAGCTGGAGCCGCGCCACGTCGGACATGCGATCCGGACCCCAGGGCGGATCCCACACGACCTCGACGGTGGCGTCGCTGACACCCGGCACGGCGCGCACGCGGTCCCGTACGTCCACCGGGATCTGCTGCGCCGACGGGCAGGCGGGACTGGTGAGCGTCATCTGGATGTGCACGTGCGCATGGGCGTCGATGACGATGTCGTAGACCAGCCCCAGTTCGTAGACGTTGACCGGGATTTCCGGGTCGTAGACCAGGGTCAGGGCCTCGATCACCAGGGGTTTGAGCTCGAGGGTCTTGAGCGGATCCGCAGTCGCGGGCATCACCGTCCCCGTCATTCAGTCGTCGCGACGGCCTTCGGGTCGTGGAGCGCCGCCCTGAGGGTGTGCCAGGCCAGGGTGGCGCACTTCACGCGCATCGGGAACTCGCCCACGCCCGCGAGGACGGCGAGCTTGCCGAGCGCCGCGTCCGGCGGGTGCCCAGGGGCCGCGGTCACCATCCGGTGGAAATCGTCGAACAGGGTCTCCACCTCGGCCACGGTACGGCCCTTGACGCTTTCGGTCATCAGCGAGGCCGAGGCCTTGGAGATGGCGCAGCCGGCGCCCTCGAACCGGATGTCGCGGATCCGGCCGTCCTCGACCTGCACGGCGACGTGAAGGCGGTCCCCACAAAGCGGGTTGTGGCCATCGGCGACGCGGTTCGCCCCGGGCAGGGGGCCGAAGTTCCGCGGCCGCCGGTTGTGGTCGAGAATGACCTCTTGATACAGGTCGCGCAGGTCCGACATCAGCCGAACAACTCCCGGGCGACGCGCAGCGCCCCGACGAGCGCGTCGACGTCCTCACGGGTATTGTAAACGGCGAACGAGGCCCGTGCCGTCGCAGGCACGCAGAAGCGGTCCATCACCGGCTGGGCGCAGTGCTGGCCCGTCCGGATCGCCACGCCCTGGCGATCGACGATCGTGCCCACATCGTGCGGGTGGATCCCGTCCAGGACGAACGAGACGACGCCGGCGCGCTCGCGCGGCCTGCCGATGAGGCGAAGGCCAGGGACCTCGTCCAGGCGGGCCGTGGCGTACTCGAGCAGGTCGCCCTCGACCCGGGCGACTGCCGAAAGGTCGAACTGTCGGAGCCAGTCCACCGCGGCCCCGAATCCCACCACGCCCCCGATGTTGGGGGTCCCGGCCTCGAACTTCCAGGGCAGCGTGTTGTAAGTGGTCTTCTCGAAGGAGACCGAGGCGATCATGTCGCCGCCGCCCTGCCAGGGCGGCATGGCCTCGAGCAGGGCGGCCTTGCCGTAGAGCGCGCCGATGCCCGTCGGCCCGTACATCTTGTGCGCGGAGAAGGCGTAGAAGTCGCAGTCGAGCGCCTGCACGTCGACGGGGCCGTGGGCTACCGCCTGCGCGCCGTCCACGAGGACGGGGACGCCCCGCGCGTGCGCCATGTCGATCATGGGCTTCACCGGGACGATCGTGCCGAGCGCGTTGGAGACGTGGATGATCGCGACGAACCTGGCCGGGCCCTCGAGCGCCGCGGCGTAGTCGTCGAGATCGACCTGGCCGAGGTCGTCCACGCGGACCGGCCGCAGCCGTGCGCCGGTCTGCTGGCACACGAGCTGCCACGGGACGATGTTCGAGTGGTGTTCGAGCCAGGTGACGACCACTTCGTCGCCGGGGCGGAGGTTGGGACGGCCCCAGCTCTGGGCCACGAGGTTGATGCTCTCCGTGCAGCCGCGGGTGAAGACGATCTCACGCGAGGCGGGCGCGTTGAGGAGCGCCTGCACCCTGGCCCGCGCCCCCTCGAACGCCGCCGTGGCGCGCTCGCTCAGCAGGTACGTGGACCGGTGCACGTTGGCGTTGAACTCCGAGTAGTACCGGTCCAGGGCCTCGATGACGGCCCTCGGCTTCTGCGTCGTGTTGGCGTTGTCGAGATAGACGAGCCGCTTGCCGTGCACCTCGCGCTGCAGGATCGGGAACTCTACGCGGATGCGATCGACGTCCAGCCCGCGAACGGAAGTCGTGGCCGACATGGGCCCCCTATGTGGGGAGATAGGCGAGCAGGACCTCTTCGAGGGCCTGCCGCAGGGGTTCGATGGCGATCCGGTCGATGACGTCGCTCGCGAACGCGTGGACCAGCATCGCGCGCGCCTCGTCGAGCCCGATGCCGCGCGCCCTGAGGTAGAAGAGCGCCTCCGCATCGATCTGGCCGACCGTCGCCCCGTGGGTGCACTTCACGTCGTCGGCGAAGATCTCGAGCTGGGGCTTCGTGTTGATGGTGGCGTCGTCGGAGAGCAGGAGCACCTGGTTGGTCTGCTTCGCGTCCGTCTTCTGCGCGTCCTGCCGCACGAAGATCTTGCCGTTGAACACCCCCCGCGCGCGCCCGTCCAGCATGCCCTTGTACAGCTCGTGACTGGCGCAGTGCGGCATCGCGTGGTCGATCGCCGTGTGGTTGTCGATGAGGCGATCCCCGTTGCCCAGGTAGAGGCCGTTGAGCGTGCACTCGATGCCCTCGGCCGAGAGCGTCGCGTGGATGTCGTTGCGCACGAGCCCCCCGCCGAGCGTGATGCTCTGCTGCGCGAACACCGCGCTGCGCTCGAGCAGGATGTGCGTCGACGAGATGTGGGACGACGCCAGGCTCTCGCGCTGGATGCGGTAATGGTCGATGTGCGAGTTCTCACCGGCGACGATCTCCGTCACCGCGTTGGTCCAGTAGCGCCCGCCCTCCGCGCCGGCGTACATCTCGATGACCCGGCCCTGGCTGTTGTCGCCGGCCACGAGGATCGTGCGGGGGTGGGTGACGATCGGTTCGCCGGCCGTCGAGTAGTAGAGCACGTGCACGGGCTGGCCGAGCACCGTGTTCGCCGGGATGTGCACGACGGCCCCGTCCTGGGCGAAGGCCGTATTCAGGGCGGTGAACGCGTGCCGGTCGAAGCTCGCGCACCGCGTGATGTAGGGATCGATCAGGCCGGGGTCGGTCTGCAGCACCGAGGCCAGGTTCGAGAAGACCACGCCGCGGGCCGCGCCGTGGATGGTCGACAGCTCGGGCGCGAACCGTCCGTTCACGAACACCAGCAGCGTGCACGACACCTGCCGCAGCAGGTACGGCGCCAGCTCGGACCTCGCGACGCGGGCCGTGACGGCATCCGCCGCCGCGAAGCCGCCCTCGGCGAGGGACGCCACCGGGGTGAACCGCCACTCCTCGTCGCGCGTGGTGGGGAAGCCGAGCGCGTGGAACCGGTCCAGCGCGGCGCGCCTGATCGTCCACAGCCACGACGGGTCCTGATCGCGGCGCTCGGCCGCGAACTGCTCGAACCGCGACGCGTAGAGGTCCTGGGCCGCTGCAACGGTCATGATCGGCATCTCCTCAGCGCGCCGGGACGTGGACCTCGGCCCCGTCGGCCTCGATCCATCCGTAGCCCTTCTCCTCGAGCTCCAGGGCCAGGTCCTTGCCGCCGGACTTGACGATCCGGCCCTCGGACAGCACGTGCACGAAGTCGGGGACGATGTAGTTGAGCAGGCGCTGGTAGTGGGTGACCACGACGATGGCGCGCCCGGGACCGCGGAGCGCGTTGACGCCGCCGGCGACGATCTTCAGGGCGTCGATGTCCAGCCCCGAGTCCGTTTCGTCCAGGACGCAGAGGGACGGCTCGAGCACGGCCATCTGGAAGATCTCGTTGCGCTTCTTCTCGCCGCCCGAGAAGCCCTCGTTGACGGCGCGGTTCAGCATGACCGAGTCGATGTCGAGCAGCTTCATCTTCTCGCGCACCAGGGTCATGAACTCCATGGCGTCCAGGTCGGGCTGGCCGCGGTGCTTGCGAATCGCGTTGAGCGCCGCCTTCAGGAAATAGGCGTTGTTCACGCCCGCGACCTCGACCGGGTACTGGAAGGCCAGGAACAGGCCTTCGCGGGCGCGCTCCTCGGGCGCCATGTCGATCAGGTCCGCCCCCTTGTATCGCACCTCGCCCGCGGTGACCTCGTACTCGCCCCGCCCGGCCAGCACGCCCGCGAGCGTGCTCTTGCCGGACCCGTTCGGTCCCATGATGGCGTGGACCTCGCCGGCCTTCACCGACAGGTCGATGCCCCGCAGGATCTCCTTGCCTTCGACGCTGGCGTGCAAATCGCGAATCTCGAGCATAGTGTGGTTCCTGTCTGTTCGCTCGCCGTACGCCGTACGCCGTACGCCGTACGCCTGTCCCTATCCCACCGACCCTTCGAGGCTGACCCCGAGCAGCTTCTGGGCCTCGACGGCGAACTCCATCGGGAGTTCGCGGAAGACTTCCTTGCAGAACCCGTTGACGATCATGTTGACGGCGTCCTCGGTCGCGAGGCCGCGCTGGCGAAGGTAGAAGATCTGGTCCTCGCCGATCTTCGACGTGGACGCCTCGTGCTCCACCGTGGACGAGGTGTTCTTCACCTCGATGTACGGGAAGGTGTGGGCGCCGCAGCGATCGCCGATGAGC
>CAYLZN010000323.1:0-6598 GCA_964387935.1 uncultured Vicinamibacteraceae bacterium | reverse complement strand
GAGTGGAGGCGGGTCCTCGCCCCGCACGGGTCGCTCGCCGTCGAGCTGGGCGACACCTACTCCGGCCGGACAGCTCCGGAGCCCCGGCATCGGCGCTCCGAACCAAAGAACCAACCGACGATGCTGCCTGCCAACTCCGGGCCGGGCTGGCCGCTCGTCAAGTCGCTGTGCATGGTCCCCGAGCTCTACCGCGTCGCCCTCGCGTACGGCATCCACCCGTTGACGGGGATGCCGTCTCCGGCGGGCCGGTGGCGGGTGCGGAACACGGTCCGGTGGTGCCGGCCGAACCCGCCGGTAGGCGCATTGGGAGATAAGTACCGGCCGGCGACGTCGGAGATCGTCGTCGCGTGCACGTCGCGGGATCGGTGGTTCGACCTCGACGCGGTGCGCGGCGACCCGGCGGAGGTGAAGGACCAGCGGCGCCGCACGACGAACGGCCCGAAGCGAGACGCCGACCGTGCCGAGGTGCGGGTCGCCGGGTACTCGGAGCGTGTCCCGTCCCATCCTGCCGGCGCTCCGCCGTTGGACTGGTGGTCGCTCCCGACCCACGGCTACCGGGGTGCGCACTACGCGACGTGGCCGCCGGCGCTGTGCACGACGCCGATCGCGTCGATGTGCCCCCGCAAGGTGTGCACCGTGTGCGGGGAGCCATCGCGGCGGATCACCGAGACGACACGTGTCGGAGAGAAGGACGATTCCACCAGGGTCAAGCACGCCAACGGCGAGCGGCCAGCGGCGGGCCGGCAGGACCGTGCGCCGGAGGTCGGGTGGGAGATGCGACACGAGACGGTCGGTTGGACCGACTGCGGCCACGACTCGTGGCGCCCGGGTGTGGTCCTCGACCCGTTCGCCGGGTCGGGTACGACGCTGGCGGTCGCGACGGGGATGGGCCGAGACGCGATCGGCATCGACATCGACGAACGGAACGTCGCACTCGCGGCCGAGCGGATCGGGATGCTCTTGACCGACGTGCAGTACCTCGACCGGGTGGAGGCGACAGGGTGACGGGCATCGCGGTGCAGTTCCCGGCGGACGGCGTGACGCTGGCCCTCACGGGGCCGCACTGCTCGCGGGAGCCGGACGGCGACGTCGTGCACGGCTCCACAGTCGGGCTCCTCGACGCCGTGGCGGAGTGCGGCGCGCCGGCGCGGCTCGTGCGGATCGGCGGTGAGACCGGCACGACGTGGCCGTGGCCTCCAGCCGTGGCGGATCTCCGGCCGTTCGGGTGGACCAGATGCCGCGAGTGCGCACGGCTGCTCGGTACCCGCCGGCCGTCGCGCATCGCGAGGAAGGAGGACGTGGGGTGAGTGTGCGGGTGATGTCGTGGGTGTGGGACCACGCACAGACGACCGGCACCGACCACGTGGTGCTCCTCGCGATCGCGGACGCCGCGGACGACGACGGCACCGACGCGTGGCCGACCGTGACGACCCTCGCCCGGAAGGCGAGAGTGTCCCGCCCGACGCTCTACCGCTCCCTCGCGAGGCTCCAGGCATCCGGCGTGCTCGTCGTCGAGCATCAGGCCGGCGGACGGGCCGAGATGCGCGCGGACCGGCGGCCGAACCGGTACACGATCGTCATGGGAGAGCCGCAGTCCGACGCTCCCGACGGGGTCTCACCAGTGACACCCCGTACCGATGACGGGGTCTCACCAGTGACACCCCGTGAGGCCGAACGGGGTCTCACTGGTGCATCAACGGGGTCTCACAGCTGTGAGACCCAGAACGTCCTAGAACAACCCCAAGACCTAGTAAGTACCTCTGACGAGGTACTTACGCGGCAGCAGTCAAAAACTGGGAAGACACCTCGCAAGCGCGATCCGCTGTTCGACGCCGCCGTCGACGCCTGCCAGATCGACCCCGCCGAACTGACCCGCCCGGCCCGAGGCGCGCTCAACGCCGCGCTGAAGGATCTCCGCGCTGTCGACGCCACCCCCGACGAGATCCACCAGCGCGCCGCGGCGTACCGGGCGATGTGGCCGACCGTGACGCTCACCCCCACCGCGCTGGCGCGCCACTGGGCCGAGTGCGTCCCCCGAGCCGGGCCGCTCGATGCCCGCCAGGCGGAGATCGCCCGCGTCCAAGCGTGGGCGCAGTCCATCGACCGGGAGGTGTCATGACCGCCGCCGAGATCCACCGCATGCTGATCCTCCTCCAGGGCTGGTACGGCCCGCGGCGTGTCCCCGCCGACGAAGCGACCGTCGCCGCGTGGCACGAGCTGCTCCGCCACCACGACCGGGACCTGGTCGTCGCCGCCGCGCGGCGGTGGGGGGAGCAGCAGCACCGGCCGCCAACCCCGGCGGACATCGTCGCCGAGACCCGCAACGCCGCCGCCCGCCGCGCCGCGACACGGGCCCTACCGGCCGGCTGCGCGGCGTGTGGCGGGACCGGCTGGGAATGGCTCGACGCCCGTAACTCGGTGCGGCGCTGCGCACAGGGATGCCGCCCGCCGGTGATCGCTCGGCGCCACGAACCGGACGCCCTGACGGACGGGCAGCGCACCACCGGCGCGACAGCGGTCCGCGAGGTACTCCGCCGGCTACGAGGAACCGCCGCGTGACTCCCCAGGCACGCTGGGTGCGTACCGGCGGAGTCGTCGCGATCTGGACGGCCGGCTACGGCAACGCCTGGCAGATCGCGGTGACGGCGGTCCTGTCCGGCGGGGTGCTCGCCGCGACGGTCGCCGCACCGGAGGAGACCCGATGACCGTCGACGCGGCACGTCGTGTGCTCGCGGTGGTCGAGTGGGCGATCCGCCACGACTCGGCGTTCCGCGCCGCCAGTCGCGCGCTCGACCCGGACGGCTACCCGACCGGCGGTGACCGGCGCGGCCGTGGCGTCGCGGACCCGACCGGCCACGCGGCGCAAGCCCCGAAACCGGGCCGTGAGGCGCAACGCCGAGTAGACGCCGCGTGGCGCGAGGTGGTGCAGATCATCGAGCGGCGCATCGAGGACACGATGCGTCTCGTGCTGGATCAGGTGCCACCCGTCGAGCCGGACGGGGAGCGGTGCATGGCATGCGGGACGTACGCGACGGGCGCCCCGAACGACCGTCTCCGCTCGGTCGGGGTTGCGGGGGCCCGGTGGTGCGACGCGTGCCGCAACGCGTGGGCCCGCCGCGCCGGGTCGCAGCCCCTGGCCGAGTTTGTTGCGGAGCGACGCGACCGGGCCGCGATCAGGAAGCGGAGGATGCCAGCATGACCCTGTGGCACTACACGTGCGATCACGGCCGCGACGGGATCGGCGACCATGGGACGCTGCGGCCAGCACGCGAAATGATCCCGCGGTCTCGCGTTCATGGACTGCCGTCGTGGTACCGGCCGGCACTCGACCTCGTGTGGCTGACCGACCTGCCTTTCCCGGCCCGCGACGCACTCGGCCTGACGAGCCTGGCTCTGTCATGCGACCGGACCGCCCACCGCTACCGCTGCGACAGCATCGGACCGGTCCCGTACATCGAGATGCGGCCGTCTCTGCCACGGAAACTGTCCGACTGCCTGGAGTCCGCCACGGGCTCGGGATTCCGCCGGTGGTGGGTCTCATCTGTCGCGGTGCCAGTCGTCTATGACCCCATCGGCTCCGCGAGGATGCCGGCACGTGTGGCTCCGCCGCGCCTCCGCGAACGGTCCTGACCGGGACCTCGCGTCCCCAACGTCCCCAAGCCCCGATCCCTTACCGGAGAGGCAACCAGCATGGACTACCGGAGGAACTGAGCGATGGGACGACGTACTATTTGCACACCTGCGCTCATCAATCGGTTCGAATCTGCGATCAGGGAGGGGTGCTCATGGACCGAAGCGGCGGAGCGTGCAGGAGCGACACGTGAGATCACCTACGCGTGGTTGCGGCGAGGCCAGAGTGGCGAGCAGCCCTACGCCGAGTTCGCTGGGCGAACCGCCGCAGCGAAGAACGACCCGGCCACGCAACAGGCGCGTGATCCCGCACGGCGGTTCTCCTCGCGGCTCTGGTCACGGATCGACCGTCGCGCCCCCCACGACTGCTGGCACTGGACCGGACCGCTGAACCGCACCACCGGGTACGGCGCGATCCGAAAAGGCAGGCGGGAGGACGGTCATATCGGAGTACACCGTGCCGTCTGGGAGCTGACGTACGGGCCTGTGCCACCACGGACGACCGTGAAGCAAACCTGCGGGCACAAGACGTGCTGCAACCCCGAGCACCTGGTGCTCGCCGGGCGACGCCGTGGGTCCCCGTCGTAGTCCTGACCTCGCGTCCCCAGCGTCCCCAAACGCCGATCCCTTGCAGCGCAACGAAATGCTTGCATCCCGCGGGCGATCTCTGTATCGTGTGTGCTAGTCGAGCCGGTCGTGTCCCCATGGGACGCTGCCGGCTCGTCCCATGCGGCGCAACACCGGTGTGTGCCCCGGGCCCATAACCCGAGGATGCAGGTTCGACTCCTGGCGCCGCCACCGGTCTCACCTCGCGTCGGAAGGCACCCTTGATGCATCCCGACGCTCGTGACTTCGTCGCCCGCTACGCGACCACCGACCCGGTCACCGTCGTTGAGATCGGCGGCCGCGACGTCAACGGCGGCGTCCGCGACCTGTTCCCGAACGCCACGTGGTGGACGATCGACGCGCAGGACGGCCCGGCTGTCGACGAAGTCGCGAACGGTGCGACGTGGAAGCCCGCCGCACCGGTCGATGTCGTCGTGTGCTGCGAGGTGTTCGAACACACGCCGCACTGGCGGGCGATCGTCGCGAACATCCCGCGGATGCTCGTGCCATGCGGCCGGGCGATTCTGACGATGGCCGGCCCCGGACGCGCCCCCCACGGACTTCACGCCGACGATCCCGACCAGCCGGGCTGGTACGCCAACATCGCCCCGGACGAACTCGTCGACGCGCTCAACGACGCCGCGTTCTCGTCGTTCGTCGTCGAGGACGACGCAGACGTCAGCGACCT
Source organism: uncultured Vicinamibacteraceae bacterium (assembly GCA_964387935.1). GTDB lineage: Bacteria > Acidobacteriota > Vicinamibacteria > Vicinamibacterales > JAFNAJ01 > CAYLZN01. The sequence goes on along the minus strand of CAYLZN010000323.1, from coordinate 1,674 downwards.
ACGCGCCGTCGCCGTAGCCCTATGACCGTCGGCGACAACATCGTCCTTACGTGCCTGTTCACCGCGCATGGCGACCCGCAACGACCCGACACGCCACTACCCGCCGACCCGGCCGTCCTCGACCCGCTCCTCGAGTCGCTCACCGGCTGCACCGCCGTCGTCCTCCACGACCAGCTCGACGCCCCGCAACGCGACGGCGTGATCTTCGAACGGGTCAAGACCGAGTGCGACAACCCGTACTTCGCCCGCTGGCCGGCGTACTCCGACTGGCTCGACCGGAACCGCTGGCCGCGTGCCGTGTTCTGCGTGGATGGCACCGACGTCGAGATGCTCCACGAACCGTGGCACGCGATGGCACCCGACGTGCTCTACCTCGGGAGCGAACCCGCGACGCTGTCGCACCCGTGGTTCATCCACTGCCACCCGACCGGCCGGCGCCTCGCCGCCACACACCCCGACACCCCGCTCCTAAACCCCGGCCTCGTCGGCGGCTACACCGACCGTGTCGCCGTGTTCCTCGACGGTCTCGTCGAACGCATCCAGGCTGCCGTCAACGCCGGTGACCTCACCGACATGGCCGCCGTCAACGTCGAAGCGCACATCGCCGAGCGGTACGGATCGCGACACGCCACCGGCGAACCGGTCCACACCGAGTTCCGCGCGAACGACCGGACGCACCCGACCGCCTGGTGGCGACACAAGTGACCGACACCACGATCGTCATCCCGACGATCCCACCCCGCGCCGCTCTCCTCGAACGAGCGATCCGCTCGACGCTCGCGCAGACCCTTCCACCCGCCGCGATCGCGATCGCCATCGACCACGACCACGAAGGCGCCGGACCGACCCGCACTCGCGCCCTCCAACAGGTCACCACCGAATGGACCGCGTTCCTCGACGACGACGACGAGCTCCTACCCCACCACCTCGAACACCTCCACGCGGTCCAAGCAGACACCGCTGCCGACGCCGTCTACCCGTGGTTCACCGTCGCCGGCGGCACCGACCCGTTCCCCCACCTACGCCACGAACCGTGGGACCCGACCGGGGAACTCACCTTCCCGATCACGACCCTCGTCCGCACCCACATCGCACGCACCGCGACGTTCCCCGCACCGCAACCCGGCCACCCGTACAGCAACGAGGACTACCACTACTGGCGGGCACTCAACGCCGCCGGTGCCCGCATCGCACACACTCCCGAGATCACCTGGACCTGGCACCACGACAGCGGCAACACGAGCGGCCGCCCCGAACGGTGGTGACCACATGCCGAAACCCTCAGGCCGCGGCGGCCGCCGCTGGCGCACCCTCCGAGCACAACTCGCCGAAGGCCACCCACCGTGCTGGCTCTGCGGACAACCCATCAACTACGACGCCGCGCCCTACGCCCCCGACGCCTACGAGTGCGACCACGTCATCCCCGTCAGCGTCGCCCCCCACCTCGCGTTCGACCTCACCAACCTGCGCGCCGCCCACCACCGCTGCAACCGCTCCCGCTCTGCCAGCCCACCCCGCCCCGCACTAGGCACCACCAGCCGCTCCTGGTAGCGCCTGAGACGCACCGCACCACCCGCCCAGCACCCAGACACCCGAACAACGACCCGGACACGCCACAACGCAACGACGGCACCGACCGCGGAAAAAAGTTCAGAACGCACCGTACCTGGGCAC
>CAYLZN010000322.1:0-6630 GCA_964387935.1 uncultured Vicinamibacteraceae bacterium | reverse complement strand
AGCCGCGCCGCTGGAGGGCGGACGCGCTGCTCGCCCTCGCGCTGCTGGCCTATCCGGGCGCCTTCCGCGCCCGTTTCGGCCGCGAGTTGCGCGCGGACTTCCACGCACTCGCGACCCGGGCCGACGCCGCAACGCTCGGCCGTGCGACGGCCGCGCACATCGGCAGCGGGTTCGCGGAGCGCCTGGTCGCCATTCGCCGGTGGCCGCTCTGGCCCAATCGGTCGCCTCACCTCTACGAGCCTCGAGGGAAACGCATCATGTTCCGGGAGAACCTCAGGTCTGATGTCGGTCATGCCCTGGCCCTGGCCCGCCGGCGGCCGATCGTGACGGCGCTGGCCGTGTTCGCGCTGGCGCTCGGCATCGGCGCCAACAGCGCCATCTTCACGGTCGTCAACGGCGTGCTGCTGCGGCCGTTGCCCTATCGCGACGCCTCTGAGCTCGTCATGGTCTGGAGCAGCAATCCGCGCGAGCAGAAGCCCATGAACGTCGTCTCGCCCGCGAACTTCCTGGACTACCGTGAGGGCGCGGCGGAGCTGGCCGAGATCGATGCGTTCGCCGCCTTCGTCGTCACCCAGCAACTGCGAACCGCGGAGGGGCCGGAGATGGTCCTGGTCGTGAACACCGGCCGCCGCATGTTCGACATCCTGGGACGCACCGCGGTCATTGGGCGGACCTTCACCCCCGACGACGAGGACGCCGGGGCCGTCGTGTTGAGCCACGGGTACTGGCAGCGGCGATTCGGCGGCGACACGAGCGTCATCGGTCATCAGTTGAACCTCGACGGACGCGCGCAGACCGTGGTCGGCGTGATGCCGGACGACTTCGTGTTCCCGTACGCCACGATGCTGGGTCCTGACGGGTTCACGACGCGAACCGGCGTGGACGTGTGGTCGCTGTGGGTGCCTCAGAAGGACCCGTTCGCCACTCGCTCCGGGCACCTGGTGCGCAACGTGCACTATCTGGCCCTGGTGGGGCGCCTGCATCCGGGCGTCTCGATCGAGACACTGCGCGCCCGCCTCGCGGCGACCGCTACTGACCTCGAGCGCGCCTATCCCGAATCCAATACGGGCTGGGGGACCATGGTGGTGCCGCTGCACGAGCAGGCCGTCGGTCAGGTACGGCCCGCGCTGCTCCTGCTCTTGACATGCGTCGGGGTCGTGCTGCTGATGGCGTGCGTCAATGTGGCCGGGCTCGCGCTTGCCCAGAGCGTCGGCCGCTCGCGGGAACTGGCCGTCCGTGCGGCGCTCGGCGCGGGACGCGCGCGGCTCGTACGGCAGCTGATTACCGAGTCCGTCCTGCTGGCCCTGGCCGGTGCGGCGATCGCCCTGCTCGCGGTGCAGTGGGGCGTGCGCGGTCTGGTGGCGCTCGCGCCGCCGACGATTCCCCGCCTCGGCGAGGTTCGACCCGACACCACCGTGTTCGCGGTGACGCTCCTCGTGGCCGTCGTGGCCGGCATCGGGATCGGGCTCGTGCCCGCACTCGCGGCGTCGCGGCCGGACCTTCGCGACGCGCTGCAGGACGGCGGACGTGGGTCGGCCGGTGCGTCACCCCTGGCGCGGCGCCTGCGCAGCGGCCTCGTGATGGGCGAAGTGGCGCTGGCGGTCCTGCTGAGCGCGGGCGCGGTACTGCTCCTCCGCAGCTTCGCGAGCCTGCTGGCAGTGAGCCCTGGCTTCACGCCAGAGGGTCTGCTCACGATGCAGTTGACGCTGCCCGAGCGGGTGAACACTCCGCAGGCACGCCTCGTGTACTACGACGAGCTCTTCGAGCGACTCCGCGCGATCCCCGGCGTGGTGACCGCGGGCGGGACCACGCGGCTGCCACTCGGAAGCACATCGGTGTCCACCACGGTGGATGTCGAGGGTCGCCCGCTTCCTGACGCGGAGTTGCCCGAGGTGCAGTTCCGCCGCGCCGTGGACGACTACTTCGGCGCGATGCAGATCCCGCTGAAGCAGGGGCGGACTTTCACCCGCCAGGACGGGCCGCAGTCCCCGCCCGTGATGGTAATCAACGAGTCCATGGCGACGCGGCTGTTTTCGGGCGAAACCCCGATCGGCCGCCGCATCCGTACGGGCCCCAACCCGTCGCGAAACACATGGATGACGATCGTCGGTGTGGTCGGGGACGTGCGTCACACCGGCCTGGAACAGACGCCCGCACCGGAGCTGTACATCTCCCATCGTCAGGGCCCGCCGGTGGCTCCCTTCATCGTGATCCGCACCAGCGGCGATCCCGCGGCGCTCGTCGATTCGCTCCGGGCGAGTCTCCGTGACTTCGATCGGACACTGGCCCTCTACGACGTGCGGACGATGCTGGACGTTCGGGCGGCATCCGTTGCGCCACGGCGGTTCATCCTGATGCTGGTGTCCGCGTTCGGGCTGCTGGCGCTCGTGCTGGCCGCCGTCGGCGTTTACGGAGTGATGGCGCTCGTCGTCGGGGAGCGGACGCGCGAAGTCGGGGTGCGGCTCGCGCTCGGCGCCGAGCCTGGCGCGGTGCTGCGGATGGTGCTGGGTCAGGCCACGCGCCTGGCCGCCGTCGGCGTCGCGATCGGGCTGATCGTGGCGGCGTGGCTTTCGCCGATGGTCGAGAGCCTGCTGTTCGGCGTGCGCCCCTCCGATCCCGTCACCTTCGTCGTGGTGTCGGTGCTGCTCCTGCTGGTCGCGGGCGCCGCGGCGTACGGCCCCGCCCGGCGCGCCATGCGGACCGACCCGATGCAGGCGATTCGTTGCGAATGAGGCGGACGGCCGACCCGAAAAACGCCGCGCCGGTCGGCCTGGCGGCGGTGGCCGAACCAATGGCCGGCCGTTCTCGTTAAATAGTGAGACTACTCCGGCAGAGGCCACCCGACCAGGGGGCGTACCGAGGACCAGCGCCATGGTGGACATCCCGCGTCCGGACCAGCGCCGCAAGAGGCGCATGCGGCAGGCCCTCTGGGGCGGCATCGGCCTGACCGCCCTGGCGGGGATCACGGTGGGGATTGCGAGGCTCGAACCGGCGGCCCCGACTGTCGACCGCGCCACGGTCTGGATCGACACCGTCAAGCGCGGGCCCATGGTCCGGCAGGTCCGCGGGACGGGGACCCTGGTCCCCGAGGACATCCGGTGGATTCCCGCCGCGACCGACGGCCGGGTCGAGCGTATCCTGCTCCGGCCAGGGCCGGCGGTTCAGCCGGGCACGATCATCCTCGAACTGTCCAACGACGAGCTGCGGCAGAGCACGCTCGAGGCAGAACTCCAACTGCGCGCGGGCGAGGCGCAGCTCCAGAACCGCCGCGTCGAACTCCAGAGCCAGCTCCTCAACCAGCGGGCCGAGATGCAGCGCATCGAGGCAGAGCACCGGCAGGCCCTCCTGCAGGCGGAAGCAGACGCCACGCTCGCCAAAGACGGGCTCACGTCCGACCTGACGACGAAGCTGTCGCGATCGCGAGCCGACGAACTCGGCAACCGGCTGACCATCGAGCAACAGCGGTTCGAGATGGCGGGCAAGGCACTCGAGACGCAGTTGGCCGTGCAGGAAGCGGAGGTCGGCCGTCTGCGCACGATCTTCGCGCTCCGACGCAGTCAGCTGGACAAGCTGCAGGTGCGGGCGGGCCTCGAGGGCATCCTCCAGCAGGTCCCGGTGGAGGTGGGTGCCCGGGTGACACCGGGTACGAACCTCGCACGAGTGGCGGCTCCCGGCCGACTCAAGGCGGAACTGCGCATCGCGGAAACGCAGGCCAGGGACATCCAGATCGGGCAGCCGGCCACCGTCGATACGCGGAATGGTCTGGTGAGCGGACGGGTGTCGCGCATCGATCCCGCGGCGGCGAACGGCACGGTCACCGTGGACATCGCCCTGGAGGGTCCGCTTCCCAGGGGCGCGCGGCCCGACCTGACCGTCGACGGGACGATCGAGATCGAGCGCCTCGACAACGTCGTGTTCGTGGGCCGGCCCGCCTTCGGTCAGGAGAGCAGCACGGTCGGCCTCTTCAAGCTGCAGCCCGATGGCTCGGCGGTGCGCGTCCAGGTGCGCCTGGGTCGCAGTTCGGTCAGTACGATCGAGATCCTCGAGGGACTGGTCCCGGGCGACCAGGTCGTCCTGTCCGACATGTCGGCGTGGGATGCCTTCGACAAGGTGCGACTCGACTGAACAGGCCGCGAGGCGCGGCCCGAGGAGTGTCATGGAGAACGGTCAGCCTGTGATCAAGCTGGAGGCGGTCAGGAAGGTGTTCCTGGCCGACGAGGTCGAGACCCACGCGCTCGATGCGATCGATCTCGAGATCCGGACCGGCGAGTACGTCGCCATCTCCGGCCCGTCGGGGTGCGGCAAGTCCACGCTGCTCTCGATCCTCGGGCTCCTCGACATGCCCTCCGACGGCCGCTACTGGCTCAACGGCCGTCCGGTGGAGCAGTTGACGCTCCTCGAGCGGGCCCGCACGAGGAACCGCGCGATCGGCTTCATCTTCCAGAGCTTCAACCTGATTGGCGACCTGACCGTGTTCGAGAACGTGGAGCTGCCGCTGACCTATCGAAGCATGAAGGCCCAAGAGCGCAGGCAGCGGGTGCAGGACGCGCTCGAGCGCGTCGGCATGGCGCACCGGGCCAAGCACGTGCCGAGCCAGTTGTCCGGAGGCCAGCAGCAGCGAGTGGCCGTGGCTCGAGCCGTGGTTGGTCAGCCGCTGATCCTGCTCGCCGACGAGCCCACCGGCAACCTCGACTCGAAGAACGGGGAGCTCGTGATGGACCTCCTCCGAGAGCTGCATCGCAGCGGAGCCACCATCTGCATGGTCACCCACGACCCCCGGTACGCTGCGCATGCCGACCGCGCCGTGCACCTGTTCGACGGGCGCGTTGTCGCGGCGAGCGGCTAGCGGCGCGCGGCGAGCGGCGGGCGGCGCTGGCGGGGTGCGGCGGACCGATCAGGAGTGCACGTGCGCGGTGCCGGCCGGCGCCTGCGCAACCCGGTCCCTGAACTGCTGCGCGAACGCGACGAACGCGTGGACGTCCGCGAAGTTCGACGCGAGGCCGAGCGACACGCGCACCGTGTTCGGCGTCCGCCCGGTGGTCGCACGGATCCGCTCCGCGCACTCTTCGAAGGACGGGGGCTCGGCCCCCGGCAGGAAGCAGCTCGCCATGAGGTCCCGCGGAATGCCGTGCGCGATCTCGCCGTCGCCGGGATTGCAGAAGCAGCCGGTGCGCAGCGAGATCTTCGCGTCCCGCGCGCGCAGCAGGATGTCGTGCACGTCGTGGGGCGTGCCGTCCGGATCCAGCAGGTGGAAGGCGATGGTCCCGCCGCGCCGATCCGTAGACGTCGGGCCGAACACGCGCACGAGCGGCCGGCCGTTGCCGTGCGTCACGGCGGTCAACTGCGACAGCAACCAGCCCGCCAGCGCCATGACCCGCTCGTGGATGACGTCGATGCCAATCGTCGACAGGTGCGACAGGCCAATGCTGACTGCGGGCAACCCGAGGTAATCGACCGTGCCGTCCTCGAAGCCGGCGTGTCCGGGCGCCAGGCGATGCCAGCCTTCGCCCTGCACCGAGGCCACGGTGATCGTCCCCCCGGCAAACCACGGCCGACGGAGGGGCCGGAGCGCGTCGTGGCGGTGGATGAGGGCGCCGATGCCCGTCGGGTACCCGAACATCTTGTAGAACGACAGCGGAACGAAATCCGGCTTGACCGCCGACAGGTCCAGCCGGTTGGTCGGCACGAACGCAGCGCAGTCCAGGATGACGTGCCAGCCGCGTGCCTGCGCCAGGGCCACCCAGTCGAACGGGTGCTGCACGCCGCTGAAGTTCGACTGCGCGGGATAGGCGAACAGGCGGTGCGATCCGGTCCCCTGGCGCTCCAGTTCCTCGAGCACCACCGACTCATCGACCCGCAGTTCGGGCGGCTGCACGGGCAGGTACGAGACGCACGCCCCGTGATGGCGCGCGAACTCGCGGATGCCGTTCACCGAGTTGTGATTGTCGTACGTCAGCAGGTAGCGATCACCGGGCTCGAAGGGATACGACTCGCCGATGATCTTGAGCGCGCCGCTGGCATTCGGCGTGAAGATGACGTCGTACTCCCGCGGATCGGCGTTGAGGAACTCGAGCACCGCGGCGCGGGTCTGCTCCACGAGCCTGGACGCCGCCATCGACGTGGGGTTCTCGGAGTGCGGGTTCCCGAAGACCTCGGCGCGCAGCAGGTCGAAGTGTCGCTGGACCTGCGATTCGCCGTAGAGACCGCCCCCCGTGTAGTCCAGGTACACGTGGCCCGCCCGGTCCAGGCGGGCGTAGTCGGACGCCCTCAGATCGTCGAGGCGCGACGTCGCCCGATAGGCGGAAGACGCGTCGAGAAACGCCCGATAGGCTGCTTCAAGCCCGGTGTGCACGCGATCACAAAGTAGTGCCACCTCTGCGACGCTGTCAACGCGTCCGGCCCGAGTCCGGCCCGCCCGAGTCCGGCCGGCTCGCCTCCGGGGCTCGCGATGGGCTCGCGAGACCGGACGCTGGCCCGGGACGCTATAATGCGCGTTCCCGCTCCCCGTGGAGGTCCGCGCATGCATCAGCAGGGTTCGCTCACCCGTGTCCTCGCCAGCGTCTCGCTCATCGCCGCCCTGGCGGTCACGGCCACCGTCGTCGCCCAGCAACCCCGCCCGAGTTCGCCCCA
>CAYLZN010000321.1:4611-6640 GCA_964387935.1 uncultured Vicinamibacteraceae bacterium | reverse complement strand
AGTCAGCGGCAGCTCGATCTCCTCGAAGCGGTCGGCCGGAGTCTCCTTGAGCACGATGGCGGCGCGAGGCTTGCGCGGCACGTCGGGATGCCGCACGCTGTCCATCAGGGGCAGCTCGTGCGGGCGGTGCGTTTCGGCGCGCATGGCCGCCAGGTCCTCGCCCCGCAGGTAGAGGTCGACGGCGGCCGCGGCCTGCCGCCCCGAGGCCATGGCCTCCACGACGGTGCTCGGGCCGGTCACGGCGTCCCCCGCCGCGAACACGCCCCGCTTGCCCGTCTCGCAGGTGTAGGGGTCGGCCTTCAGCGTGGCCCATCGCGTCAGGTCGAAGTCGGCGTCCTTGACCAGGAAGTCCAGGTCAGGCAGCTGGCTGATGGCGAGGATGGCCTGATCGGCGGGGAACTCTACGAACTCACCGTCGATCGGGATCGGCCGCCGCCGGCCGCCGTCGTCGGGCTCGCCCAGTCGCATCTTCTGGCAACGGACGCGCGTGAGGCGTCCCGACACCCCGGGCAGCATCTCGATGGGGTTCACGAGGTAGTGGATCTCGATGCCCTCCCGGAGCGCCGCCTCGATCTCGGCGCCGATCGCGGGCATCTCCTCGCGCGTGCGGCGGTAGAGAATGCTCACCTGCGACGCGCCGTGACGCGCCGCCGTCCGCGCCGCGTCCACCGCGGCGTTGCCGCCGCCGACCACCACGACGCGACGTCCGGTCTCCACCGAGCCGTGCAGGTTGGCCTGGCGCAGGTAGTCGAGACAGTTGATGACGCCCGGCAGGTGCTCGCCGGTGATCCCGAGGTCTCGCCCCTTTGTGGTGCCCAGCGCCAGCAGGATGGCGTCGTAGCCGTCGCCGAAGAGGCTGTCGATGGTGACGCCGGCCTCGCCCAGAGGCGTGTTCAGCCGCAGCTCGATGCCGTGCGCGAGGACCCAGTCGATCTCCCGGCCGAGCACGTCGCGCCCGAGCCGGAAGGGGGGGATGCCGGTGCGCAGGAGGCCGCCGGGCTTGCCGTACTTCTCGAACACGGTGACGCCGTAGCCCCGGCGCGCGAGGTCGTACGCCCCGGTGAGGCCGGCGGGACCCGAGCCCACGACCGCGACCTTGTGGCCATTGCGCACCGACCGCTCGGGCTCGGGGGCCAGCCCCTGCTCGATCTCCCAGTCCGCGACGAACCGCTTCAGCGCGCAGATCGCGATCGGCTCGTCGTGCCCGCCGCGCTGGCAGCGGTCCTCGCAGGGGTGGTGGCAGACGCGGCCGAGCGTCGCAGGAAACGGGTTGACCTCGCGGATCACGCGCAGGGCACCGGCGAAGTCGCCCTCGGCGATGAGATTGACGTAGCCCTGCGTGCGCGTGTGAATGGGACAGGTCTCCTCGCACATCGGCACGCCGTGCTTGTCGATGACGTAGGCGCCCGGCACGGCTTGCGGGAACGACCGGTAGATCGCCTTGCGCCGGCTCATGCCCACGTCGAACTCGCTGGCGTGGGAGCAGGGGCAGACCTTCTCGCACTCGCCGCAGCCCGTGCAGTCGGCGGTCACGTAGCGGGGTCGCTGCCGCACCTTCACCCGGAAGCTGCCGACGTGCCCCGCAACGTCGGTGACCTCGGCCAGCGTCAGCAGCTCGATGTTGGGGTGCTGGCCCACGGAGACCATCTTCGGCGTCAGGATGCAGGCCGCGCAATCGAGGGTGGGAAAGGTCTTGTCGAACATCGCCATGTGGCCGCCGATGGTCGGCTGCTTCTCGACGATGTACACCTTGCGGCCGGCGTCCGCGATCTTCAGGGCGGCCTCGATGCCCGCGATCCCGGCGCCGATCACCAGGGCCTCCGGCCGGACCGGCACGGATTCCCGCTCCAGCGACCGGTGGTGGGCGACGCGCTTCACCGCCGCGCCGATCAGGCGCTTGGCCTTTTCCGTTGCGCGCGCGCGATCGTGGTGCACCCACGAGCACTGCTCCCGGATGTTCGACATCTGGAACAGGAAGCGGTTGAGGCCGGCGTCCTCGCAGGTGCCCCGAAATGTCTCCTCGTGCATC
>CAYLZN010000321.1:0-4601 GCA_964387935.1 uncultured Vicinamibacteraceae bacterium | reverse complement strand
ACCACGACTCGTGTAAGGCCGTCCTCGCGTACGTCGTTGCGGATCAACTCCTGGCCGGGATCCGAGCACATGTACTTGTACTCGCGCACCACGGCGACGTCGGGCAGCTCGCGGGCGAACCGCGCCACCTCGGCGATGTCCACGGTCTGGGCGATGTTCGTGCCGCAGTGGCAGATGTAGACGCCGATCCGCTCGCTCATGAGACGGCCTCCCTCCCGGCGAACAGCTCCGCCACACCCGTGAGCGAGTCGCCCAGCGCGAGCTCGCCGTCGGACAGCCCCAGGGCCCGGCCCATCAACTGCGTGAAGTAGACGACCGGCACCTCTAGCGGCTCGCCGAACGCCCGCCCGATGTCCCGCTGGTAGGCTTCCAGGTTGACCTGGCAGAGCGGGCAGGCCGTCGCCACGCAGTCCGCCTTGGCCCGCCGGGCGGCGCGCAGCAGCCGCCCGGAAAGCAGGCGGCCCACGTCGCGCTCCGTGGTCATGAGCATGCCGCCGCAGCACTTGGCCTTCATCGGGTACGGGGCCGGTTCTGCCCCGAGCCACTGCATCAGCCGGTCCATCGCGACGGGGTACTCGGGGTCGTCGATGTCGCCGAACGGGCGGCTGATCTGGCAGCCGTAGTAGCAGGCGACGCGGAGTCCGGCCAGCGGACGCACGACATGGCGCTCGACGACCTCGCGGCCCAGGTCGTTGACCACGACATCCAGGAAGTGGCGCACGCGCACGCCGCCGCCGTAGTCGAGGCCGCCCGCCTGCAGCGCGCGGCGCACTTCGCTGCGCACGTGAGCATCCTGCGCGAAGTAGCGGTTCGTCTTGTGAAGCGCGAGGTAGCACCCGCTGCAGACCGTCACCAGGTCACGCCCCGCCGCCTCGGACAGGGCGAGGTTGCGCGCGGAAAGCACGAACGAGCGCTTCTCGTTCACGGCCATGTAGGCGGTGGCACCGCAGCAGTTCCAGTCCTCGAGCTCGACCATCTCCAGGCCGAGCACGCGCGCCACGTTGCGGGTCGAAACGTCGTAGGCGCGATTCGTCGTTTCGAGCGAGCAGCCCGGAAAGTACGAGTAGACGCGCTGCGCCGAGGGATTCATGCCGGCACCTCCTGGTCCACGGCGGCCAGCATGCGGCGCAGGCCGCCGATCCCGCGGATGCGGCGCGGGCGCAGGGCCAGGCGGCCCCGCCGCAGCATGCGCCAGCCGAGCGGCAGCTGGGACAGCGCCGAGAGCGGCCGTGTGGCGAGGAAGTAGCGCCGCAGGAGCTCCATCTCCGCGCTGCGGCCGTAGCGGTCCACGGCCGTGACGAACGAGCGGGCCATGGCGGCGCTGTTGGCTCCCCGGAGCGAGAGCCGCCGCGCGACCTGCAGCCGCTTCAGCTCGTACATGACGTCGGTGAAGGGGATGCCGGCCGGACAGCGGACCGAGCAGGAGTAGCAGGACGCGCAGAGCCAGACCGTGTTGGAGGACAGGACGCGGTCGAGCAGACCGGCGCGCAGCGCGGCCAGGATCGCGCGCGGGCCGTAATCCATGGCCGCGCTGGCCGGGCAGGACGCGGTGCAGGTGCCGCACTGCAGGCACTGGTCGATGCGCCGGCCGTCGGGGATCTCGCGGATCCTGTCCATGAACTCGCGGCTGAGGGCGCGCGCTTCGGCTGGGTTCATCCGGCACCTCCGCGGTGGCGCCCCGGGCGCCGGGACGGCGCGGGCAGGGTCGGGGCGGACCCGCTCCCTGTCGCAACCGTCGTGCCGGTGATCTGGACGGCGGCCCGCGCGGTCCAATGCGATGGGGGGCAGCCGATTGTGTCGCCGCCGCCCAGCGTTCGCCGCCGCCGGCGCGGCGGCGCGGGGCGCGGGAATCCGTGGGTCGCGCGGGAATCCGCGCCGCGGAAGCCTCAGAGCCCGTGTCGCCCGAGACGATCGCGGAAGGTGGAGGGCTTCATGCCGAGCAGGCGCGCGGCGGCGGTCTTGTTGCCGCCAGTGGCCTTCAGGGCGCGCTCGAGCAGGTCGCGCTCGAAGCGGCTCACGCGCTCCGTGAACGCGTCGCGGGGCGCCCCGCCGCCATCGCCTCCCCCGGCGCGGCCGATCTGGCGGACGAGCTGGTCGGCGGTCACCGCACCCCGCCCCACGAGATAGGCGCGCTCGAGCGTGTTGCGCAGCTCGCGGACGTTGCCGGGCCACGTGTGGGCCGCCAGCACGCCCACGACATCGGGCGCGACGATGACCTTCTCCTGGCCGGAGATGGCCTGCAGCAGGTGGGCCGTGAGCGCCGCGAGGTCTTCGAGGCGGTCGCGCAGGGGCGGCAGGTCGATGCGCAGGATATTCAGGCGGTAGTAGAGGTCCTCGCGGAAGGTGCCCTCGCGGATCTTGAGCAGCAGGTCGCGCTTGCTCGAGGCGATGATCCGCACGTCGGCACGGATCTGTGCGTTGCCGCCGACGCGCTCGAACACCCGCTCCTCGATGACGCGCAGCAGCTTGCCCTGCTCCTCGGAGGGGATGTCGTCGACGTCGTCGAGGTAGAGCGTGCCCCCCGCGGCGAGGTCGAGCCTCCCGGTGCGCAGGCGGTCGGCGCCCGTGAACGCGCCCTTCTCGTGCCCGTACAGCTCGCTCGAGATCAGCTCCTGGGGGAACACGGCGCAGCTGACCTTGACGAACGGATGAGACCGCCGGCTGCTGTGCTTGTGGATCACCGAGGCCACGAGGTCCTTGCCCGTGCCGGTCTCGCCGCAGACCAGGACATTGGCGTCCGACCGCGCGCAGATGTCCACCAGATCGAGCACGCCCGCCATGGCGGGCGAGGCGCCGACGAGCGAGGGCTCGGCCGGATCGGGGCGGGCCCCTGGCCCTTCGCCGCCGGCCGATTCGCTGCGCAGGTGGGCGACCCGCTGCAGGACCGGCAGCAGCGACTCGTTGGAGAAGGGCTTGGTGATGAAGTCGAAGGCCCCGCGCCGCATGGCCTCCACCGCCACCGGGATGCTGCCGTAGGCGGTGATGATGACGACCTCCGTGCCGGCGGCCGGTCCGGACTTGATCTGCTTCAGCAGCTCCATGCCGTCGAGTCGCGGCATCTTGAGGTCGGCGATCACGACGTCGAATTCGCCGTCGCGGATCCGGTCGAGAGCCTCCTGGCCGTCGGCGGCGGTCACGACGCGGTGGCCCCAGGCGCCCAGATCCTGAGCGAGCGAGAGGCGCTTCATCTCCTCGTCGTCGACGACCAGGATCCTCATCACCCTGCGGCCTCCTCGCCCGCGGGCGCCAGGGGGAGCAGCACCTGGAAGGTCGAGCCCCGGTTGGGCGCGCTGGCGACCTCGATCCGCCCGCCCATCTCCGCGACCAGCATCCGGCAGAGCCCCAGCCCGAGCCCGGTGCCGCCCCGGTCCGCCTTGGTCGTGAAGAACGGCTCGAACACGCGCTCGAGGTCCTGCTCCGGGATGCCCACGCCCGTGTCGGCGACCTCGATCACCGTCCACGCCCCGTCCGCGGCTGCGGGCTCTCCGCGCGCCCAGGTGCGCACGCGCAGGTGGCCGCCGCGCGGCATCGCGTCGATGGCGTTGCCGCACAGGTTGAAGACCACCTCCTGAATCCCGAAGGGATCGCCCCACGTCGGCGGCAGCGGGGCGAGATTCTGCTCGAGGGCTACGTCGTGCGCCGCCAGATTGCGGTCCAGAAGCAGCAGGGCCGCCTCGACCTCGTGGTTCACGTCGCAGGCTTGCAGGTCGAGCCCCTGGGGGCGCGCGAACTCCTGCAGGCGGCGGGCGACGCGCTCGATGCGGTCGAGGGCGCCCTGCAGTCGCGGCAGGCTCTCGCGCACCTGCGGATTGTCGCCGCTCCACTGGCCGATCTGCCGCAGCCCGTTCTGCAGGCCGTCGAGTGGGTTGCTGATCTGGTGGGCCACCCCGGCGGCGAGCTGGCCGATGCCGATCATCTTGTGTTGCTGTCGCACCTGCGCCTGGGCCCGCTCGGCGTGACGCGAGACCGTGGTCGTGAAGAAGACGGTCACGAACAGGGTCGTCGCGAACGCCGCGAAGAGGCCGAGGAGATACAGACCGTCACCCGCGGGCATTCCCTCCGGACGGGGATCGCGCCAGGGAAAAGCGAGCGGATTGGCGGGGATCACGGCGAGCCCTTGCAGCAGGAGCACGCTCCCCACGAGCAGGGAGGCGGCCAGGGCCACCAGATAGGGGACCCGGCCGGGCAGCAGGACGCTCGCGATGCTGACGTGGAAGACGAAGTACATCAGGAACGGATTGCAGGCGATGTCGGCGAGGTAGAGCAGGAGCGTGAGCGCGGCCAGGTCGAGCGCGATCTGCGGCAGCAAAAGTCCGCGGCTTTCCGCGTCGCGCTGGCCTTCGCCGCGCCGCGGGCGCAGCAGCCGCGCGAGGAACGCGTTGTAGAGCGCCATGGCGAGGGCGACGGCGGCGAGCGGGCGGGGATCGCGCAGCAGGCCGAGCGGCCGCCACGCCACCATCGCCGCCAGCAGCACGCCGGCGCAGGCGATCGAGCGCGGCGAGACCAGCCAGCGGCCGCGATCGCCAAGGGTGTGTGCGGCCAGCTTCATGAATCCGGCAGGGGGCGAGGCGCCCTCCGCCGCCCGGGGGGCCGGGCCTGCC
>CAYLZN010000320.1:0-6654 GCA_964387935.1 uncultured Vicinamibacteraceae bacterium | reverse complement strand
TCGAACGGCTTGCCGGCCTTCTGCAGCGCGTACGCGAACTGGATGGTGTTCTGCATGTGCACGTTGTCGTCCATGGCCCCGTGGACCAGCAGCAGGCGGCCGCTGAGGTCCCTGGCGGCCGCGCGGGGCGCCGTGCGGGCGTACCCCTCCGGATTGTTCTGGGGCATGAGCATGTAGCGCTCGGTGTAGACCGAGTCGTAGCCACGCCAGTCGGTGACCGAGCCGCCCGCGATGCCCATGGCGAACCGTTTGCTGTGAGTGAGTGCGTAGCTCACCATGAACCCGCCGTAGCTCCAGCCGCTGATGCCGATCCGTGCGGGGTCGACCCAGGGCTGCTGCCCGAGCCACGCGAGGCCGTCCTCGATGTCCGCCAGCTCCGTCTCGCCGAGGCGCTTGTACGCCGGCCACGCCGACACGGCGCCCTTGCCGCTCGCGGACCGGTTGTCGCACATCCAGACGACGATGCCGTGCTGTGCCAGCATCTGGTGATACAGGGAGGTGACCCCGCCCCACCCATTGCGCACCTGAGGCGCGTGCGGTCCTGCGTAGGTCGCCTGGAACACGGGGTACTTGCGCGACGGATCGAAATCCGGCGGCTTGATCAGCAGCGCCTCCATCACGAACCCGTCGCGCGTCCTCACCTGCAGCAGCTCTGGCGTCGCCAGCCGGTACTCCGCGAGCGCGGGCAGCGGGTTCCGCTCGAGCACGCGCACCTCTGTGCCGTCCGCCCTGTGCGCGCGCGTCTGCGGCGGCGTGGTGAGGTCGCTCCACACGTCCACGTACACGGCGAACGAGGGGCTGAAGTTCGCGGTGTGCGTGCCGGGCGCGGCGGAGAGCCGCGTCAGGGCGCTTCCGTCGATGCGAACACGGTAGACGTCGCTGCCGACGTGGCTCCGCTCGGTGCCAGAGAAGTAGATCCAGCCGGCTTTCTCGTCCACCCCGTGGAGAGTCCTGACTTCCCACTCGCCGCCAGTCACCCGACCTGCCAGGGTCCCGTCCGCCTTGTAGTGATAGAGGTGGCGCCAGCCGTCGCGTTCGCTCTGCCAGAGGAACGTGCCGTCTTTCAGCCACCGCGGCGCCCCGTGCGGCTCCACCCACGCCTTCGTCGTCTCGCGGAACAGGGTGCGGGTGTCTCCGGTGGCCGGGTGGCCCAGGTTGAGATCCAGCCACGTCTGCTCCCGATCCTGGAGTTGATAGACGACCTGACTGCTGTCCGGCATCCACGAGACGTCCACGATGAGGTGCTCGCGCGCCGAGTACTTCGTGGTGTTGATCCACGTCACCGCGCCGCCGGACGCCCCGACGACGCCGAGCCGGACGAGCGGGTTGGGGTCGCCAGGCTTCGGGTAGTCGAAGACCTCCAGCTCCTGGAAGTGGGGCAGGTGGTTGACGAGCGTGAACTCGGCGACGGGGCGCTCGTCGAGCTGCAGGAACGCGAGACGCGTCGAGTCCGGGCTCCACCAGAAGGCTCTGTAGGTCCCGCGTCCGTAGATCTCCTCCTGGTACACCCAGTCCAGGCGCCCGTTGAGCAGTTGCGGACCGCCATCCGTGGTGAGCGCGCGCTCACGCTGCGTGGCCACGTCGACGACCACCAGGTTGTGGCCACGTGTGAAGGCCACCATAGCGCCGTTCGGGCTGAAGGCCGGGTCCCGTTCCTCGGCCGGATCGCTCGTCAGCCGGGTCAGCGTCCCGGTGGCGAACGTGTAGAGGAACAGGTCGCCCGCCACCGTGAGCACGGCCGTGCGCTTGTCGGGGCCGAACACGAAACTCCGGGGGCGGGACAGCCTCCTGGCCTGCCCGGGGCTGAGGCCGGGCAGCGCCGCCAGCGCGGTCTCGAGGGTGGACGCCTGATGGAACGGCGACGTCGTGCCGCGTTCGACGTCGAGCACCAGCCAGTCCGCGGTGTCTTCGTCCACGCGTTTCGGCCAGACCGCCCGAGCGTCGTCCAGCCACGTCAGACCCGAGGGCACGACGCCCGTGGCATCGAGCCGCGTCACCGGGTCGAACAGATCGTCAATCGTGAAGCGCTTTGCCTGCGCGGCTACCGGGCCCGGGAGCGCCAGGATGCCGGCGACGAGGAGACCCGCGACGTGCACACATCGAGCCGGGAGTCGATCGAGGTTCATGGACCTCCAGCTTACCGCAACGCCCTCGGGGCCAGGATCCGGCGCCCGTCGCCGTCGCCTTTCGGAGTGATAGAGTGCACGACGTGCCTCAACTGACGTTTCTCGGTGCGGCCCGGACGGTCACCGGGTCGAAGTACCTCCTCGAAGCGGCCGACCGGCAGGTGCTCATCGACTGCGGGCTGTTCCAGGGGCTGCGCGAGCTGCGCCGCCGGAACTGGGACGCCCTGCCCATCGATCCCGCCGCGCTCGACTCGGTCGTCCTCACCCACGCGCACATCGATCACTCCGGCTACCTGCCGCGGCTCGTGGCTGGCGGGTTCCGCGGCCGGGTCTTCTGCACGCCGGGCACGCAGGATCTCTGCAAGCTCGTGCTGCCGGATGCCGGCCGGCTCCAGGAAGAAGACGCCCGGCAGGCCAACAAGCACCACTACACGAAGCACAGCCCGGCGGAGCCGCTCTTCACCGAGGTGGATGCGTTCAAGGCGATCGACCGCCTGCAGCCGGTGGGCTACGACCGCCCCCTGCGGATCACCTCGCAGATCGACATCGAGTTCATCGTCGCGGGGCATCTCCTGGGCTCGGCGTTCGTGAAGGTCACGCTCGCCAACGACCACGGCCGCGAGATCCTCTTCGGCGGCGACCTGGGGCGGTACGGCCGCCCGATCCTGCCGGACCCGAGCCCGGTCCGCAGTGCCGACGTGCTGCTCGTCGAATCCACGTACGGCGACCGCCTGCATCCGCCCGACGATCACGGGGAGGAACTGGCGCAGATCATCAAGGACACCGTGAAGCGCGGCGGTCGGCTGGTCATCCCCGCGTTCGCGATCGGACGGGTCGAAGAGGTGCTCTACTGGATTCGCCTGCTGGAACACGAACGTCGCATTCCCGTGCTGCCGGTGTACCTCGACAGCCCGATGGCGGCGGATGCGCTGCGCCATTACGACCGGCGCCGTCGGGAGCTGGATCCGGACGTCCAGGGTGACGAACCGCCGACGGGGCGCTTCACCGCGATCACCTCCCCGCAGGAGTCCAAGGAGCTCATGAACGCCCGTCTCCAGTGCATTGTCATCTCGTCGAGCGGCATGGCCACCGGCGGGCGTGTGCTGCACCACCTGAAGGCGGTGCTGCCCGACCCGCGCAACACGGTGCTGTTCGTCGGGTATCAGGCCGAGGGGACGCGTGGCCGGGACCTCGTGGACGGGGCGAAGGAGGTCAAGATCCACGGGGCCTTCATCCCCGTGGCTGCGCGGATCCAGAAGATCGACTCCATGTCCACCCACGCGGATTCCGCCGAGATCCTGCGGTGGCTGTCGGGATTCGACCGCGCGCCGGCGACGACGTTCCTGGTGCACGGGGAGCCCGTGGCCCAGGATGCGCTGAAGGCGAGCATCGAGGATCGCCTCGGCTGGAACGTGGCGATTCCCGATTACAGGCAGAGCGTCGAGCTGTGAGCCGATGAGCGACCGCCCGTATCTCCTCGAGCGCGTGGACGATGCGGCCGTGGTGCAGGTGTACGCGGACGGGTTCTCCGAGTTGACCACCGGGCAGCGCGTGCTCGTGTGGCACCTGGCCGAGGCCGCGTTGTGGGGGCGCGACATCTACTACGACCAGCGATACCGCCACGGTCTGGAGATGCGGGAGGTGCTGGAGCAGGTGCTCCGGCATCCCGCCGGCATTCCGGCCGCGGTCCTCGAGGAAATTCGCAGGTACACCAAGTTGTTCTGGATCAACTCGGGGCCGTACGTGGCGCTGACGGCGCGGAAGTTCACGCTGCGGCTCGCGCCGGCCGACCTGCGCGCCGCCGCGCAGGCCGCCGCGCGCGAAGGCGCGAGGTTTCCCGTGCGCGCCGACGAGTCCCTCGAGGGCCTGCTCGCGCGCCTGGAACCGGCGTTCTTCGATCCCGAGTTCGAACCCCTCGTCACGAACAAGAACCCGGACGGCGGCGGCGACCTGCTGGCGAGCAGCGCCAACAACCTGTACGCGGGGGTGTGCCAGGCGGATCTCGAGGGGTTCGAGGAGCGGTGTCCGCTGAACTCGCGGCTGGTGCGCACCGAGGCGGGGCTCGTCGAGGACGTGTACCGGGTCGGGGGGCGCTACGGGGCCTATCTCGAGCGCATCGTCGCGTGTCTCGAGGCGGCGAGGGCGGTGGCGCCGGCGCCGACCGGCAGGGCGCTCGCAGCGTTGATCGAGTGGTACCGGAGCGGTGACGAGGACGCACGGCGGCGGTACGACATGGCCTGGGTCGCGGACCAGGACTCCCCGGTGGACACGATCAACGGGTTCATCGAGGTGTACCTGGATCCCCGGGGACACAAGGCGTCCTGGGAGGGCGTGGTCTTCTACGTGAACCGCGAGAAGACCCAGGCGGTGGAGCGGATCGCGCGCCACGCGCAGTGGTTCGAGGACCGCATGCCGTGGGACCCGGCGTACCGGCGCCGGGACATCCAGGGCGTGACGGGCCGCGCCATCGACGTGGTCATGGAAACCGGTGATGCGGGCCCGCTCACGGCGATCGGCATCAACCTGCCGAACGACCAGGCGATTCGCGAGTCGCACGGCAGCAAGTCCGTGTCGCTGGCGAACGTCTTCGAGGCGTACGAGCGTTCGTTGCCTGCGGAGTTTCACGTGGAGTTCGCGTGGACGCCCGAGGAGGCGGTCCGGGCGGGGCTGTGGAGCAGCGTCGCGCAGGAGCTGTGCACGCACCTGCACGAGATCGTGGGGCACGGGTCCGGCCTCGTCGAGCCTCGCCTGGGGGGTGCGCCCCAGGCGTTCCTGCGCGAGCACTACTCCGCGCTCGAGGAGACCCGCGCGGATCTCGTCGCGCTGTATTTCGTCGCGGACCAGAAGATGGTCGAACTCGATCTGGTGCCCGCCGCCTCCTTCGAGGAGATCGTGCGGGCCGCTTACGAGGCGTTCGCCAGGAACGCGCTCGTGCAGCTCCGGCGCGTGCGCACGGGGTCCCGCCTCGAGGAGGACCACATGCGGAACCGGCAGGCGATCGTCCACTGGCTGCTGGCGCACACCTCCGCGATCGCGCGACGGGTTCGCGAGGGCAGGACCTTCCTGGTGGTCGTCGACGTCGCGGCGTTCCAGCAAGGCGTGGGGCGCCTGCTCGGGGAGGTCCAGCGCATCAAGGCGCAGGGCGACTACGAGGCCGCCCGCGGGTTCTTCGAGGCCTACGGGATCCACTTCGACCCGGCCGTGCGCGACGAGATCGTGCGCCGCGTCGATGCGCTCGGGTTGCCGTCCTACACCGGGTTCGTGATGCCGTCGCTCGAACCGGTCCGCGACGCGCGGGGCGAGGTCGTGGACGTTCGCCTCTCATATCCTTGCGACCTCACCGCGCAAATGCTCGAGTACTCCTCGCGATACTGCCTGCGCCCGGTGCCCTGCGTCGGCCCGGAGTCGCCATGAAGACGTATCGCATCGCGGCCATTCCCGGCGACGGGATCGGCCAGGAGATCGTGCCGCTCGCCATCGAGGTCCTGAACCGCGCAGCGGCGGCCTTCGGGTTCGGGCTGGGGTGGACCACCTTTCCGTGGGGCGCCGACGACTACCTCGCCCACGGCGAGATGATGCCGCGTGACGGCCTGACCACGCTGCGCGCCTTCGACGCGATTTACCTGGGCGCCGTCGGCGATCCCCGGGTGCACGATCACGTGACGCTCAACGGCCTGCTGCTGCCCATCCGGCGCGGCTTCGACCAGTACGCGTGCGTGCGGCCCGCCGTCCTCTACCCGGGCGCGCGATCGCCGCTCGCCGGACGGCAGCCCGGAGACATCGACCTCGTCGTGGTTCGCGAGAACACCGAAGGCGAGTACGCGAATGCCGGAGGAGGCGTGCACGCTGGCGGGCCGGGCGAGGTGATGGTGCAGACGGCGATCTTCACGCGCCAGGGCACCGAGCGCGTGATCCGGTTCGCGTTCGAGCTGGCACGGAAACGGGGCAAACGGCGTCGCCTGACGTCGGTGACCAAGTCCAACGCGCAGGGCTACAGCATGGTGTTCTGGGACCGCGTGTTCGCGGAGGTGGCGCGCGAGTACCCGGACATCGCGACGGACTCCGTGCTCGTGGACGCGGCGTGCATGGATCTCGTCAGGCGGCCCGAGCGGTTCGACGTGGTCGTCGCCTCCAATCTCTTTGGCGACATCCTGACCGACGTCAGCGCGGTCGTTGCCGGCAGTCTCGGGCTGGCGCCGAGCGCCAATCTCAACCCCGCGCGCACCGCGCCGTCCATGTTCGAGCCCGTGCACGGGTCGGCGCCTGACATTGCGGGCCGCGGGCTCGCGAACCCGATGGCGACGCTGCTCGCCGGGGCGATGATGCTGGGTTTCCTCGGGGAGGCTGCGGCGGCGGCCCGTCTCGAGGCGGCGGTCCTCGCCGTGCTGGCCGAGGGGAAGACGCTGACGCGCGACTTGGGCGGGACGGCGGGGACGAGGGAGGTGTGCGAGGCGGTTGCGGGGAGGGTCTCCACCTTGCCGCCCCCCAGTTTTGGATTGAGCCCCCGAGAGTAGGCTGAGCGGCTGGT
>CAYLZN010000319.1:0-6701 GCA_964387935.1 uncultured Vicinamibacteraceae bacterium | reverse complement strand
GTCCATGCGCCGCAACACCTGGGTTCTCTTCGCGGTGTCGATCCTGGTGAACGTGGGCATGTGGTTCGAGCGGTTCGTGATCGTGGTGACGTCGCTCCACCGCGACTTCCTGCCGTCGTCCTGGGGCATGTATGCGCTCACGTTCTGGGACTACGCGATTCTCTTCGGGTCGTTCGGCCTGTTCTTCACGCTGTTCCTGCTCTTCGTGCGGTTCCTCCCGGTCGTCGCGATCTCGGAAGTGAAGGGCGTGATGGATCCGAAGGTCGCCCGAAGCCGGCCCACCGACACGCCCGCCGCGCGACCCGCGGTGCTCCAGGAGGCCTGA
Organism: uncultured Vicinamibacteraceae bacterium; assembly: GCA_964387935.1. GTDB lineage: Bacteria > Acidobacteriota > Vicinamibacteria > Vicinamibacterales > JAFNAJ01 > CAYLZN01. The sequence continues at coordinate 6,376 of CAYLZN010000319.1, read as the reverse complement.
GCCATGATGCCGATATCGACCAGGGGCGTCTGCGGCCACTTCTACGAGCCGGACGAGGCCCTCGCGGCCGCCGCGAAGGTTCGGGACGCGGGCTGGACGCACTTCGACGTGCTCACGCCGTTTCCGGTGCACGGGATGGATGCGGCGATGGGCCTGAAGCGATCGTGGGTGCCGTGGGCCACGCTGATCCTCGCGTGCGGCGGCATCCTCTTCGCGCAGGGCCTCCAGAACTACGTGATGGTGCGGGACTGGCCCATGAACTTCGGCGGGAAGCCGTACGCGTCGTGGCCGGCCTTCGTGCCCATCACCTTCGAGGCGATGGTGTTCTGGGCAGCGCTCGGCAGCGCGCTCGTGGCCATCGTCGCCGGCAAGGTCGACACGATCCCGCAGCCCCCACCGATGGTGAAGACGGGGGCCACGGTGGACCGGTTCGTGCTGTGGATCTCGGCGACCGACCCCAAATGGCAGACGGGTGAGGCGGAGCGGTTCGTCCGGTCGCTTGGCGCCGACGGTGTGCGGCTGGTTGGTCCAACGGGCGAAGGAGGGGCCGATGCGTAACACCATCCGCGCGCTCGCGGTCGTGGCGCTCGCCGCGCTGGCGGGGGCGTGCGATCTGGGTCTGCCGGCCGGCCGGCAGCCCCATCGCGAAGGCAACCGCCTCGACATGATCGACCAGCCGAAACTCAAGCCCCAGCGAGAGGATCTCTTCACCGGGCGACCGACGGGGCTCATGGAACCGCAGCCCGGAAGCGTGGCCGTCGAGGATTCCCCCTATCCGTATGCGCAGAACGAGGCGGATCGGGCGGGCGCCGAACTGGTGAACCCGCTCGAGCCCACGCCCCAGGTGCTCGTCCACGGCAAGTTCATCTACGAGAACGTCTGCATCACCTGCCATGGACCGAAGGGCGCTGGCGACGGGACCGTCACGGCCCTCTTTCCGAAGCCGCCGAGCCTGATGACGCAGAAGGTGCGCGACTGGCCGGACGGCCAGTTGTTCCACCGTCCGATGCGGGGGCAGAACTCGATGCCCAGCCACGCGCGCCAGGTGAGCCCGGAGGACTCCTGGGCCGTCATCCACTACATCCGCGAGATGCAGACGGTCGAACCCGTGGCGCCGCCGCCCACGGCGCCGGCGGCGAGCCCGGCTGCCACCGCGCCGGTTCCGCCCGCCCCTGACTCCGGCAGCGCGTCGGCGAGCCGAGGAGGGAAGTCATGAACCACGCACATTCGCATGCCCTCCCGCCCGTGCCCGACCGCCTCGCGCTGCCCGCGGTCGCCCAGGGCCTGTCTGCCGCGGCCGTGCTGCTGGGAGCGGCGGCCCTCGCGTGGGCCTTCGGTCACGACGCCCAGCTCGCCTGGAGTTCGTACCTGATCGGCATGTTCTACGCGCTGGGCCTGGGCGTGTTCGGCGTCGCCTGGCTGGCCATCCTGTATCTGGCTCGTGGGGAGTGGTCGGTCACGATGCGGCGCATTCCGGAGGCGATGACGGCCTGGCTCATCCCGGGTGCGGTGCTCGCCATGGCGGTCGGTCTCGGGGCACACTCGCTGTATCACTGGTCGCATCCAGAGGTCGTGGCGCACGACGAACTGCTGCTGCACAAGTCGCCGTTCCTCAACATGACCATGTTCATGGTGCTCGTCGGCCTCAGCCTCGTGCTGTGGATCGTGTTCGCCGCGCTGATCGTCGGGGCCTCGCATCGCCAGGACACCGAAGGGGGCATGAAGGCGACGCGGACGAGCCGCTCGTTGTCGGCGCTGTTTCTCGTCGTCTTCGCCATCACGCTGAGCCTCGTGAGCTTCTACTTCCTCCTGTCACTCGACGCGCACTGGTTCTCGACGATGTTCGCCGTGCTGGTGTTCACCGACGTCGTCCAGACGGGCCTGGCGTTTGTGGCCGTGGTCTCCGGGTTCATGGTCATGACGGGCACGCTGAAGGGGTTCCTGAACGAGAACCACCTGCACAGCCTGGGCAAGATGCTGTTTGCGGCCACGGGGTTCTGGGCCTACATCTACTTCTGCCAGTTCATGCTGATCTGGTACGCGAACATCCCGGAAGAGACGATCTACTTCATTCGCCGATGGGAGCACGGCTGGTTCCTCTACCTGTTCGTGCTGCCGTTCCTGAAGTTCCTGATTCCCTTCGTCCTCATGCTGCCTCGTGACGCGAAGCGGAACCCCCGGAAGCTGATCCCTGTGGCGGTGCTGATCCTGTTTGCGCAGTTCTGGGAGCTGTTCGTGATGGTGGGGCCGGCCATGACGCACGGCGAGGAGGCCGCGCACGCGCACGTGCCACTCGTGGAGTTCGCGGTGACGGTGGGGTTCATCGGCCTGTTCACGCTCGTGTTCGGCTGGTCGCTCGCGCGGCACGACGCCGTGCCCTTGAAGGACCCGGCGCTGCAGGCGTGCCTGGACTACCACTCGTGAGGAGCAACGCCGGGCCTGAAAGGCCCGGCGCTCCGGGAACTTCGGAGCCCCGGGCCTTTTCAGGCCCGGGGATGCCCCTCCTCGGCCTCCTCGTGGCGGGCGTGCTGGCCGGCGCCTTCTTCCTGGCGCGCGGATCGGGTCCACCGACCGCCGAGGACACGGCAGATGTCACCCGCGCGGACGGCGTCGTGAGGCTGGACGACCTTCGCGTCACGCTCTCCGTCTCGCCCCGGCCGCCCGTGGCTTTCCAGCCGAAGCGCTTTCGGGTTCGAGTCGAGGCGGACGGCGCGCCGGTTCCCCTCGAGGAGCCCCGGATCACCTTCGAGATGACGATGCCGATGGGAGAGCATCGGTACACCCTCGTCGCGGGACCCGAGGGCTGGCAGGAAGCCGAGGTCGTCCTTCCTTTCTGCAAGAGCGGCAACCCTCGCTGGTACGCGATCGTCGAGGGGCACATCGGCCCGCGCCCGGTGACCGCCCGATTCAGGATCGATCTGACGAACCGCGGGGCGGCATCGGCGCCCGGAGGGCGGTGACCAGGGTCAAGGCCAGGCGCGACACGCGCCATCCTGTTGGGCCATAATAGGAGGTGCCGCAAGCCCGCGGCCCCCAGGGCCGCCGGCAAGAAACGCCCGCGCGCCTGCCGTCTCGGTTCCCCCACCGTGTTCCATCGTGGCTGCACGCGTTGGGCGGCCCTGTCCCCCTGGTTGCCACACGTATGAATGTCCTTGTCCTCAATTGCGGATCATCCTCGGCGAAGTTTGCCGTGATCGACCCTTCCACGGGCGTCGAAGCCGTCTCGGGCATCGCCCAGCGTCTGGGACAGCCCGAAGCGAGCCTCGACTGGAAGCGGGACGGCGTCAGGGGGTCGAAGGCCATTGGCGGAGCGGCCCACGAGGCGGCGCTCCGGGAGGTCGTGACGTTGCTGCGCGAACTGCGCCTCGATGCCGATTTAATTGGTGTCGGGCACCGTGTCGTCCACGGCGGCGACGAGTTCTCGGGATCCATGCGCCTCACCCCGGACGTCATCGCGAAGATCGAAGCGTGCATTCCGCTCGGTCCGTTGCACAATCCGCCGAACCTGCTCGGGATCCGGATTGCCAAGGAGCTGCTGCCGGGCCTGCCGCAGATCGGCGTGTTCGACACGGCGTTTCATCAGTCGATGCCGGCTGTCGCCTTCACGTATCCGGTGCCGTACGAGTGGCTCGAGGGCCATGGTGTTCGCCGGTACGGCTTCCACGGCACCAGCCATCGCTACGTGGCGCGGCAGGCACTTGCGCAGGCGGGCTTGCCGGCTGAGGACCACGCGCTCGTGACGGCGCATCTCGGGAACGGCTGTTCCGCGACGGCCGTGCGCAACGGCCGCAGCGTGGATACGACCATGGGCCTGACGCCCCTCGAGGGCCTGATGATGGGCACCCGCAGCGGCTCGGTGGACCCGGCCATCGTCGGCCACATGGCCACGGCGACCGGAAAGCCCGAGCGCGACATCATCGATGCGCTCAACAAGCGCTCGGGCCTGCTCGGTGTCTCCGGCGTGTCCAACGACATGCGCACGGTGGAACAGGCCGCCGAGGGCGGCCATGAGCGCGCACGCCTGGCGATCGAGATCTTCTGCTACGTGCTGGCCAAGACTGTCGCGGCGCTCGTCGTGCCGCTGGGCCGCCTGGACGCCCTCGTGTTCACCGGTGGCATCGGCGAGAACGCGACTTCAGTGCGTGCCCGTGTGATCGGGCATCTCGGTTTCCTGGGCCTGGAACTGGACGAGCAGGCCAACGCCACGCACGGCCGGGAACGGGCGGGTCGGATCACAGCCAGCCTGCGCCCACAGGCCCTGGTGGTGAACACCAACGAGGAACTCATGATCGCGTCGGACACGGCTGCGATCGTCTCCAGCGACTCCCGATAACTGGCACCTGGCACCTGGCACCTGGCACCTGGCAACTGGTAACTGGTAACTGGTAACTGATAACTGATAACTGATAACTGATAACTGTCATGCCCACCACGATCCTCGTCGCACCAGCCGGCCGCGGCGTCGGCCTCACGTCTGCCTGTCTCGGAATCGTCCGGGCGCTCGAGCGCCAGGGCGTCCACACCGCGTTCGTCAAGCCCATCGCGAATCGTGACCGGGTGCACACCGCGGAACTGCTCGAACTCACGGGCCACGCCCCGTCGCCGCCGTCCATCCTGCGCGCCATGGCGGACGAGCTGCTCGCCGGCGGTGACGAGCAGTTGCTGATGGAACATGTGGTCGAGATCGTCGGGCAGGCCGGCGAGCACGCTGATGTGATCGTGGCCGAAGGGCTCGGCCCCGAATCTGGCATGGTTCATTCGAGTCGGGTCAACGCCTTGATGCTCAAGGCGCTCGATGCGGAGCTCGTGCTCGTCGCGTCGCCGAGCGCTCAGAACGCCGAGGAGGTGGCTGCCGCCGCCGCGATCGCCGCGCGAGGGTACGGGGCGTTGACCGAGGGGCGGACCGTCGCGTGCATTCTCAACCGGGTGTGCGGCGGGCGGGGCGAGCGGAGCGCGGCGGAAGTCGAGGTCTTCGGTCCCATGCGCGGCGACTGCAACGACTGCGCGGGGGCCACCGATCTGGAAGACACGGTCTTGGCGCTGCGACAGGCCCTCGAGGCCGAGGGCCTCCGGCCGGTTGCGATCGTGCCCTGCAACGCCGACCTGGCCGCGCCGCGGGTGCGCGACGTGGCGGCAGCGCTCGACGCGAAGTTCCTGTCTCACGGTCGCGCCGATGTGCAGCGGGTCCGCGACGTGGCCATCTGTGCCGGCACGGTACCGCTGGCCCTCGGGGTCATGCGGCCCGGCACGCTGGTGCTGACGCCGGGGGATCGGAACGACATCCTGTTGACGGCGGCGCTGGCCGTGCAGGACGGGACGCCTCTGGCCGGCGTCGTGCTCACCGCAGGCCTCGAGGCCGCGCCGAACGTGATGGCGCTCTGCAAGAAAGCGCTTCAGGCGGGCATGCCCCTGCTGGCGGTCCAGGATGGCACTTACCGTACGGCCACCCGTCTCAACGCGATGGACGCGAGCATCCCGGTGGACGACGGCGTGCGCGTCGAACGGACGATGAACTACGTCGCCGATCGCGTCGATGCGGCCTGGGCCCGGCGGTTCATGCATCAGACGCGCGTGCCGCGCCTGTCGCCGCCTGCCTTCCGGCATCGCCTCGTCGAGACGGCCCGCGCGGACATGAAACGCATCGTGCTGCCGGAAGGCAGCGAGCCTCGGACCGTGGCGGCCGCCTCGATCGTCGCCGCGCGCGGGATCGCCGAGTGCGTGCTCCTCGGCAACCCTGAGGAAATCGCCGACGTGGCCGAGAAACAGGGCGTGAAGCTCCCGCCCACCGTCGAAATCGTGGACATGGCCGAGGTCGCGGGCCGCTACGTCGGACCACTCGTGGAGCGCCGCAAGGCGAAGGGCATGACGCCCGAACGCGCGGCCGTCGAACTGCAGGACCCGATCATGGTCGGCACCATGATGCTGGCGCTCGACGAGGCCGACGGTCTGGTGTCGGGGGCCATCCACAGCACCGCGCACACCATCCGTCCAGCGCTGCAGATCATCAAGACCGTCCCGGGTTGCTCGCTCGTGTCCAGTGTGTTCTTCATGTGCCTGCCCGAGCAGGTGCTGGTCTTCGGCGACTGCGCGGTCGTTCCGAACCCGACGGCCGAGGAACTGGCCGACATCGCGATCCAGAGCGCCGACTCGGCGATCGCGTTCGGCATCCCTGCGCGCGTGGCGATGCTGTCCTACTCGACGGGGTCGAGCGGGACCGGCGACGATGTGGACAAGGTGAAGGAGGCGACGCGGCTGGCCAGGCTGGCCCGTCCCGATCTCGCGCTCGACGGCCCGCTGCAGTACGACGCGGCGGTGATGCCGGACGTGGCGCGGCTGAAGGCGCCGGGCTCGACCGTCGCCGGACAGGCGACGGTGC
>CAYLZN010000318.1:0-6782 GCA_964387935.1 uncultured Vicinamibacteraceae bacterium | reverse complement strand
CCGCCGTGCGCTCAGACCTCAGGCCGACGGGGAGCTACAACTGATCGTGCACCCGACCCGGCCGTGGTCAACCTCTCGGCGTTCGAGACGTTCTTCCCCGAGCGGCGGCCCTTCTTCCTGGAGGGCTCCGGCATCTTCCGCTTCGACATGGACTGCGAAGACGACTCGTGCTCGGGGCTGTTCTACTCCCGTCGCATCGGCCGGGCGCCGCGCGGCGACCCCGAGGTGCCCGACGACGGCTACTACGAGAGCCCGAACGAAACGACCATCCTGGGAGCCGCCAAGCTCACCGGGCGCGCCGGCGACTACTCGTTCGGCGCCCTGAATGCCGTCACCGGCAACGAGCGCGCCACGGTGGTGGACGCGACGGGGTTGAGTCACCAGGCAGCGGTCGAGCCGCTCTCGAGCTACACCGTCCTGCGCACGCGCCGCGAGTGGCACGACCAGTCCGCCATCGGAGGCATGCTCACGGCGACCAACCGCTCGGTGCCCAGCTCGCTGAACGACCTGCTCGTGTCGCAGGCCTACGCCGGCGGCGTGGACGGCGACTGGCGGCTCTCGCCGCGCTTCCGGGTGTCTGGATACCTCGTGGGGAGCGCCGTGCTCGGTGACGCGGCCGCCATCGAGACGCTGCAGACCGATGCGCGGCACCTGTTCCAGCGCCCCGATGCCACCCACGTCACGCTGGACCCGACGCGGACCTCGCTGGCCGGTCACTCGGCGCAGCTCGCGTTTTCCAAGAACGGCGGCGAGCGCGTCCGTTTTCGTTCGTCGGCGCAATACAAGAGCCCGGGGTTCGACATCAACGAGCTCGGCTTCCTGCGCCGCGCCGACATGCGGGGCCTGAGCAACTGGCTGCAGGTCAGGCACGATCGACCCTGGCGCGTCTTCCGCACGGCCCGCCTCAACTTGAACCAGTGGGCGAACTGGAACTTCGACGCGGATCGGCTGTCTGCGGGCGGCAACGTCAACGGGCACCTGACCTTCACCAACAACTGGTCGACCGGCATTGGATTCACCCGCGAGGGACGCGGGTTCGACGACCGGCTCACGCGCGGCGGTCCCGGCGGGTACGAAGAGCCGCGTCGGAACGTCTGGGGTTACGTCGAGACCGACGACCGGCGGCTGGTCTCGGCCGAGGTGTTCGGCTGGACCATGCACGCCGACGATGGTGGGCGGGCGTGGGAGGTCGGCCCGCGCGTGACGCTCCGCGCGTCGAGCGCGCTGCAGCTCGGTGCGAACCTGATGGTCTCGCGAAATGCGAATCCCGTGCAGTGGGTGGAGGCCGTCGAGGACGGCCCCTCGACGCACTACGTCTTCGGCGATCTCGACCAGAAGACCACGGCCCTCGGCCTGCGGGTCAACTACGCGATCACGCCGACCCTGTCGGTGCAGCTCTACGGCCGCCCCTTCGTGTCGGCGGGCGCCTACCGCAGCTACAGCGAGCTCGTGGATGGCCGGGCGCCGCGCTTCGAGGATCGCTACGCCCCGTACGCGTACGACGGGGACGGCGACTTCCGTTATCGCTCGTTCCGCATGACCAACGTCGTCCGCTGGGAGTTCCGGCCCGGGTCCACGCTGTTCGTCGTCTGGCAGCAGGGGCGGGAAGATGAGGACACCAACGTCGCAGATCCCCGGAACCTCGGCGGGACCTTCAACGCGCCCGCGACCAACGTGGTGCTGCTGAAGTTCGCTTACTGGATCAATCCGTAGTCAGTTTCCAGTTTCCAGTTTCCGGTTTCCAGCAAACACTCACTGGCAACTGGTTACTGGTAGTTACCGGTTACTGGAGCAATTCCTGTAACGCGCTCCAGGTGTCCGGATCCTGCAGCAGAAGCGTCGCGAAGTACATCCGGACGTCGTCGGCCGGAAAGGCCTCCGTGAGCTTCCGGCCGGCGGTCAGGATGGCCTCTTTGGCAGGCGGCTGCATCTCCTCGGTCAGGATGCCGTCCTCGTGCTTCAATCCCAACTCGTCGAGGAACGCGGTCAGCATGGGTCGCTGCTGCGAGAGGTGGTAGGCCACGAGCAGGCGGGCGGCGACCTGGTCCGAGATCTGGGGGAACCTGGCCACGAAACGCGCCCGTCGCTCGATGGGCAGCGCCATCACGGATCGGGGACGGAAGTTGATCTGCCGGGCGATGGCGCCGATCATCTCGGCCTGCTCCGCGACGGCCTGGTCGTCTGCCCAGAAGGCGACAGCTGCCTCCAGGCGGCGATCGTCCGACAGGGACTTCCAGAGTTTCGACGGACGCGGCATCTCGAACGTGGCGGTCATTGCACCTCCCCCTGGGGTCAGGTCTTTACTTTTAGCATCCCAGACGACTTTGAGCCATGGGAATGCGGGAGGCGAAGGCACCGGGTTCATGGAGGCATGGGTGGGCGCCGATTCCTCGGGGCGGACGCACGAGTGTGCGCGCTGCCCATGCACGTTCCTGGTGGACTCTCCCGTTCGACAGCCGCGCACCGCCTCCGGACGCTCGGGCGCGCTCTGGTCGTGCCGGCCGTGCTGGCGGCGTGGGGCTGCAGCGCAGGGGTGACGCCCAGTCCCCTCGCGCCCACAGGCGTGGCGTCCGCAACAACCGCAGCGGCCGGCGTCGCCAGCGCCTACGTGCTCAGGGGAACGGTCATCGAAAAAGACGGCGGCCCCGTCGAGGGCGCCCGCGTCGCGGCGGTGGCCACCGATCCGAACGATCCAGACTCCTCGTCCAGTGACATCACCAACGAAGCAGGATTCTTCGCGCTGTCTGGCCTGAGCCGCCACGTGTCGGTCACGGCCGAGGCGCCAGGGTACGAGCCGGCCCACATCGACGCCATCGATGTGGCCAGAACGCCCGTCGCGACCGTGGCCCTCGTCAGGAAACCTCCTGCCTCAGCGAACTGACGCGGCCGCTGTCCATACCGGTTCGAACCTACCCTACCTCCTCCACCCACGTCGCGGCCTCGTCCAGCAGGCGCGTCAAGGCCTCCTGACGCCGGCGCAGCAGGCGCAGCGCGCGTGGCGAGGTCTGCTGGAGCGCCCACCAGGTGCGCACCGACGACAGCGCGGAGAGTTCTCGTTCCCAGGCGAACACGCCGGCGATCGCGAGCAGCGGGAGCAGCGCGACCGTCGTCAGGCCTGCCATGTTGCCGGCGTACTTCGCGACCATCACCGTCAGCAGCACGAGCCACGCCACGTAGATGACGAGGCCACCGAGCACCTTGACCGTCGCCCGGATGTCTGGGGCCACCCACCGGTTCTCCGCCACCCGGTCGACGAGCACGTAGGGGACCCCGAACACGGCGGCGGACAGCACCCCGACGGGCACCAGCGCCAGCGCGAGTGGCAGCTCGCGGGCGACGAACCGCAGCGCATCCGACCAGCGCGGTCGTATTGACGGCGCAGCGGACAGGCCGAACCGGTCGAGACGCCGATCGTGTGTGCGAACGGCGTCGACGATTTCAGCCAGGCGCTCCGGATCGCGCGCCCGCAGCAGACGCAGGCCCCGGGCAATCCGCTGCTCGCGTCCGAGTCGGGCCGCCGGCTCACGCGTCAGTCCCTTGGTCGCGGCATACAGTCGCTCGACACGCGCGATGAGGTCGGCCTCCGACACAGGATCCGCCTCGACCATCAGGTCCCTGAGGTGTGCAGCGATCCGCGCCGTCACGGCATCCACAGCCGCACCCGAAAGGGGCTCGGCGGAATTCAGCAGGTCGTGCGCGCTGAACGCGGGGCCGTACGCCACGACGACGGGAGACCGGAAGGCCCCCTTGTCGGAGAAATTGAGACCCACCGCCACAACCGACACGGGAGTGCCCTGAGACTCGGCCGACAGCACGATCCGGGCAGCTCCCGTCTTCAGCGGCTCGAGGCGCCCAGACGAGTGGCTGATGCCTTCTGGAAACAGGCAGACGGCCTGGCCGCTGGCCAGCGCCGCGCTCACGGCGACGAACATCTCCGCATTCCTCGAGAGGTCGGCCCCGGCGTCCTGCCGCCGGTACACCGGGATGGCCCCGGACCAGCGAATCAGGAAGCTGTAGGGCGCGCCGTGGAACAGCGTCGATTTGGCCAGGAAGCGCGGGATGCGTCCTGCCGTCGCGACCACGAGCGGCGGGTCCATGAGTCCGTTGGCGTGATTGGCCACGAGCAGCAGCGGGCCCTCGGGCACGGGGGGGCCCAGGCGCTCCACCCGATAGAACAGGGTCATGGCGAGGCGGCCCACACTCCACACGAGACGCATCGTCAGCGGCAGGTCGCCCGATGGCGCGCGGTCGAACGGCATGGGCAGTCCGAATAGTATTGTATTCTATTCACATGCCTACGACCGTGCACCTGCCACCCGAGCTGCTCAGGCGGGTCGACGAGCGCGCGAGGCGCCTGAGGGTCAGCCGGAACCAGTACGTCCGGAGGGCGCTCGAAGGCATGATCGAGAAGGACACGTCCTGGAGCAGTGGGTTCCTCGACGCGCTCGACGAGGCCGCCCGCGACCGCGACGCGCACAAGGCTCTCGACGAGATGAATCGGACCCTGTCGCGCCGTTCGAGGAAGGCCCCGCCACGGCTGTGAAATACCTGCTGGACACGAACACGGTCTCGTTTCTCATGCGGGGCGATGCCCACGTACGGCAGCGCCTCACCTCGTGCTCGCGGGCAGACGTCTACCTGTGTCAGCCGGTGATCGCCGAGATCGAGTACGGTCTGGCGCGCCTGGGGCGGTCGGCGCGTGCGACCCGCCTGAGGCGGCGCTTCGACGTATTCCTCGCGGAGCTGGTGCGCGCACCCTGGACTGACGACGTGAGTCGTGCGTTCGGGGCGATCAGGTCCGACCTCGAGCGAAGGGGCATGCGTCTCGAAGACTTCGACGTGGCCGTCGCCGCCCATGCCGTCGTGCTCGCGGGGGTGCTCGTGACCGACAACGTCGCCCACCTGAAGCGCGTCAGCGGACTGGCGGTCGAGAACTGGCGGGCTTGACCGGCGCGCGGTCCGGCGGCCCGGGCGAGCCGAGTACTGCGGCGATGGCGGCGGACGCACCGGAGGTCGCGATCGTCGGCGGCGGCGCGGCGGGGCTGGCCACGGCCGTGTTCCTCGCGCGCGAGCGCCCCGGCACGTCCATCACCGTGCTCGACGGGGCCCGCACGCTTGGCGCGAAGATCCTGATCAGCGGCGGCGGGCGCTGCAACGTGACGAACCGGTCGGTCGGGCCCGCAGATTTCAATGGCGGGCCGGCGCGATTCGTCTCGCGCGTGCTGCACGGCCTGCCCGTGCCGGACACGGTCGCGTTCTTTGGTAGACTCGGCGTGCCCCTCCACGAAGAGCGCTGGGGCAAGCTGTTTCCGGACTCGAACCGGGCCCGCGACGTGCTCGAGGCGCTGACGGGGGCGTGCCGGGAGGCCGGCGTCCGGCTCGTCACGTCCGCACGCGTCACCGAGGTGCGCCGGGTGGCGGACGCATTCGAGCTCGAGACGTCCGGCGGTCGCGCGCGCGCCCGGTGCCTCGTCCTGGCGACCGGCGGGCTCTCCGTCCCACGCACCGGCAGCGACGGCGTCGGCTATCAGCTCGCACGAGCGCTCGGTCACTCGATCGCGCCCACGACGCCAGCCCTGGTCCCGCTGCTCCTCGACGGCGACCTGCACGAGGGCCTGGCCGGCGTGTCACACGAGGTGCGCGCGCAGGTGGCCGTGGCGCGAGCGAAGCCCCGGCACTTCCAGGGGCCGATGCTCTGGACACACCACGGCGTCAGCGGACCGGCGGTGCTCGACGCGTCCCGACACGTCCTGCGTCATCGTCTGGAGGGGCGATCGCCGATCCTCTCGGTGGGCCTCGTCCCCGAGGAGCCGGCCGCCGTGGGCGCCTGGCTCAAGGACGCGGCACGCACGCGGCCGCGGGCCGCCGTCGCCAGCGTCCTGGGCGAGCGGCTGCCGGCGTCACTCGGGAGCCGCCTCGCGGCACTCGCTGCGGCTGATGGTGTCACCATGGCCACGCTGTCTCGCGACACGCGACGCGCGCTCGTGCGCCTGCTGACGACCCTCGAACTCCCGGTGCGGGACAGCCGCGGCTACGATCACGCCGAAGTGACCGCCGGCGGCGTGGCGCTCCCCGAAATCGATCCGGCGACGATGGCGTCGCGCCTGTGTCCCGGGCTGTTTCTCGTGGGCGAGATCCTCGACGTGGACGGACGCCTGGGCGGGTTCAACTTCCAGTGGGCCTGGGCGAGCGCCCGCGCGGCCGCCAGGGGCATCGCGGCGTCGCTGGCGTGAAACACCCGCGCGATCCGCCCGCGACCGCTGTAGGATAGCGGCCACCGACCAGGCACGCACGCCGCGCTGCTGACTGGCGGTGCCCCGACCCGGAGGAGACCCGCCTATGTGGACTCGTCGATCGTTCCTGCACACCACCAGCCTCATCGGAGCGACCGCCCTCGCCGCGAGGACCACAGGCCTGGCGGACGTCCAGGCGGCTTCTGCCGCCGTCGCCGATCGCAGCCCGGAGGAGGTGGCGCGCGACGAGTTCTACTGGCGCGAAATCCAGCAGGCCTTCACCCTCGACCGCGCCCTCATCAACCTGAACAACGGCAACAACTGTCCGACTCCGCGCGTCGTGCACGAGGCCATGAAGCGCTTCCTCGACATGTCGAACATGCTGCCGATCGTCTACCGCGCGCAGATCGAGCGGAACTACGAGCCGACGCGGCGGGCGCTCGCCCGGGAATTCGGCTGCGATCCCGAGGAGATCGCCATCACACGCAACGCGAGCGAGTCGCTCCAGATCGCCCAGAACGGCATCGACCTGTCGCCAGGCGATCACGT
>CAYLZN010000317.1:3601-6801 GCA_964387935.1 uncultured Vicinamibacteraceae bacterium | reverse complement strand
CGGGGCGAGGGCGAAGTCGGTGGGGCGGATGGCTTCGTGGGCCTCCTGCGCGTTCTTCACCCTCGTCTGGTAGCGACGCGGTCCCTCGTAGTACTCAGGCCCGAACCGCTCGCGGATGTAGCGCTCCGCCTCGTGCAGCGCCTTCTCGGACAGCGTCGTCGAGTCCGTCCGGTGATAGGTGATGAGGCCCTCCATCTGGCCCCCGCCGACCTCGACGCCCTGGAAGAGGCGCTGGGCGACATCCATCGTGCGTTTCGTGGAGAACCCGAGCTTTCGCGCCGCCTCCTGCGTGAGCGTCGAGGTCGTGAACGGTGGCGCCGGCCGCTCCACGCCCGGCCTGGCCTCGACACGGCTGACGGCCCATGGCAGGTGCTCGCGCAGCCGCGGGGCCAGGGTGCGGGCCTGCGCTTCGTCCACGTGATGGACGTTCCCGGTCGTCAGCTGGCCTTGAGCATCGAAATCCTGCCCGGTCGCCACCTTCCGGTCGCCGATGCGGACGAGGCGCGCCACGAACGCCCGACCCTGACCGGCCAGCCTGGCCTCGAGATCCCAGTAGCGCGCGGTGCGGAAGCGCCGTCGCGCCTCTTCCCGCTCGACGATCAGCCGGACCGCCACACTCTGGACGCGGCCCGCAGACAGACCGGTCTGCACCTTCTTCCACAGCACGGGCGACAGCGTGTAGCCGTAGAGGCGGTCCAGGATGCGGCGCGCTTCCTGAGCATCGACGAGCTTCTCGTCGATGGTGCCGGCGTGGGCCATGGCCTCGCGGACCGCGGCTTCGGTAATCTCATGGAAGACGATGCGCCGAATCGGCACGCGGGGCCGCAGGACTTCCTTGAGGTGCCAGCTGATCGACTCGCCCTCGCGGTCGGGGTCGGTGGCCAGGAGCACCTCGGACGCATCCTCGAGCGCGGCCTTCAGGGCCTGAACGTGACGTTTCTTGTCGGAGGGCACCACGTAGTAGGGCGTGAAGCTGCCCTCGACGTCCACGCCCAGCCGGCCCCAGTCCTTGCCCTTGATGGTCGCCGGCACCTGGCTCGCGGACTCCGGCAGATCGCGGATGTGGCCGAAGCTGGCGACGACGTTGTATTGACGGCCGAGGAACCGCCCAAGGGTCTTGGCCTTGGCCGGAGACTCGACGATCACGAGAGGTTTGGCCATAAGCTCTTCAGTTCTACGGGTCAGCCGCTACCTTACCACTATCGGCACAGACGCACGAACCGGCCGGCGGGGGTTCGCGCCACGCGGCCGGCCAGTTCCCATTCGAGCAGCCGACGGGCGACGGAATCTGCAGCGTGGCTCCCAAGCTCCTGTATTTCATCGAGATCCAGCTCATCACCCACCGCCCATTTCGCCGGGAGCCCCCCACTATCGGCCGGGCATCCGCGGCTCGTGTCTGCCTCGGAAGACGGGAGCGTCACCCATGGCAGCAAGGTCGAGGATCGAAGCACGTCGAGCACGTCCCGGGCATCCTCGACGAGCGCCGCCCCGTCCTTGAGCAGGGCGTGGCCTCCGCGGTTCTGGCCGCCGGCCACCGACCCGGGAACGACCATGACCTCCTTCCCCTGATCGAGTGCCTCCCGGGCGGTGATCAGCGCACCGCTGGTCTCTCCCGCCTCGACGACCACGACACCCAGGGAAAGGCCGGCGATGAGCCGGTTGCGCCGGGGAAAATGCCAGGCCCTGGGACGGACCCCGGATGGCCACTCACTGACGAGGGCGCCTCTCGCACGGACCCCGGCGGCGAGCGACGCGTGCTCCGGCGGGTAGACGACGTCTATACCGGAGCCCAGGACGGCGACGGTGCGTCCTCCCTGGAGGGCGCCCTGGTGGGCGGCGCCATCCACCCCACGGGCAAGGCCACTGACCACGACGAGTCCGGCCGTGGCGAGGTCCCGCGCGAGGCGCGACGCCACGTGCGCCGCGGCGACCGAACAGGCTCGCGCTCCGACGATGGCAACGGCCGCGCTGGCAAGCAGGTGCGCATCGCCTTGGCACCAGAGTTGGCACGGTGCATCCCGCAGTTCTCGCAGCAGTGGCGGATAGCGGGGGTCGTTCCGGGCGACGGACTGGACCCCGGTGCGACCAGGGAGGTCGCTCGGAGACGAAGGTGGCGGTGCGAGCGTCATCGCCAGGAGAAGAGCAAGCGTTGCGCCGCCGGCACTCACGCGCGATGTCGGCAGTCGTTGCGCGAAACGAAAGTAGGCCGCGCGAAATGTGGAGAATCTGCGAACTCGGTCCGGCGCGTGAGTTGCAGGAAGAGCAATGCGAAACACGGGGAAAAGGGTTGCGCCCCTGATACCCACGGACTATAGTCGAGATACGGAACGATTCATGCGCGTGCGACATCTCGGGCTGGTGATGCTGCTGCTGTCCACGCTGACGGCGGCGACGGCGTGGGCGGACGCGCGCGGTGATGCACGCGCGCAAGTGGAGTTCGGCATCGCCGTGGCGCAGAGAGGCTTGTGGAAAGAGGCGTCGTACCGCTGGGAGCGCGCGACGCAGCTCGACCCCACCTACGCGGCCGCGTTCAACAACCTGGCCATTGCCTACGAGCAGCAGGGGCTGTTCGACAAGGCCCGCGTCGCCTACGAGAAGGCTGTCGAGCTCGAACCAAACAACACGCTGATTCGTCAGAACTACGATCTGTTCAGGGAGATCAATGACCGGACGAACCGCAGCACTGATCGCTAGCCTCGGCGCCGTGCTGACGGCCGGCTGCACGAGTTTCTACGAGGTACCGATCGAAACGCCGATCCAGCCGAAGCTGGAAGTGTCGAGCTTCTCCCGGATTCTCGTCGCCGGTTTCCTGGCCGGCGGGTCGGAGGATCTGGATGCCAACCTCGAGACCGTACGCCTGCTCCGCAGTCAGTTACGGACGAAGTCCAACCTGCGGGTGATCGAAGCCGACGTCCTGCCCCTGGAGGAAATCGCCAGGGACCAGGCTCGCGATGCGGCGTCCGCCTCCGACAGCGCGTCGGCCGACGCTGCGGACACGGGTCTTCCGGAGCGGATCCAGGACGAGAAGGACCTGCAGACGTACGAGCGGGTCTTCGCGAACACGAACTACTGGAAGAAGCTCGGCGAGGAGTTCCAGAACCCGCTGATCGTCACGGGCACGGTCCTGTTCACCCCGCATCAGCGTTCCGGGTTCGTCACCCGCGAGCAGGAGGTCTACGACCAGTTCGGCCGGCGGCGCG
>CAYLZN010000317.1:0-3591 GCA_964387935.1 uncultured Vicinamibacteraceae bacterium | reverse complement strand
TCGTCTTCATCGACGGACGGACCGGGGCCACCTTGTATTCCGAGACGTTCCGGGAGGAGATCCTGTACAACGCGCAGCAGAACACCCCGGCGCTCTCGTCCTACTTCGAGCTGATGGACCGGCTCGTGCCGACCTTCCTGAACACGCTGAGCACCCAGAAGATCAAGGGCACGCGCGTCCTGCTGAAGTAGCCGCCGCGCGTCAGTGGCCCTGGCGGCCGGGTGCTTGGCACGCCTCGCGAGGCAATGGTAGACTAGGCTTTTGCCTTGACCGGGAGTCGGGGCGCAGGGGACGACTGCAGTCGGAGGTTACACCGTGTACGCGATTATCCAGAGCGGCGGGCGCCAGGTGAAGGTGACCCCCGGAGCGATTGTGACGCTGGATCGGATCGAAGCGGCGCCGGGTACCGAGGTCACGACCGACCAGGTGCTGCTCGTCGGCGCCGACGGCGGCGAGGTCAAGGCGGGTGCCCCGTTCGTGAGCGGCGCGCGCGTCGTGGCCACCGTCCTCGGTGAGTCCCAGGGCCCCAAGATCCGGATCTTCAAGAAGAAGCGGCGCAAGGGCTTTCGACGGACTCGCGGGCATCGGACCACATTCACGCGCGTGCAAGTGAAGGACATCCAGGCCTGACGCCCGGGAGAACAACGCAATGGCACACAAAAAGGGTCAGGGAAGCTCCCGCAACGGCCGCGACAGCCAGGCGCAGCGGCTCGGCGTCAAGCGCTTCGACGGCAACGCCGTTCCCGGCGGATCCATCCTCGTGCGGCAGCGCGGCCGGAAGTTCCGGCCCGGACTCAACGTGGGCCTGGGCAAAGACGACACCCTCTTCGCCAAGATCACCGGGGTCGTGAAGTTCGAGGATCACGGCGCTCGCGGGCGATTCATCAGCGTGCTCCCGAAGGAAAGCTGATCGTCCTTCCTGATGTTCGTCGACGAAGTCGACATCCAGGTCACGGCCGGTGACGGCGGTCGTGGCTGCGTGAGTTTCCGCCGCGAGAAGTACGTCCCCCGCGGTGGACCCAACGGCGGCGACGGCGGTGACGGCGGCTCGGTCTTCCTGGTCGCCAGCCCTCACCTCAACACGCTCCACAGCTTCAGGTTCCACCCGGAGTTCCGCGCCCAGCGCGGCGTTCATGGGCAGGGGTCCAACCGGACCGGCCGCAACGGGTCGGACCTGTCGATCGACGTGCCCCTCGGCACGGTGGCCTACGGCCGCGCGCAGGAAGGCCTCGTGACGCTGGGCGATCTCGCGACGGAGGGCGCCCGGCTGCTCGTCTGCCGCGGCGGGCGCGGCGGACGCGGCAACGCGCGGTTCGCCACGGCGACCAACCGGGCGCCCCGCCACGCGGAACCCGGGACGCCGGGCGAGTCCAAGGCCATCCGGCTCGAACTGAAGCTGATTGCCGACGTCGGTCTGCTCGGGTTCCCCAACGCCGGCAAATCCACCCTCATCGCCCGCGTGTCGGCCGCGCGCCCCAAGATCGCCGCGTACCCGTTCACCACGCAGCAGCCAAAACTCGGCGTCGTGGCGCACATCGGCGACCGCTCGTTCTTGGTCGCGGACGTTCCGGGGCTCATCGAGGGAGCCCACGCGGGCCACGGCCTTGGTCACCAGTTCCTGCGTCACCTCGAGCGAACGAAGGTCCTCGTACACCTCGTGGACGTGTCATCGAGCGAGGGACGCGACCCCGTCCGCGATCTCGAGACGATCGAACGCGAGCTGGCACTGTTCCAGGGCCGCACGGATCTCGCCGATGGCCAGACGCTTCCCCGCCTCGCCGACAAGCCCCGCATCATCGTCGCCACGAAACTGGACGCCCTGGAGGAACCGGCCCGGCTGGACGGCCTGAGGCAGGCCGTGGCGAACCGGGGACTCCCTTTCGTCGCCATTTCGGCAGTCACCGGCGAGGGCGTACCGGATCTGCTGGAGCGCCTGTGGGCCTACGTCACCGCCGCGGCGCCAGCCAGGGAGGTCTGACGTGCGTCTGGGGCTGCTCGGGGGTACCTTCGACCCGATACACCGTGGACACCTTGACGCGGGCCTGGCCGCGCGGCAGGCGCTCGCCCTGGATCGTGTGCTGTTCCTCCCGGCCCGTGTTCCGCCCCACCGGCCGCGCTCGCCAGTGGCGTCGAGCTACCATCGGTTCGCGATGACGGCCCTGGCCATTGCCGGCACCGACAGCTTTGCGGTCTCGGACCTCGAACTGACGCGCGAGGGCCCGTCGTATTCGACCGACACGATCGACACGTTGCGCGGCCAGGGCTGGCACGCGTGGCAGTTGTTCTTCATCACGGGGGTGGATGCGTTTGCAGAGATTGCCACCTGGCGCAACTACCCCGCGATCCTCGACACGAGCCACTTCGCGGTCGTGACCAGGCCAGGCTATCCCGCGTCGCTCCTGCGGGAGCGGCTCCCGGACCTGCGGCCGCGGGTGATCGATCTCGCGGACGCCGCCGCGGGCGCGATGATCGGCGCGCTCCGCGGTCCCGACACGCACGTGATCCTCGTCTCGGCGCCCACAACTGACGTATCCTCGACCGAGGTGCGCCGACGGCTCCACGAGGGAGTCCCGGTCGGCGACCTCGTGCCAGCGGCCGTGGAGCGCTACATCCGCCAACATCAGCTATACGGCACGCAGCCCCAGGCATCCCAGTTGCATGGCCAAGTCTGAATCGCGCAAGTCCACGAGCGACCCGTACGCGCACGTCCCGGCGGATGTGCACACGGCCATCCGGGCGGCCTTCGACAAGAAGGCGCAGCACGTCACCGTGATGGACCTGCGATCCGCGCACGCCTTCACCGACACGTTCCTGATCTGCTCCGGGCAGACGGCACGACAGGTGAAAGCGATCGTCGAGGCCATCGAGGAGGCGCTCCGCGCGCAACAGGTGCGGCCGTCGCACGTCGAGGGCCTGGAGCGTGCCGAGTGGGTGCTCATGGACTACTTCGACTTCGTCGTCCATGTGTTCACGCCAGAAACCCGGACGTTCTACGGACTCGAGCGCCTCTGGGGCAGCGCCGTGGTTCACGACATCGTGGATCCGCAGGTGCCCTGACCTCGCGCGCCGCGCCGGCGGCCGCGCGCGACACGCGCTGGACGGGTTGCTGAAGGATGTCTGGGGCGCGCGCTGCGCCAGTTGCGGAGATCTCCTGCAGTCCCCGACGTCGGGCCCGGTGTGCGGCACGTGCTGGCAGGCGCTGTCGGCGTCTGTCGATGTCTGCGAGGCGTGCGGTTGCCCGGCGAGCGCTGATGCCCCGACGGGGCCGCCCCTGCCCGGCCACTGCCGCCGGTGTGGGCGCACGGGCATGCCGGCGCACGTGACGCTCGCCCGAGCCGCCGGGCGGTACGAGGGTCCGCTCCGGGCAATCGTGCACGCGCACAAGTACGGAGCCCATCGCTCGGTCGCGCGCCGCCTCGGCGCCCGGATGGCGGACGCCGGCGTCGACGTCCTGCGGGGCGCCGACGTGCTCGTCCCCATTCCCTTGCATCGACGCAAGGCCTTCTCGCGGACGTTCAATCAGGCCGACGACCTGGCGCGGCACGTGCCCCTGCGGCGGGCGGCCCTGCTCACGCGCACCCGCGCCACCGC
>CAYLZN010000316.1:1177-6811 GCA_964387935.1 uncultured Vicinamibacteraceae bacterium | reverse complement strand
GTGACGCCGTCGGGCACACGATCTCACTGGGAGGGACATGAGGCCTCTGGCGTTCTCGCCCGGGGAGCCCATCGGTGCGTCGTCGCAGGTGCCCGGCTTTTCGGGGCGCACCAGGCACAAGGCACAAGGCACAAGGCACTCGGCACTGGGCACTCGGCACTCGGCACTCGGCACGACCACTACATCGTTTCTGGTGGGGCTAGGCCCAATACAAGCGTGATTCTGGTGATGTAACGATTCCGGAAACAGAAAACACTCGAAATGCCCGTCGTTTCGTGGCACCGTTTGTTTGCAGGCAAAACAAGCGTCACGAGTCGGAGGGCATTTCGAGTGAAAACCAGTAGACATCAAAACGTGGGGCGGCGCAAACGGCGAATCGAGCGGCGGCTGGAGCCGCGGACGTGGTGCGCGCAGCCGACCCCGATGTATCGGGCAAGCAACGTGCATTACGAGCACAGCGACCGCGTGCGTGGGCTGACGAGTGGCGGCATCGGGGCGATGCATCGACTGGCGCAGCACACCGGTCTGGTGCAGGCCATCGATCGGCACGTCGCGGTCCTGAAGGTGCATTTGCCCTACCACGAATCCGATCACGTGCTCGGCATCGCGTACAACGTGCTGTGCGGCGGCACGTGCTTGCAAGATATCGAGCAGCGGCGGCAGGACGAGGTGTACCTCGACGCGTTGGGCGCGCAGCGTATTCCCGATCCGACGACGGCGGGCGATTTCTGCCGTCGCTTCGACGAGGCGAGTCTCGAGGCCTTGCAGACCGCGATCAATGAGACCCGGGTGCGCGTGTGGCGAGCCCAGCCGGCGGCGTTCTTCGCCGAGGCCCTCATCGATGCGGACGGGACGCTGGCCGAGACCACCGGCGCGTGCAAGGAAGGCATGGACATCGCCTACAACGGAGTGTGGGGCTACCACCCCTTGGTGGTGTCGCTGGCCAATACGCAGGAGCCGCTGTTCCTGACGAATCGGAGCGGCAATCGCCCGTCGTCGGAAGGCGCCGCCGAGCGTTTCGATCAGGCCCACGCGCTCTGTCGCGAGGCGGGCTTCCGGCGCGTGACGTTTCGCGGCGATACCGATTTCACCCAGACGCGCCACCTCGATCGCTGGCACACGGCCGGGATCCGCTTTGTGTTTGGGTGCGATGCACGGGCCCCCCTGATCGCGGCGGCCGATGCGTTGCCGCCGGAGGCGTGGACACGCCTCGACCGGCCGCCGCGCTACGAGGTGGCGAGTGAGCCCCGACAGCGGCCCGTCAACGTGAAAGAGGCCATCGTCGCGAACCGCGCGTTCAAGAACCTCCGCTTGGAATCGGAAGCGGTCGCCGAGTTCCCGTACCGACCGGCCGCGTGTGCCCGGCCGTATCGGATGGTCGTCGTGCGGAAGAACATCTCGGTCGAACAGGGCGACCAGCGCCTGTTTGACGACATTCGCTACTTCTTCTATCTGACCAATGACCAGGACACGCCGGCGGCGGAGGTGGTGTTCTTGGCCAATGACCGCTGCAATCAGGAGAACCTGATCGCGCAACTCAAGCGGGTCGGCGCGACGCGGATGCCGGTGGACACGCTCCTGAGCAACTGGGCCTACCTGATCATGGCCGCCCTGGCCTGGACGCTCAAGGCGTGGTTCGCGTTGCGGTTGCCTGAGACGGGGCGCTGGGCCGCGCGCTACGTCGCGGAGAAGCGCGCGGTGCTCCGCATGGAATTCAAAGCCTTCGTCCAGGCATTTGTGTTGATGCCCGTGCAGGTCGTCCGCACAAGCCGCCGCCTCGTATTTCGGTTGCTCGCCTGGAATCCGTGGCAGGCCGTCTTTCTCCGCGGGTTCGATCACTGTTGCCGCCCGTGGCCATCCTGAGCGGCCAGTCGAGACCGGGATAGGGAGGCCCGGTGCATAAACCAGTTCACCCTCGGAGAAAGCCAGCACCCACACCACACTTGCAGAGCACGACGAGCCGGTCAAGGCACCGGCAGGGATGACTGTTCCCTCGTTCAATCCATTACTGCGGGCGTATTGCAGCGGGAAAGCGTATGGGGGAACACGCTTATTTTGGGACTAGCTTGAACGCACTCTCGAATCGCTGGTCGGAGAACGGTTTCAGGAGGTAGTCGATCGCGTGGGCCTCAAAGGCCTGGATCGCATAGCGGTCGTACGCGGTGACGAAAATCGTCATCGGCATGAGATCCGGGGAGATGGCGTCCAGCACGCCAAACCCGTCGAGCCCCGGCATCTGGATGTCGAGGAACAGCAGGTCCGGCGCATGCCGACGAATCAGCGTGACCGCCTCGAGGCCGTCGCTGGCGACGCCGACGGTCTCCACGTCCGGTTCCCGCGCGATCAGGTCCGTCAAGCGCGTTCGCGCCGGCTGCTCATCGTCCACGACGAGGACCCGAATGCGCGGGCTGGCCATGGCTGGATCCGGAGATTCTCAAGCCGCGCGTAGCGGCAGGCTCAGGTCCACCTGGACGCCGCCGGCCGTTGCCGGCGCCACCGAGAGGTTGTGGTCACTGCCGTACAGATGGGTGAGACGCTCGCGCGTGTTGGCGATGCCGATCCCGGTGTTGCGATCGATATCCCACCCCGACGGCAAACCCGCGCCGTTGTCACGCACCCGGATCCGGAGGCGCGAGGCGTCGGCGGAGGCGGCCAGTTCGATTCGTCCCTTCTGCACGCGCTTCGAGGTCCCGTGCACGATGGCGTTCTCGACGAGCGGTTGCAGGATGAACGGGGGTACCAGCGCGTCGAGGACGTTCGGGTCGACCTGCACGTCGATCTCGAGGCGATCGCCGAAGCGGGCCCGCTGCAACTGAAGATACCGGTCCACGAAGGCCATCTCGCGCTGGAGGGGGATCTCCTGCTCCTCGGCGTGTTCGAGCGACAGGCGCAGGAGGTCGCCGAGCTGTTCGATCATGAGGCGCGCCGCACGTGGGTCGTGCTCGACGTGCGCCGAAATGGTGTTGAGCGCGTTGAACAGGAAGTGGGGCTGCAGCTGCGAGCGCAGGGCGGAGAGCCGCGCCTCCGACAGCAGTCGCTCCAGCTCCGCGGTCCGGATCTGCCGGTCCTTCAGGTCCGACTGGTAGTCGAGTGCCACGCACACGCTGACAATGGCCCAGTACACGAACATCCCGAGGCGGTACGAGACGCGGACCGCCGTCTCGAAGAGATTTCCCCCGACCCAGTTGGCATCGGTCGGGGCGGCGAGCAGCACGGTCACGCCGTAGTTCAGGTAGGTGTAGACGAGCGTGAACGCCACGCTGAGGGGCACGTGGAGCAGCAGGCGCGGGACCAGCGCGTCGCGACTCACGGGGAGCCACCGGTTGACCCAGTAGATGCAGATGGACAGCAGGCCCCAGGGCCCCCACTGCGCCAGCGCGAACTTGAACGCGTCGAGCCGTGACACAGGCACCCAGACGTACGGCCCGCCGCGGACCTCGTGCCGCGTCGAATACAGCAGGACAATCAACGCCCAGAAGCCAAGAAC
The DNA here is from genome assembly GCA_964387935.1 of uncultured Vicinamibacteraceae bacterium. Lineage (GTDB taxonomy): Bacteria > Acidobacteriota > Vicinamibacteria > Vicinamibacterales > JAFNAJ01 > CAYLZN01. The sequence continues at coordinate 3,324 of CAYLZN010000316.1, read as the reverse complement.
CAGCGCCCAGCGCGCCAGCGGTCGTGTCCTCGCCTCGCTCGGCGATCTCCCGTCATTCATCGGGGCCGAGTATAAGGACAGGCCCGCGCGCGATCCACACCAAACCGGGGCGGAAGGGCTCTCCGGCGTCCGGCTCGTGACAACCCTGTCCCTTTCGTAACAAACTACGCCGGCGTCCGCGTTCTTTCGTGTAGACGCACGAGGGTGCGGCCCGCGCGCCCCGCGACACGCGGGTCGGGGTTGAGCGACGGCCGCGCCTGGAGGCTCCGTATGCCCGACATCCGCCTGGCACCAGTGGACTACCTGATCCTGGTGATTTACTTCGCGTTCGTTCTGGGCATCGGCTGGGCGCTCAAGCGCTACCAGCGGACCTCCGAGGACTTCTTCCTGTCGGGCCGCTCGATTCCCGCGTGGATCGCCGGGCTGGCCTTCCTGTCGGCCAACCTCGGGGCGCAGGAAGTGATCGGCATGGCCGCGTCCGGCGCGAAGTACGGCATCGCCACGAGCCACTTCTACTGGGTCGGGGCGATCCCGGCCATGGTGTTCGTGGGCGTGTTCATGATGCCGTTCTACTACGGCTCGCGGGCCCGCTCGGTCCCCGAGTACCTGAAGCTGCGGTTCGACGAGAAGACACGCTCGTTCAACGCCATCTCGTTTGCGACGATGACGGTGTTCTCGTCGGGAATCTCCATGTACGCCCTGGCGCGGCTCTTCGGCGCCATCCTGGGGTGGGACTTCAACGTCAGCATCCTCGTGTCGGCCGGCATCGTGCTCGCCTACATCCTGCTCGGCGGGTTGACGTCGGCCATCTACAACGAGGTGCTGCAGTTCTTTCTCATCGTGCTCGGCTTCGCGCCGCTGGTATTCCTCGGGTTGCGCGACGTCGGCGGGTGGGACGGGCTGGTCGCGCGCCTGTCGGGGGTGGCGACCGCGCGCGGGTTCGCGCCGGGCGCCTGGACCGATTCGTGGGCGCACCTCGGCAGCGCCCAGGCCAATCCCATGGGCGTCGAGTGGTTCGGCATGGTCATGGGACTCGGCTTCGTCCTGTCGTTCGGCTACTGGTGCACGGACTTCCTCGTCGTGCAGCGGGCGATGGCCGCCGATTCGATGTCGGCGGCACGCCGCACCCCGCTCATCGCGGCCGTGCCGAAGATGCTCTTTCCATTCCTCGTCATCCTGCCCGGCATGATCGCCATGGCGTTCACGGCGGACGCCGCCGGCAGCGGCCAGCTCGCCCTGCCCGCCCGGCCCGACGGGACTCTGGACTACGACCTGTCGATCCCGCTGATGCTCGGCCACTACTATCCGTCGGGCATCCTCGGCCTGGGCCTCACGGCCCTGATGGCCTCGTTCATGTCCGGCATGGCCGGCAACGTCACCGCGTTCAACACGGTCTGGACCTACGACATCTATCAGAGCTACATCAGGCCGAAGGCCAGCGACGCCCACTACCTGCACGTCGGCCGCGTGACCACCGTGGTCGGGATCGCGCTCAGCGTCGCCACGGCGTACCTCGCGACACGCTTCAACAACATCATGGATTTCCTGCAGCTCGTGTTCGCCTTCGTCAACGCGCCGCTCTTTGCAACCTTCCTGCTGGGCATGTTCTGGCGGCGGGCCACCGGTCACGGCGCCTTCGTGGGGCTGTTGTCCGGAACCGCCGCGGCGGCCCTTCACCACGGCCTGACGCTGCCCGTCAACGCGGTCGCGGGCATCAAGGGTGGCTGGCTCGGCGCCTGGCACGTCTATCCCAGCGAGATGGCGCAGAACTTCTGGACGGCCATCTGGGCGTGGACGGCCTGCTTCGTGATGACCATCCTCGTGTCGCTGGCGACCCGTCGGACCAAGAGCGACGAAGACCTGCGCGGGCTGGTGTATTCGCTCACCCCCAGCCACCACGACACCCACGCCGAGTGGTGGCGCCGCGCCGAGGGCCTCGGCCTCATCGTCCTCGGCCTGGCCGTGGCCCTCAACATCATCTTCTGGTAGGAGGCCCCCATGGGACTGGACATCCGCTGGCCCATCGGCGCGCTGCTCGCCGTGATCGGCGCCATCCTCGTCGTCTTTGGCGTGCTGTCGGACCCCACGCTTTACGAGCGCTCGCTCGGGGTCAACACCTGCCCCCCACCGGCGTGCTCGGCGCGCCG
>CAYLZN010000316.1:716-1167 GCA_964387935.1 uncultured Vicinamibacteraceae bacterium | reverse complement strand
CGACCGTGCAGTCGAAGTCCGTGGGCATCGCCGGCTCGCTCGGGGTCAACGTCAACGCCTGGTGGGGCGCGGCCCTGCTGCTGGTCGGGGGCGTCATGCTGGCGCTGGCGCGCCGCGCGCGGTCCGGCTCGTGACAGCGGAATCCCACTGGTAACAAAGCCCTTTCGGGCTGCCATGCCGTCGTGTATACGCAGCCTCAGCGAGCCCGGACAGCCGAAGACCGCCGGGATGACGAGGAGGACTCCACGATGGCGCAGCACGCAGGCGGAGCAGGTGTTGATCGACGCACGATTCTGAAAAGTGCCGCGGCGATGGCAGGGGCCACGGCCGCGGCGGTCTCCAGCCCCGTCTCCGCCTGGCAGGCGAACCCGCAAGCCGCCACGGCCACGGGCAGCGGTGCCCTCATCACGGCGTCCGATTCCGCGTCGATCGTCGAGACCACTGCGGGCAA
>CAYLZN010000316.1:0-706 GCA_964387935.1 uncultured Vicinamibacteraceae bacterium | reverse complement strand
CGGGGTTACCGCAGCCGCGAGATCCACACCTTCAAGGGCATGCCGTACGGCGCGCCGACCGGTGGCAGCACGCGCTTCATGCCCCCCGCCAAGCCCACGCCGTGGGCCGGGGTGCGCAGCACGTTGTTCTATGGGCCCGTCGCACCGTTCGGCCCGCGCGCCGGCTGGAAGTTCGACGAAGAGTCCTTCATGTTCGAGTGGGACGACGGGCAACCGGGCGAAGACTGCCTGCGGGTCAACGTCTGGACGCCCGGGCTCGATGGCCGCAAGCGCCCCGTCATGGTCTGGCTGCACGGGGGGGGGTTCGCGGCCGGATCGTCCCAGGAGCTCAAGGCTTACGACGGCGAGCGCCTCGCACGTCGCGGGGACGTGGTCGTCGTCTCTCTCAATCACCGCCTGAACGTGCTCGGCTACCTGAACCTCGCGCCGTACGGCGATCGCTACGCCCACTCTGGCATCGCCGGCATGCTGGACCTCGTCCTCGGCCTCGAATGGGTGCGGGACAACATCGGCCGCTTCGGCGGCGACCCGGGCAACGTGATGATCTTCGGACAGTCCGGCGGGGGCGCGAAGGTGAGCACGCTCATGGCGATGTCGTCGGCCCGCGGGCTGTTCCATCGCGCGGCCGTCCAGAGCGCGTCCAGCCTGCGGATGGTCAGCGCGGAGCCGGCCGCGAAGGTCAGCGCCGAGATCCCGAAGCCGATCA
>CAYLZN010000315.1:4041-6829 GCA_964387935.1 uncultured Vicinamibacteraceae bacterium | reverse complement strand
CGGATGCAACGCCGCGGCCTACCCCCCGCGCGTGTGCATCTGCAGGTGCACGTCGGCCGCCGTGGCGTGGTGCGCGCCGCGGTGCACCTGGAGGAGGCGGTGTTCGGCCCCGCGGTCCGACCGGGCGGCCCACCGGCGTCGAAGCCGCTCGGCGAGTTCCGCGTCCGACGCGCCGCTCCTGAGCGGGCCGCGCAGGTCCTCGCCGTGGCTGGCATACAGGCACAGGAGCCACTGCCCGTCCGCGGTGAGCCGGGCCCGGTCGCAGTCGCCGCAGAAGGGCGCCGTCGTAGACGAGATGATGCCGAACGTGGTCCCGTCGGGAAGCCGGAATCGATCGGCGGGCGCGGTGCTCTCCTCGACGATCGGCTCGGGGCGGCCCACCTGGGCCGCCAGGACGGCCAGCATCTGGGTGCGGGTCATCACCTGGTCCCACGTCCAGCGCGAGGCGCCGCCGACGTCCATGTACTCGATAAACCGCACCTCGGCGCGGTGCTGCCTGGCGAACGCCAGCATCGGCACGAGCTCATCGTCGTTGACGCCCCGCAGGATCACGGTATCGATCTTGAGTGAGCCGAACTCGCGGGAAGCCGCCGCGATTCCGGAGAGGACGTCCGCGTGCCGGTCGAACCGAGTGAGGGCCTGGAAGCGAGCCGGCTGCAGCGTGTCGAGCGAGACGGTGAGGCGATGGAGGCCCGCGGCCCGCAGGTCTCGTGCCTGGGCGGCCAGGAGCACGCCGTTGGTGGTGAGGGCGAGATCCTCGAGGCGTGGCGTTCCAGCCAGCTGCTCGATGAGGCGCGGGAGGTTGCGCCGGAGCAGCGGCTCGCCCCCGGTCAGCCGCACGCGCGTGACGCCGACCTCCGTGAAGACCCGCACGAGCCGGACCGCTTCCTCGAACGTGAGGAGGTCGGTGCGGGGCAGCCAGCTGTACTCCGTCTCCGGCATGCAGTAGGCGCAGCGGATGTTGCACCGGTCGGTGACCGACAGGCGCAGGCTCCGGAGCGGCCGCCCGTGCTCGTCGAGGAGTGACATTTTGCAATTATGGGGTCGGGAGTCCTTTTCGCAAAAACTGCCACACCGGGCTCCCACGGGATGCGAGCGCAGACGCGGGCTTGCCAAGGTGCGGCGCCGAGGCGACAATCTGCGGGTTCAGTCACTGGTGAGTGCCCGGGGCCGTCTCGTGCCCTGGCGGAGGAGCAGGACCATGCGTATCGCCGTCCCACGTCGCCGCCCGACCGTCACTGTTCTGGCCGCCTGTGCGGCGGCCTTCCTCGGCGCGGGCCCGTCACTGGATGCGCAGAGGCCGGCCACGAAGCCGCAGAGCGCCCGCCAGGCCGCGGCCGACCCTCGGCTCGACGCGCTCAAGAAGGAGGCGCTGGCCGAGGTGGACGGCATGAAGGTGTTCACGCAGCAGATGGTGGACTCGATCTTCAGCTTCGGGGAGCTGGGATTCCAGGAATACGAGACGCACCGCTATCTCGTCGATCTTCTGCGCCGCAACGGGTTCACGGTCGAAGAGGGCCTGGGCGGCATGCCCACCGCCTTCATGGCCACGTGGGGTTCCGGCAAGCCGGTCATCGCGCTCGGCACCGACATCGACGGCATTCCCCAGTCGTCGCAGAAGCCCGGCGTGGCCTACCGCGATCCGGTGGTTCCCGGCGCCCCCGGACACGGCGAGGGTCACAACTCGGGCCAGGCCGTGAACATCACCGCGGCCCTTGCGGTGAAGAAGCTCATGGAGCGCGAGAAGATCCCGGGCACGATCAAGATCTGGCCGGGCACGGCAGAGGAACTCGTCGGCGCCAAGGCCTACTTCATCCGCGCCGGCGCGTTCAAGGACGTGGACATCGTCCTGTTCTCGCACGTGGGTAACAACCTGGGCACGTCGTGGGGGTCTGGCGCCGGCAACGGTCTCGTGTCGGTTGAGTACGCCTTTCGCGGAGAAAGCGCGCACAGCGCCGGCGCGCCCTGGCGCGGCCGCAGCGCGCTCGACGCCGTCGAGCTGATGAACATCGGCTGGAACTTCCGACGGGAGCACCTCCGCATCCAGCAGCGATCGCACTACGTCATCACGGACGGCGGCGATCAGCCCAACGTCGTGCCCAGCACGTCCTCGGTGTGGTACTACTTCCGCGAAACCGACTACAAGCGCATCAAGGACCTCTGGGCCATGGGGGACGAGATCGCAAAGGGCGCCGCGCAGATGGCCGGGGTGACGCTCGAGTCGAGCCGAGTCCTCGGCTCCGCGTGGCCGCAGCACATGAGCAAGCCCGTGGCCGAACTGACCTACGAGAACGTCAGACGCGTGGGTCTGCCGGACTGGAGCGAGACGGACCAGACCCTCGCCAGGGCGGTGCAGCGCGAACTGGGCGTCGAGGCCAAGGGCCTGGCGCTCGAGATCGAACCGCTCGAAGCGCCGATCAAGGAGGAGGACAAGCGAGGCGGCGGCTCGGACGACATCGGGGACATCTCGTGGAACGTGCCGACGATCACGCTGCGGTACCCGTCCAACATCCCGAACCTGCCGGGCCACAACTGGTCCAACGCCATCAGCATGGCCACCCCCATTGCGCACAAGGGCGCGACGGCCGGCGCCAAGGTGCACGCGCTGACGATGCTCGACCTGCTGTTGAAGCCGGAGGAAGTGCAGAAGGCCTGGGACTACTTCAACACGGTCCAGACGAAGGACCAGAAGTACCAGCCGCTCATCCGTCCCGAGGACAAGCCGGCGACGTGGCTGAACAAGGGCATCATGGACCGGTACCGGCCCGAGATGAAGAAGTTCTACTAC
>CAYLZN010000315.1:0-4031 GCA_964387935.1 uncultured Vicinamibacteraceae bacterium | reverse complement strand
ACGACCCGACCCGGTACAAGACCTACCTCGAGCAGCTCGGCATCACATATCCGACCGTGCGGACCACGACGACGTCGCAGCCGTAGCGCAGGCCGTCAGGGCCTGGACGACGGCGGGACGCTCGCCGCCTCCAGGAACGGCATCATGGCGCGCAGGCGGGCGCCGACCTGTTCGATCGGGAGCTGCTGTTCCTTCGCGCGCCGCGGCGTGAAGCTCGGGCGCCCGGCCTCGTTCTCCGCGATCCACGCGCGGGCGAAACTGCCGTCGCGGATCTCGGCCAGCATGCGCCGCATCTCCGCGCGGGTCTGGTCCGTGACGATGCGCGGGCCGCCGGTGTAGTCCCCGTGCTCGGCCGTGTCGCTCACCGAGTAGCGCATGTACGAGAGGCCGCCTCGGTAGATGAGATCGACGATGAGCTTCAGCTCGTGCAGGCACTCGAAGTACGCGATCTCCGGCTGGTAGCCCGCCTCGACGAGCGTGTCGAAGCCGGCCTTGATGAGGGCGCTCACGCCGCCGCACAAGACGGCCTGTTCGCCGAACAGATCGGTCTCGGTCTCCTCGGAGAACGTCGTGTCGATGACGCCCGCTCGGGCGACCCCGATGCCCCAGGCATAGGAGAGCGCAAGATCGCGCGCGTGGCCAGTCGCGTCCTGGTGCACGGCGAGCAGCGCCGGCGTGCCGCCGCCCTCGACGAACAGCTCCCGGACACGGTGGCCCGGCGACTTGGGCGCGACCATGGTCACGTCCACGCCGGCAGGAGGCGTGATGGTGCCGAAGCGGATGTTGAAGCCGTGGGCGAACATGAGCATCTTGCCCGCGCCAAGATGCGGCGCGATCGCGTCGCGGTAGATCCGGGGCTGCTCGGTGTCGGGCGCCAGGATCATGATGACGTCCGCCCACGCCGCCACGTCGGCCGGCGGCCCGACCTCGAGGCCGGCCGCTCGGGCCTTGACGACCGACGCGCTGTCGGGGCGGAGCCCGACGCGCACGGCCACGCCGCTGTCCGCGAGGTTGAGGGCGTGGGCGTGCCCCTGGGACCCGTACCCGATGATGGCGACCTTGCGCTGCTTGATCAGCGTGGGGTTCGCGTCGCGCTCGTAGGAGATCGTGGCCATGCGTGTGACTCCAGATGCGGGACCGGGCCTGAAAGGCCCGGTCCTCCGAATGCGCCTGCGACCCGGCCTGAAAGGCCCGGTCCTCCGAAAACGCTACACGGAATACGCGACCGCGCCGTTGGCGCCCGCGTCGTCGGCGACGTCGACGTCGCTCAGTGTCTTGCGCGCCGACGGGGATCCCGTGCCGCGCGCCATCGCGACGCGGCCGGTGCGCGCCATTTCGAGCACGCCGTACGGCCGCAGCACCTCGAGCAGGCCGTCGATCTTGTCCTCCGTGCCGGTGATCTCGACCACGAGCGACGTCGGCGCCACGTCGATGACGCGGGCGCGGAACACCTCGACGAGCTGCATCACCTGGGCCCGCGTCTCGTTGGTCGTCGCCACCTTGATCATCGCGAGGTCGCGAAACACCGCCGGGCACTCCGTGACATCGTCCACCCGCAGCACGTTCACGAGCTTGTAGAGGTGCGCCTCGAGGCGACGGGCCCGCCCGGGATCCGCCTCGACGGCGATGGTCATGCGCGAGACGCCGGCCTGCTCCGTCTTGCCGACGGTCAGCGACTCGATGTTGAAGGCCCGTCGGCGGAAGACCTCGGCGACGCGGGTCAGCACGCCCGGACGATCCTCGACGTGGACGACGAAGGTAGTGATCATGCGTCGGCTCCGGTCTCGGCAATGGGACTCGGGCGGCGAATCATCTGGTGCAGGTCGTGGCCCGCCGGGACCATCGGATACACCGAGTCCTCCTGTTCGACACGGAAGTCGATGACGACGGTGCCCTGGTGGCCGCGCGCCGTCCGCACCGCAGGCACCACCTCCTGCCGCGTCGTGACCGTCAGCGCCACGAGCCCGTAGGCCTCTGCGAGCTTCGCGAAGTCCGGGTTGACCAGGGGCGTGGCGGCGTAGCGGCGCTCGTAGAAGAACTCCTGCCACTGCCGGACCATGCCCAGATACCCGTTGTTGATGATGGCGACGTTGATGTCGAGGCCCTCCTGGGCGATGGTCGCCAGCTCCGCCAGCGTCATCTGGAAGCCGCCGTCCCCGACGACGACCCAGACCTCCGCGTCCGGGCGCGCCACCTTGGCGCCGATCGCCGCCGGCAGGGCGAAGCCCATCGTCCCGAGGCCGCCGGACGTGATGAGCGACCGCGGCTCCTCGTGATGGTAGTACTGGGCCTCCCACATCTGGTGCTGACCCACGTCCGAGACGACGAGCGCCTTGCCGTTGGTTTCGCGCCAGAGGTCGTGGATGACGTGCGCGGCGTACAGATGCCCGCTGTCGGGCAGGTTCTTGATGTCGCGGACCGACGCATCGCCCCTGAGGGCCCTGATGTGCGCGAGCCACTCGTGCCGGTCGCAGCGCTCGACCTGCGGCAGCAGCATGCGCAGCATGGCCGACAGGTCGCCGGCGAGCGCGACGTCGACCCTCACGTTCTTGTTGAACTCGGCCGGGTCGATGTCGATGTGAATCTTCTTCGCGTTGGGCGCGTAGGTCTTCACGTTGCCCGTCACCCGGTCGTCGAAGCGCATGCCGAGCGCGAGCAGCAGGTCGGCCGACTGGATGGCCTGGTTCACCCACGCCTCGCCGTGCATGCCCATCATGCCGAGATTGAGCGGGTGCGAGGCGGGCACGCAGCCGAGCCCGAGCAGCGTCATGGCAATCGGGATCTCGGCGCGCTCGGCGAACTCCAGCACGAGGGCGGTGGCGCCCGAATGGACGATGCCCTGGCCGGCGAGAATCAGGGGGCGCTTCGCGGCGTGGATGAGATCGAGGGCGTGCTGGACCTCGCGCGGGTGGGCGCGCAGGTCCGGCCGGTACCCCGGCAGCTTCGGTTCGCCCGGCCAGTCGAACTCACAGCTCGACTGCTGGGCGTCCTTCGTGATGTCCACGAGCACCGGACCCGGACGGCCGGACCGCGCGATGTAGAACGCTTCGCGAATGACGGGCGCAATGTCCTGCGGGCGCGTCACCAGGTAGTTGTGCTTGGTGATCGGCAGGGTGATCCCGGTGATGTCGGTCTCCTGGAAGGCGTCCGAGCCGATCAGCCGGCTCCCCACCTGGCCCGTGATGCAGACGATGGGGGAGGAGTCGAGCATCGCCGTGGCGATGCCCGTGACCATGTTGGTGGCGCCCGGCCCGGAGGTCGCCACCGCCACGCCGACACGACCGGATGCGCGCGCATAGCCGTCGGCCATGTGCGTGGCGCCCTGCTCGTGCCGCACGAGGATGTGCCGGACCGGGTAGTCGAGCATCGCGTCGTAGGCCGGGAGGATCGCGCCGCCCGGATACCCGAAGACGACGTCCACGTGCTCGCGGACCAGGGATTCCCAGAGGATGCGCGCGCCGGTCAGCGTCATAGTGTGTCCTTCGTGTTCACGAGGTGACGGCGCCCTGCGCCGCCGACGACACCAGTCGAGCGTACTTGGCCAGGGCTCCGGTCGTGTACCGGGGCGCCCGGGCCGTCCAGGCCGCCAGGCGCTCCGCCAGTTCCGCCGCGGACAGTTCGACGTCGAGACGTTTCGCGTCGATGTCGAAGACCACGAGATCGCCATCGCGCAGCGCCGCGATGGGGCCCCGGTCGGCCGCTTCGGGCGCCACGTGCCCGGCCATCAGGCCCCGCGTGGCGCCCGAGAACCGTCCATCCGTGACGAGCGCCACCGACTCCGCAAGTCCGGCCCCGACCAGGGCCGCGGTGACGCCCAGCATCTCGCGCATCCCGGGCCCGCCACGCGGGCCCTCGTAGCGGATCACCACCACGTCGCCAGGCGCGATGCGGCCAGCCTGCACGGCCGCAAACGCCGCCTCCTCGCTGTCGAACACCCGCGCCGGCCCCCGGTGTCGCCGCAGGTCGTGGCCGGCCAGTTTCACCACACAGCCGTCAGGGGCGAGCGAGCCGCGCAGCACGACGAGGCCGCC
>CAYLZN010000314.1:5701-6899 GCA_964387935.1 uncultured Vicinamibacteraceae bacterium | reverse complement strand
TGACCCTGCGGGTGGTCTTCTTCAGCGGCTATCCGGGCACCGACGACACGCATTACATCGAAGCGGCGTACCGGGTCAGCGTCGGCGACCCCGGGGCGTTCGACTCCCACTTCGCGGTTCGCACGGGGCTCGTCCTGCCGACGGCAGCGGCGTACGCGAGTCTCGGCGTGTCGCCCGTCACGACCACGTGGCTGCCATTCGTGAGCGCGATCCTCGCCGTCGGAGCTGCGTTCCTCCTCGGCCGCCAGGTGTACGACGTCCGCGTCGGGCTCCTGTCGGCGCTCCTCCTGTCGTTCTTCCCTCTCGATGTCATCTTCGCGAGCCAGTTGTTCGGGTGCGCGCCGGTCGGCCTGCTCGCCGCCCTCACCGCGCTCTGCCTGGTGCGCGACGGTTCGTTCGCACACCCGTGGTGGGCGCTCGCCGCCGGAATCGCGCTCGGCCTGGCCACGCTCTGCGCCGACGTGGCCTGGTTCCTGCTGCTTCCCGTCGCCTTTCACTTCGCCACACGTCGGCGGCGAGCTGGTCACGTGCTCTCGCTGTTGGCTGGAATCGTGCTCGTGATCGGGCTCGAGGCAGTGTTCTTTGCCGTAAGTGTCGGCAATCCCTGGCATCGATGGCACGTGCTCGCCCGGGCGGTGGCGGTCCAGGGCAGCGATGCCCTCAGCTCGGGCACGGGCGTGGCGTACTTCACCCAGGCGTTCCTCCGGCTGTTCACCGAGCAGGAGTTCGGCCTGTTCCCTCTGCTGGCGGTGCCGATCGTCCTGCGACGACTGCTCCGTCCCGATTCCCGCGACGCCCGCTTCCTGGCCGTCTGGGTGGTGGTCGTCTTCCTCTACACGTCGTACGGAACGACCTCTCCACTTCGATTTGCGCCGCTTCCACGCCTTCGTGCTCGAGCCCGGGCTGCTCTTCGACGTCCTCTATTTCAGGGGATTCCGCCCTCGACCCGGGCTTCTCGCCCTCGCGGCCGATGCCGGCACCGAGCGCCACCTCGAGAGCCGGCGATCCGTGTTCGGCAGCGCGTCAACCGTTCGCAGCCTGCGTGAGGTCCACGGGGCGTACGTCGGTCGTCGCGCGAGCAGCGCAGACCTGCCGCTGCCGGACCGGCCCGACGCCACGCTGGTCGCCACATTCGCGCCTCCAGACCGCCTCTACTACCGGCTCCTGCGGCACCCGTGGTTCATGACGGTGTTTGGTG
>CAYLZN010000314.1:0-5691 GCA_964387935.1 uncultured Vicinamibacteraceae bacterium | reverse complement strand
GTCACGCGCGACCGTCATCGCGTCGGCGGCCTTCGGTCGCTCAGCACCGAGCGCGTCGAGGTGTATCACCTGCCGTGACCGAGGTCAGCGCAGCTCTGCCGGAATCGGCCGATCGGGCGTGACGATCTCGTTCGTCACGCCCGCGATGCGCCACTCCCCCCCGCGGCGCACGAGGATCCAGCTGTCCACGCCCTGCTGGGGCGCACGGTTCCACCCGGTGATTGCGGCCTCGTACAGGACGAGCACGTGCGCCATGTCGCCGTACTCCCAGGTGCGGGCGCGGACGACACGCTCGGTGAAACCCGTGACCCTCGGGACCAGTGTGGCGTCACCGACCTTCATCGGGCGGTCGTAGAAGTCCACGAAGTCCTTGATGAACCCCTCGAGGGTGAACACTGTTGTCTGGCTGCGCGAGGTGCGCAGCACCACCACGGCGTCCTCGAGGAAGTACCGGCGCACCGTGTCCCAGTCGGGCAGCGAATTCGGCCCGGCCGAGACATCGTCGTAGAGCCCCCGCACGAAGTGCTCGGCGGACGTGGGCAGATCGATGCCCACGGGCTGCCACGTCTTCGGGTCGTTCATGATCCCGTGGGCCGGGCTGATCAGCTCGAGGCGACTGGTGCGGAATCGCAGCAGGGCGTAGCTCGGGTCCTTCGCGCCCTGCGGGTAGAACGCGGCCCACTCCGGCTTCCACCGTGTTGTCGTCTCGGCAGGATCGGTGACCACGTCGACCAGGCCCTGCAGGGTCACGTAGGCCTGGTCGCTCGCGTAGAAGCACGTCAGCGTGGCCCGCGGGTCCACTCGCAGCTCCGCGACCTTGCGGCTGGCGATGTTCGTCCCCATCCAGACGACCATGGCCTCGTCTGGAGCAAACGGGTCCATGACCCGGGCCTGCAGTCGCCCGTCGGCGGCGACGGTGATCAACGAGCAGTAGCGCGCCCTGGCCATCACGTCCCGCGCGGCGGCAACCACGGCGGTGCGATCAGGGGGTGCCGCGGGGGGCTGGGCCTGACCGAACGCGGTGGCGGGCGCGGCAGCCAGGCATGCGAGCAGGGCCAGACGCGAATGACGAGACCACGCGAAATGCCGTCTCATGAGTCCTCCGAACGCGATCCGAGACTCTGTCCTATCGTGCGAGCGCTCCATCTCCCGCCAGCCTCCTCATCTCCCCCAGCCTCGCGAGCAGGAGCCGAAAGTCGGCGGGCAGCGGAGCCTGCAGGTCGAGCACCGAACCGGACGGACGCGGAACCGTGAGCCGCGACGCGTGCAGCATGACCCGAGGGACGGCCAGGCCGCAGCACCGGGTCTGGCCGCCGTGCCTCCGGTCGCCGAGAATGGGAAGCTCGGAGACGGACAAGTGAATGCGCACCTGGTGCTTCCGCCCGGTCAGGGGGCGTGCCTCGACGAGCAGCGCGCCCGGCATCGCCTGCGCCAGGACGAAGTCGGTCCGCGCGGCCTGTCCCGCGTTGATCGGCTGGTCCGCGCTCCACGCCCGCGGTGGCAGCCTGCGCGGTCGCGCGGTGAGGGCGAGATACACCTTCTGGACCCCGCGCTCAGCAAAGGCGCGGGCGAGCCAGGCGTTCGCCTCGCGTCGCCGGGCAAAGAGCACGACCCCTGACGTTTCAGCGTCCAGGCGCTGATGGACGCCGAGGTACGCAGCGTCCGCACCCTCGTCTCCGCGTTGCGCGAGCATGTCCTTCAGCAGCGTGACCACGCTGGCTCGCCGCGGATCGGCGGTCGGCACCGTCGGAATGCCCGACGGCTTGTTGACGGCGATCACGTCTTCGTCTTCGTGGAGGATGGCGAGCGGCGGCAGGGGCATGAGGTCTGGAGCCACGGGAATCCGCCTGAGATCGACCAGGGCCTCGAGCCGGCTCCCGCCACGGACCTCGGCGCCGGGAACCCTGAGGACGAGTCCGTCGACACGCACGGCCCCCGCAATGATCAGCCGGCGAACCGTGGACCGCGACAGATGCGCGCCCAGGACCGATTGCAGCCACGGGTGCACCACGTCGGCGAGTCGCCCGCCCGTGTCGTCCGAGGTCAGCCGAATCGTGAAGCCGGCGCGCCGGGCAGATTCGGTCATCGATCTCCCGCGGAGCATCATAGCGCCCGCGGGCCGTGTGGCACCGGTCCCTCGACAGGCCCGTCCGTATTGCCCGTTGGGGCGATCGGCGCCGGTGCTGCACGATTCCGGGGTACGATGTCGGGCCGGCGCAACCGTGCGCCCGCTGGAACACGGCGCCTGCCCGCGAGGCGGGCAGCCGTCTCAACACGGAGAAAGCCCTTTCATGAAGCGTCTCGTTCGCAGTGCCCTCTTCGTTGCCCTCGCCATGGCGGTCACCGTCGCCGTGTCGGCACAGACATCGCTCCGTTCTTCACTGACGACCTACACCGGCACCATCGTCACCGTCGATCCGGCCGCGCGTCTCGTGACCACTCGCGACGCGGCGGGACTGACGTCGGTCTTCGAGGCGCCGCCCTCCCTGGCGTCCTCACAACTCGCCGGCTTCAGGGCCGGCGACGTGGTCACCGTGACGTTCTACGAAGGCGTGGAAATCAGGCGGAAGCCCGCGGGTGAGGCGCCTGTGGCTACCAGCGTCGATCCGGCCACGGGGCTGAGGACAGCCACGGTGACCGTGACCGGCATCGACCCGGTCGCGCGCACGATCACGTTCAACGGGCCGCGCGGGCGCTACACGCGGACCGTGCCGGAGGGCGCCGATGCCAGCGTGCTCCAGACGATCGCGGTCGGCGAGAAGGCCGACCTCACCTACTACGAGTACGTGCAGTCGATGACGCGCGTCGCGACTCCAGACACGGGAGTCGGCACGGCGGCGCCACCGGCCGCCCCGGTGCCGATGCCCGCGATCGCGCCCCCGGCCGCCGAGCCCGACAGCCTTCGCCACCGTCTGACGCTCTACGGCCTCTGGGGCCTGGACAATCAGTTCAGCGGCAAGATGATCCAGGCCGCCTCCGGCCGCACGACCGGCGGCTTCCCGATCAACCTCGACGAGACGACCTACGACGAGGTCTACGGCCGCATGGGCCTGTTCAAGGTCGGTGTCGGCTACCGGATCACCCCGCGCACGGAGGCCGTCGTGAACTTCGTGTATTCCAAGAGTGCGGCGACCTTCGAGGCCACCCAGGTCGGCACGGTGGGCGCCAGCCCGCAGGTGCCGCTCAACGTCAACTTCACCGAGTACAGGTACTGGGGCTTCGAAGGCGGCCAGCGGTTGTTCTTCGCGCGCACGCGGTTCACGCCCTTCGTCGGCTGGCTCATCGGCATGAACCGGCACCAGGACATCCGCGGCAACTTCGTGGGCGTGCCGTCGAGCCTCACCCCCGGACTCGCCGCCCAGGACGGCAAGTTCTTCGAGAAGTCGTGGGCATTCAGCTTCGGGCCGACGGGCGGCATCCTCGTTGGGGTCGGTCCCTTCGAGGTGATGGCCGAAGCGCAGCTGCGCTTCCTTGGCGGGCTGTCGGACGTGGATTGGCTCGTCGAGGAGGGCCTGCGCGACATCAACAGCGAGAGCTCGCGCTGGTCCGTGCCGTTCCTGTTCGGCGCCAGGATCAGATTCTAGAACGGGCTCAAGGCTCAGGGCTCAGGGCGCAAGGCTCAGGGCGCAAGGCTGGGGCGCTCGATGCGGCGGAAGCTGACATCGAGCGCCTCGAGCCGCCGCTCGTGCGTCGCGAGCCTGGCGAGATAGCCCTCGTAGTCCTTCCGCTCGACTGGCGTCCATACCACCTCCGCGAGGGCGGTCAGCCGCGGGAACACCTGATACTCGGCGTTCTTGGGACCGAGCACGTACTCGGTCCAGAGCTGCGCCTGTGCGCCGAGCACGTGCTTTGTGAACTCCGGCTCGAGTTCTGCCGGGACGGGCTCGAACGCGTAGACCTTCTCGAGCGGCAGCAGCCCGGGGTATCCGAGCGGCTCGCGTGCCTGTTCGGCCTGGTAGAAGTTCAGGTACGTGTGGCTCGACGGCGCCATGATCACGTCGTGCCCGGCGCGTGCGGCCGCGATCCCGCCTTTCGTCCCACGCCACGACATGACGACGGCGTTCTCGGCGAGGCCACCTTCGAGGATCTCGTCCCAGCCCACGAGCCGGCGTCCGCGGGCGGTGAGGAACCCGTCCATCTGGCGGATGAACCAGCTTTGCAGCTCGTGTTCGTCTGCAAGCCCGAGTTCCTTGATCCGCTCCTGGATGCGCGGGTTGACCTTCCACTTCGCCTTGTCCGCCTCGTCGCCCCCGATGTGGATGTAGCGGCTCGGGAAGATCTCCAGGACCTCGCTCAGCACGTTCTGCATGAACTGCACGGTAGCCGGCTCGGCGTTGAGGATGTCCGAGAACACGCCCCAGCGCGTCGCGACCTCGACCGGTTCGCCCGTGACGCCAATCTCCGGGTACGCGACGATGGCGGCCATGGCGTGCCCGGGCATCTCGATCTCGGGCATGACGGTCACGAAGCGGGCCTTGCCGTACGCGACGATTTCGCGAGCATCCTCCTGCGTGTAGAAGCCGCCGTGCGGCGTGCCATCGAACGTCCACTGGGACCGATCGCGCGACTGGTGCCCGACGATGGTCTCCTTGCGCCAGGCGCCGACGGTGGTGAGCTTCGGATACTGCCTGATCTCGAGACGCCAGCCCTGGTCCTCGGTGAGGTGCCAGTGGAACGTGTTCAGCTTGTGGAGCGCGATCAGGTCGATGTATTTCTTGATGAACTCCTTCGGCATGAAGTGGCGGCCCACGTCGAGGTGCGCGCCGCGCCACGGAAATCGCGGCCAGTCCTCGATCGTCACGGCGGGGATCGTCCACTCGACGCCACTGACCGCTGCCTCGCGGAAGATCTGCGGCGGAAGCAGCTGGCGGAGGGTCTGCACGGCGTAGAACAGGCCCGCGTCCTCCCTGGCGCGCGCGATGACGCGGCCGGGCCGGACCTCGAGCGCGTAGCCCTCCGTGCCGAGCGTCTTCAGCGACAGATCTCGTCGCAGGGCGATCGCCCCGGCCGGCGGTGTGCCGCCCGTGACGACGCGCAGCGTCCATCCGGTGGCGGGCTGCAGGAACCTGGCGAACTGCTCGCCGATCGCGACGCTCGCGCGGTCCGTCCAGATGACCGTCTGCCTGGTGATCGTGAAATGCCCCTGACCGGGTGAGAGCGAGACCGGCTGGGGGATGATGGCGATGGCGGCGTCGGCAGGCGCGGGCGGGGCCGCGGTCACGTACGGGCTGATCAGGAGCAGCATGCCGAGCGCCAGGGCCGAGGCTGCGCGGGTGGTGAACCGGGAGAAGTGACTGGTCATCATGATGTTCCAGGCCGCGTGCTCTGGCACCCGCCCTCAGCGCCCCGCACGCGGCGCGTGGCAGGCGCGGCAGGAGAGACTGATAGACTACCATCCACACGAGAGGACCCGCATGACGAAGCCCGGAGCGCGTCGACATGATCGACGGTGCGTGCTGCGAACGATGGGCGGCACCATCGCCGCGGCGGCCATCGCCTCTCCGCTCACCGAGGCCCAGCATGCAGGGCACGGCACGCAACCAGGGCCCGCGGCCGGAGGCGACGCCCGGGCCCCCACGACGTCGAACCCGGCCGAGGCGCAGCCTCGTGTGCTCGATCAGCACGAGCGCGCCACGTTGGCCCTGCTGGGTGAAGTGCTCGTGCCGGGCTCCGTCGCCGCCGGCGTCCCCG
>CAYLZN010000313.1:0-6910 GCA_964387935.1 uncultured Vicinamibacteraceae bacterium | reverse complement strand
GGGCTTGCCGCCGTGCTCGCGGATAGTGGCCGCCAACTCGTCGGCGATCGCATCGAACTCCCGCTTATCGCGGGCAGTGAGGAGCTTCTTCTTGAGCTTGCCCAGATGCTCGATCGAGCGCACCTGATCGACCAGCGCCTGCAGTTGATCGACGGTGAGGTCGCGCACGTTGGTGATCTGCAGCGACTCGATCAGGTCCGCGTCCAGCGCCACCGGGAGGCCCTCGGCCTCCTGCGCGGCGATCCACTTCTTGAGCGCGTTGATCGAGTCCTGTCGCTTGTTGGTCTGGTTGCGGGTGTCGATCGCGTTCAGCAGGTTCTCGATCTGCTCGACGTAGTCGGCGTCGATGCTGCCGCGCGCCCGGTTGCTGTTGCGGAACTTGCGCAGATAGCCGAGGTTCTTCTCGAAGGTCGTGATCGCCTCCGACATCGCCTTCGAGGTGCGCTCGTGCAGCAACTGGTTGCGCTTGTGGGCCAGCGCCGTCTGCAGGTCCCCGGCCTTCATCGCCTCCGCGGCCGCCTTCGCCTCGTTGGCGGCGGCGCGCGCGTGCTTGGTCGGGCTCAGGCGGCGCACGACGGTGCGTCCGACGATTTGCTCAGCGTATTGAGTAGCGGCACGCACGAGCCCGTCGACGGTGACGGCGCGCGTCTGGCCGGCGTTCTTGCCGCGCGTGACGCGCGTCTCGCCGACCTTCTCGCGGGCGCTCATGCCGTCCTGCAGGGCCTTCATCTCGGTGGCCACGAAGCGGATGCGGGCCTCGTTGTGGATCGCCTCCTCGGCGGCCAGTTCGATCTGCACCGGGTCGGACAGGTCCGCGTGCTCCTCCAGCATCCGCTTGTCAGTGAGGGCCTCGACCAGTTGCTGGCGGGGCTCGGCGGCGAGGATCGCGCGCACCAGCGCGTCGCCACTGTCGAAGCCGAAGGCGGCCGCGACCGCGTCCGGGTCGGCGCCGTCTTCGGCGGCCACCAGCGTCTGCTTGATGTAGCGCCACGGGGCCGCGGGCCCCTCGCCGTAGAGCGCCTTGAGGGCCGGCAGGGAGAGCTTGGTCTTGCCCCCGGCCATCGTGTCGAGCGCTGTGCGCTGCGCGTTGGTCAGGTCGCGATCGGCCATCGTGCCGCGCTCGATGAAGGCCATCGCCGCGTAGACCGGCTGGGCGTCGACCTGCTCCTCGACCTCGGCGCGCACGCCGCGGCGGACCTCCTTGGCACTGTCCTGCAGCTTCTTCAGGGCGCGCCCCTTGGCGTTCGCCATCCAGCGCATATCGCGCAGCGTGCGCGTGCGCAGGTCCGCGACGGCGTCGCGTGCCGCCTGCGCGCCCACCTCCTGATAGGCCGCCCAGTCCTTGGCGCTCATGCCGGCCTGCGACGGGTCGCTGAAGAGCGGCGCCATGTTGCGCAGACGCGCCTGCTCGGCGATCTGGTCGTTGGTCGCCAGCATCCGATCGAAGACGCCGCGCACCTCGGGGGTGAGCTTGACGCGCATCGAGGTCAGCGACTTGTAGACGTTGAGCATCCACGCGGCGATCCGCGCGAAGGCGCTGTTCAACTCCGCGCTCGGGCTCTTGCCCTCGAACAGGTAGGTCTCGAAGCCTTCCGCGAACTGCTCGTGGTAGGGGCGCTGCTCGTCCAGCGTCATCGCCCGCCACGACTGGAGGTCCTTGACGCCCAGCCAGTCGAGGATGATCCGCACGTCGTCGATCACCGACTGCGGCGCGCCCGGCTGGGCGGCGATCTCGACCATCATCTCCAGCCCGAAGTGGCCGAGTTCGTGCAGGAAGGTCGACAGGTCGGCCTTCTCCAGCAGTGAGATGGTCAGGGTCGACGGGTTGAAGGTGCCCCGCGGCGCCTCCTGACGCTGGGCGACCTCCTTCTCCAGTTGCTCGTTCATCTGGTCGAGCAGTGCCTGATCCCAGACGACGGTGTTGTAGGTGCCGCCACCCTTGCCGCGCGAGCCGCCATCGAGGTAGCGGTTGCCGGGGATGCCGATGGAGGCGAGGTACTCGGACGCGGCACGATCTGAGCCGCGCGACAGGGTGAGTTCTTGATAGAGGTCGGCGCCGCTCTTACTCTCGTACCAGTCGCGGATGTCGTGCAGCGCATT
This sequence comes from uncultured Vicinamibacteraceae bacterium, assembly GCA_964387935.1. GTDB lineage: Bacteria > Acidobacteriota > Vicinamibacteria > Vicinamibacterales > JAFNAJ01 > CAYLZN01. The sequence continues at coordinate 4,810 of CAYLZN010000313.1, read as the reverse complement.
GTGATCGACATCGGGGGCCATACGCTGCAGCGCGCGCCAGTCCTTATCGAATCGCCCGTCGGTCAGCGCGCCTTCGGGCGCCGCGAGCATCCGCTCCGCGATGACGCGCGCAGCGGGCGGAAGAGAACCGAGGTACTCGGCCTGCATCCCGTCGACGTACGACGTAACCCCGGCGGCCCGCAACGCTTCGCGCACGGCAGGCGGTTGCTTATTCAGCGGCGCGTCCCAGAGCAGCATCCGACCGATTGCCTCGTCGGGTACGTCCGCGCGGAAGAGGGTGCCGCCCTTGGTGACGATCTGCTTGACGGGCTTGCCTTCCCACTCGCGCAGCTTCGCTTCGAGGCCAGCCGCCTTGTCCTCCATGCCGACGCGTCGGTAGTCGCTCACGAGATCGTGAATCCGCTTCGCGTCCCCGTCGTATAGCGCCAGCGCCACGATGTGCTCGGGCGTGCCGTATTTGCCGGTCTTCGAGTTCCAGACCTCCTTACCGTCTACCGTATACGACGCGGTGTTCGACGCGAGCTTCCTGCGGTACTCGGCGGCGACTCCGCGCGACTCCGCGAAGTAGAGCCCCCAGCCGAACACCTGCGCGCCCTCGCCCGAGCCGATCTCGTCGAAGCTGAAGGCCTCGAACTCGTGCGGCGTGCCGTGGTAGACGGGTTGCTCCAGCGACTGCTCAGGTAGCGCCACGCCGTACTTGGCGGCCACCTCGCGGGCCGCCTGCGCCTCACCCTCCTCGGCCATGAAGGTGCCGAAAGAGAGGCTGGCGCTGGGCGCCGCCGCACGCACCTCGTCCATGTGCGGGTCGAGCGCGTCCATCTCCTTGGAGGTCAACTGCGTGCGGTACTTGCCGGCGAACGGGCGCCGCCCGGTAGCGGGTGCTACCGCTGGGGGCGCATCGATAACCTTGGCCTGCAGGCCGCGCGAGGCCGAACCGATGACCACGGCGGCGCCCTGATCGAGGCCGAACGAGCGGATGAAGTAGCCGTGGTAGCCGGCGTCGAGGATCGCCGCCTCGGAGCCGTTGAGGTCGTTCGCGTTCCAGAGCCCCAGCGGATCCTCGGAGGGATCGTAGAGGGTGGGCAGCATCACCTCGTGGGCGACCGGGCCCACCCCCGCCTCGGGGGTGACACCCTTGCCCCAGTTGATGTAGGTGTAGACGCGCTCGTGCAGGCGGCGATCGTCCGAGGCGAAGACCCGCTTGGCCTCCTCGCCCCTCAGTCCTGTCCCGTAGTAGCGTCCGTCGAGGACGGTGCGGGCGGCGTGGCTGAAGTGGATGCCGGCGAGAGGGCTTGCTCCAACAGCCGCTGCAGACGGTACTGCTCGGCCATCTCCTGCGCGCTCATCGCCGCGCTCGCCTTCAGCTTCGGCCCGATCCCATCCGTAGCGAGCGGCGAATTGGGCATTGACTGCCTCGACGGCGGCACGAAGGTCTGCGACCCTTCCGAGAAGATCGGGTCGCTGGGCTTGAATTCGGCTGAGATACGCTTCACCATTCGGATTCTCCTGCCAGTCGTTGCCGATGTAGTCGCCATCGGAGCGGAACGAGCGGGTGGTTACGGAGCCGCCGCCGAAGTCATCCGGCAGCCCGTCGATGACCTCGTCGAGACCCTTCTGGAAGTCCTTGTTGTCGAGGCCCTCGACGAAGTTCAGGACCCGCGCGCCGTCAGGCCGCCAGCCGGGGGCAAGCTCCCACGTGCCGAACTTCTCGTGCAGCGCCGAGTATAGCATCCGCACCTCCTCGGCGTGCAGCGGCCGGGCGGTGCTCAGATGCACCCCGTTGTGGCGGATCTTGGCGTCGTCCCAGACGGGCGTGTGGTAGACGACCGCGTCCTGCTCCAGCACGTAGCCGCGGATCGCCGAGTAGAGGTCCAGCAGCTCCTTGGCGACGGGGCGGATCGTGCGCGTCTTCCCGGCGCCCTCCGAGGGCACCGCGAGCATCGTCTGGGCGCCCGCGCGGACCATCGCCTGCCACGCCCCGAAGCCCTCCACAGTGGAGCCCTGCGGGAGACCGGCGAGGTCCGCGATCAGGTCGCGACCCTTCTCGTCCGAGGTCGCCCGACGAACCGCCGAGAGGTACTCGAACTGCTGCTCCAGAGGCGCCGTGTGGATGCCCGGCAGTGAGCGGCCCGGCGAGGTGCTCGGGGCCGCCTCCCACGAGATCATCACCATCCGGTCGCGCAGCGCGTCACCGAAGTCGAACTTGCTGGCGTTCATCCCCGCCTGATCGAGGGGCGCCTGCATGGCGAGCTTGAAGGCCAGCCGGAAGTGGTCGTACTCCTTCTCTTTCGGGACGACCCACGAGCCATCCTCGGCCTGCACCTGAATGCCGCGCTTCCTCTCGATCTCGCGTCGCTTCGCCTCGGTGCTCTCGACGCGGTACTTGATCGCCGTCCAGATCATCGCCTGCACTTGGTGCGGGCGCACGCCCATCTGATCGGCGAGGCTCTGAATGATCGCCTTCGCGAACCCGTACTTGGGGCCCTGATCGAGCTTGTCCGACCCGTAGTCGAAGGCGATCGCCATCCACATATCCATGGTGGCGTGCTCTTCGTCCATCTTGGAGGGGTCGATCTCCTCCATCAGGTCGTTGTAGAAGTTGTTGGTCTTGATCCCGCCCCAGCCCTCGTTGCGGCGCAGAACAGCCTCCGCCTTGGCGCTCTGCGAGGACGGGAAGCGACCGGTGTTGATCGGCAGGCCGGCCTTCCACTGGTAGTAGGCGGTGAGCGCGAAGGTGACGTTGGCACTGACATCGGTGCCCTGCGAGTAGATCGCCAGCAGGGCGATGAACTTCTCGGCCTCGACCGGGTCGCCGCCGACGAGGTCCATCACGGCTCGCGCCGAGTCCTCGTACCAGAACTGGCCGGCGCGGCCCTCCTCGGCGAGCTTCTTGAGGTTCTTGCGGAGCGCCGCCAACTTCTGCGGGGACGAGCCCACCCAGTCGGGGGCGCCCACGTAGCGGCCGCTGGCCTTCTCGCGGCGCACCTCGAAGCGCGAGGAGGGCGCGCGCTGGTTCAGGATGTTGGGGTCGTTCGCGTCCCACGTGCCGCGGTTGAAGACGGACTTGATCTGCTCGGGGTGGAAGGCGACGATCTCGCCCAAGTGCGTCACGATACCGTCGTAGCCCTCGTCGATCAGCCGCTGCCGTACGGCCTTCGCGTCAGCGCGCGAGTTGTGCATCGCCAAGAACACCGGGTCGTTGTACCGCTCGCCGCCTTCCGGGATCGCATACGGATTTGCGATCGACAGGTAGACCGGCATGACGTTACCGCCAGATCCCCCAGCGTAGCCAGACGCCTCGCGCGGCTCGCGCGTGAAGAAAAACCCGGCACCGGCGCTGTCGCCGCGCGGCGACAGGTCAGTCCACGACGGATCGAAGGCCGACACATCCGCGTTCGTCCCGTGATATACGACCAGCGGCGCGCCGCCCTCGTCGACGACCTTGCTGTCGCCGAACCACGCGCGGAACTGCGGGTCGTCGGTGGCGTTGAGCACCTCCCCCGGCGCCGCCGGGTTCTCGCCGACGATCCGCAGCGGGAAGTCCGCCATCACCTGCTCGGCGGTGCGGCCCATCTTCGCGCCCAGCGCCGTGAACATCGACGCGGCCACCTGAGCGTTGATGCCCGCGACCTCGTCGTTGTAGCGACCGGTGCTCTGCAGTTGCTGCAGGATGCGATCGCGCACGGTCGTCTCCGACCGCTGGCCGACCTCCTCGCCGACAGCCTCGGCGGTGGCGCGCTCGATCTCCTGCTGGAGCACCTCGGGCTGCGTCTGCGCGAAGACGGCCGCCTCCGCGGCGCTGGCCGCATCGGGCGACGTGCGCACGTGCTGCAGAAGCGTGGCGCCCTCCTGCGTGCCGGCGAACGCGGTCGCGAAGTCGGCCACAGGGATCTCGATGTCGCCGCCGGTCTGCACGGCGTCGATCATCTGCTGGGCCAGTTCCGGGGCCCGCGCGCGGAACTCCTCGAAGCTGACACCGGTCGAGCCGATCGCCTGCGCGAAGGCTCGCCCGTCGATGAAGAAGGTTGACTCGTCGCCGTTCTCGTCGGTGCTCGCCTCGGTGAGGAACTTGCGGAAGGCCTCCGGGTCGCGCGCCCGCAGTTGGCTGGCGGCGCTGGCCTTGAGCAGTTGCTCGGCTTCCTTGGCGGCCTCGACGCCGCGCTGGGCGCGCTCGCCGTAGGCCTGCAGCGCCTGCGCGGCGGCGGTCGACGCGCCCACGCTGACGATCGTGGAGATGAGCGTCTCGGCGGCCGCGCCCGGGCGCGCCGCGAGGTAGTCGCTGAAGGGCCGATCGGGGTGCAGGACGGCCCACTCGTTGAGGTCCTGCAGGGCGGTCGCGACCTGCTCGCCGATCGCCTCCTTGGCGGCGAACTCCTTGATGGTCTTCAGGACCGCGCCGCCGGCCTCACCCTTCATCATCCGCAGGAAGGCGCCCGCGGGGAGCATCTCCGTGCCGGCCTCGATCACCCCCTGCGAGGCGCCGAAGGCGAGCGACTCGCCGACTCCCTTGCCGGCGTCGCGCGCCTGCCCGTAGGTGTCCCCGCCGGTGGTCAGGCCGAACCCGGTGAGGAGCCCGGCGGCGCCGGTCGGCGCCATCAGGGCGCTCTGCGCCGCGGAGGTGATCCCCCCGTAGGCAGTGTCCAGCACCCAGTTCCCGGTCTGCGGGCGCAGGTCCTGCACGAAGCCGCGCTGCTCGCCCTGTCGCTCCGCGGCGTAGGCCGCGGCCGCGTCGAGGCCGACGATGTCCGCGCCGGCGCGCACCACGCCCCAGACCCCTGCGTTGACCTGCGGGATCGCGGCCGCTGCCGCA
>CAYLZN010000312.1:0-6972 GCA_964387935.1 uncultured Vicinamibacteraceae bacterium | reverse complement strand
TCGGTGGTCGGCTTCGGCTTCGCCTGCTCCCGGCGTTCGCGCAGGTGTTCGTCCATCTCGAGCCGCGGCACGCCCTCGGTCCACCACGCCGGTGCCGGCGTCCCCATAAGGTGGTGATCGAAGAACTCCTTCATGCGCACGGTGTAGTCCTGCTGGTTCGCGGGCTTGCGCAGCCCATGGTTCTCGCCGACGTACTCGAGCAGCACGACCGGCTTCTTCAGGCGCCGCAGCGTGTTGTAGTACTCGACCCCCTGCGTGAAGTCCACCGCGCCGTCCTTGTCGTTGTGCAGCAGCAGCAGCGGCGTCGTCACGTTCTTCGCGAGGGCAATGGGCGAGTTGCGGACGTACGCCTCCCAGTTGTCCCAGTAGCCGCCTCGGAAGCGCCCCTGGCTGCTCTCGAAGATCGCCATGTTGCCGCCGCCGGTGTTCTTGTAGATGAGGCTGTACATGCTCACCATGTTCGTGAGCGGTGCCCCCGCCGCGGCGGCCTTGAACGCGGCGGTCTGCGTCACCAGGAACGACGTCTGGTACCCGCCCCAGGAGTGGCCGTGGAGCCCCACGCGCTTCGGATCGACCACCCCGGTGGCGATGGCGGCCTTCAGGGCCGGCAGTACGCACCACACGGCCGACATGCCGGGGTCGTTGACCGTGTAGCCGATGTCCGGCATGAGCACGGCGTAGCCGTTGCTCGTGTACACGGAGCGGTTGAAGCCGTTCGCCGTCGGCGCGGCAAAACGGTTCAGCTGATCCGACAGCCGCTCGTAGATGTACACGATGGTCGGATACGTACGGCCCGGCTGGTAGTCGGTCGGCAGGAACAGCGCGCCCTGCAGCTTCTGCCCCTTGTCGCTGACGTAGTCGATCAGGCGCGCCCCTGACGTCCACACGAACGACTCGAGCTGCTTCCGTCCGTCGGTCACACGCCGCGCCCCGCCGAGGGTCGCGTCCGCCACGTGGAAATCGGGGTACTCCTTCCACGTCTCCCGCGAGAACGCCACGCGGTCCGCCTTCTTCGCCTTCAGCAGTCGCGCGTACGCCGCATCGTCCCACACCAGCGCGCGGGCACCGGGCGTGGCCGCCTCCACGCGCGCGATGCCGCCCTTCTTCGTCCACTCACCGTACATTTCGAAGTACAGGGGGCGCGCGAGATCGATGCCCTTCTCATCCGGGTCCAGCACGAAGCGGCGACGATATCGCACCTGCTTCGTGCGCCCGTCGCCGGTCACGTTCGTGGCCGCCCCGCCGCCCACCGGCACGCGCCAGACGTCCCAGGCGTCCGACAGCAGGACCGACTCGCCGTCACTTCCCCATCCCACCGGCGGCACCGGCGGTTTGACGACGTTGTGGTCGTCTTCGACGTTGACGAAGGACACCGGCGCAGACTGCGTGATGTTGGTGGTGCGCCCCGACGCCAGATCGACCACGTGGTAGTGGCCGTTGTCGAAATAGAGGAACGAGCGGCTGTCGGGTGCCTGGCCGAATGTCCACCGGATCTGCTTCGCGACCAGCCGGCGCTGCCCCGTCTCGAGGTCGACCGCGTACACGTCCTGGTAGTTGCGACCCTCGAGCGACCCGGTCAGCTCGTGGCTGCGGCGATCGACGCCGATCGTCCATCGCCCGCGTTCCGGAATCAGGACGTCGCGCAGGTCCTCGTCGGCGAGGCGGAGGAACTTCTGCTCGGCGAGACGCCACGTCGCCAGGTAGCTGAAACGCTTGTCGCGATCCTCCTGCACCTGCTGCTGGGACTGGAGCCGGCGGTCCTGCCAGTGCCAGATCACCAGGTCCGGCTTCTCGTCGGCAGCTTCGGCCTCGCCCGGCGACCGAGCGGGAACGGACGCGGGCCTCTGTCCCTCCGCAGGCGTCTCGATCGTCGGACTCTTCTGCTGTGCGCTCTCGGGTCTCTTCTTCGGCTCGTGGATGCCGAACAGCAGGGCTGCGCGGTCCGACGTCCACTCGGGCTCGCGGTTCGGGCTGATGGTCATGCCGGCGGGGAAAGCCGTGTCCTTCGACGGATCGTAGGTGACGCGTCGAGGCGTGGCGGCGTCGAGATCGAGAAAGCCGACGACGGTGTACAGCTTGTCCTCGTACGTCTTGTCCTCGACCCCCTTCAGCACGGCGAGCGCGTCGCCTTCCTCCGTCCAGTGGAGCTTCTCGTAGGAAGTCTTCCCGCTGTCGAGCGGTCTCACCACGCCACTCGTCAGGTCGCGGACGCTCACGCCGTTGCCGATGTCCCCCTCGGCATCGATGGCCCACGCCAGCCAGCGCCCCTTCTTGTCGAACGAGAACTCCGACACGCCGCCCATCGCCAACTCCTGGCCGGTGCGGAGCTCGCGGAGGATGAAGTCGGCACCGCGTGGCCGGTCTGGGGCCGCACTCGCTGGCCGATCGACGCCGGCAGGCGGACGTTCGGGAGCCGCGGCCGGGCCGCCGCCTGCACCGGCTTCGGGCTGGTAGCGCAGCAGGCCGATGGCCACCGACGACTCGCCGGAGAACGCGAACTGACGCACCTTCGGATACTCGACTGCGGTGCCAGAGGCGAGCTCCACGAGCTTCACGCTGTTCTGCACGGGCCGTCGCTGCCGGCGCAGCCGCTCGGCCTCCTTGCGCGGTTGATACACGGTGAACGCGACCCACGCGCCGTCGTCGGAGAAGGCGAGGTCGGTGGTGCGCGTCGGCGGCGGTCCGCCCGTCGGCGCGGGCGGGGGCGGCAGCTCGCCGATCGGGAAGCGATACTCCTTGTCCCCGTCGAGCGCGCGGACGACGACCTCGCTGTCGCCCTGGACCGGGCTCCACCGATAGGCGAGCCACTTGCCGTCGCTGGAGATGATCGTCGGGCCGATCGTGCGCCAGGCCAGGATGTCGTCGAGCGCGATCGGGCGCGGTGCTGCGGCCTCGGTCGCCAGCGGCGTGGCGCCCCGTGGTGCCGATGGTGCGGGCGGCTGTCGTGCCTGCAGGACCGCACTGGCACCAATCAGGATCGTCGCCGTTGCGATGGCGGCGGCGCCCACCGCGACCGTTCTTCGTCCGGGCTCGTCCATGGCAACCTCCGGCACGCAGCAGCGCCCGTGAAGGACACGAACGGCCGCGGCAGTCGACACGGAGTGTACCCCCAACCAGGACGGCTCGTCTGGCCCCCGCACGCCGCCAGCGCGCAAGACGCCGGCAGCCCGACGGCACGCAGCTGTCCGTCGCCTGCTCGGGCGACATGTAGGCCACGGTGCCGAGAATGCGACCCTCGCCGGTCGCCTCCGCCGTCGGCTGCGACCCCGGACCAGCTTGCCCTGGCGCAGGATGCGGGCGGGTTCATCTGGATCGGGGCGCAGGGCGGCCTCGCACGCTACGACGGCCATGGCTTCGTCCGGTGGGCCCCGGAGCTGCTCGACGTCGATATTTCCTTCCTCGCGGCCGGACCTCGGGGCGAGGTGCTGGGCGTGACCGGCCACCGCGAGCTGTTCGAGGTGACTGCCGACGGTCTGCTCGCGGCGCGCGACGGTACGCTGTGGCTCGGCACGTTGACCGGGGTCAAGCAGGTGCGCGACGGCCGCGTCGTCGAGCTGCGGGGGATCACGACGCGCGCGGGCCCCTTTGCCGAGCGGGGCGACACCGTCTGGGCATCGTCGCTCCGGAAGCTGGTGGGCTACCGCCACGAAAGCGGTGAGCGACATCGCGGAGGAACCCGACGGCACCGTGTGGCTGGCCTCCAGCGCCGGCCTGGTCCGTATCCCGGGCAGCGCACGCAGGCCCGCGACAGCCACGCCAATCTTCACCACCGACGTCCTCGTGGACGGCGCCCGCGTAGTTGGCACGCAGCCGGGACGGCTCGACTCTGGACAGGGCCTCGAGGTTCGCTACGCGGTGACGAGCTTCAGGGACCGCCGCCGACTGCACATCGAGGCGCGCGTTGGCAAGCCGAAACCGTGGTGCCGCTGAGTGAGCTCGACCCGACGTTGCGCCTGGCCGCGCTGATCGCGGAGAGCGCGGCCGACTTGGGCAGCGGCCTCTCCGACATCGTCTGGTCTCTGCGGCGCGGCCCGGCCACCCTCCGGGCGCTCGCGTACCACCTGGTGGAGCACGGCGGGCGCCTGTGCCCTGGGCCCGTGCCGTCGTTCACCACCGTGCTCCCTGACGAGTGGGCCGACCTCGAGGTATCGCTGGTCGCGCGGCGCAACGTGATGCTGGTGATCCTCGAGGGTCTGAGGAACGCCGTGCGCCACGCGAACGCCTCGCGAATCACGCTGGGTCTGTCGCCCGTGGCGGCGACGCGATGGAGGTTCGTCGTCGAGGACGACGGGCACGGCTCGTCGGAGGCCACGCCGCCGACGGAGGAGACGGGCACGGCCCCGACAACATGAGGCAGCGCGCCGAGGAGATCGGCGCCAGCCTCACGCTGGCGAACCTCCCCACGGGCGGCACACGTCTCGAGCTGGTCTTCGACGTGCAGGGCCGCCGCCCTCGATACCGCCGCATCGCTCTCACCCGTTCGGGGGATGGGAGGCGAGGGGGTCCGTAGCAGAGGATCGCCCTGGACTCATGCACCCGCGTCCTCCAGGCCGTGTCGTGATCGTCGAGGACGACCGCCGCTATCGGGACGGCCTGGGGGTGCTGTTCTCGCACGTCGAGGATTTCACGCTCGTGGCTGCGCATCCGACGGCGGACCAGTTCCTGAAGGACGTGGCCGACGGGGTCGGGGCGCCCGACGTGGCCGGGTGCGACCTCGTGCTGATGGACCTTCAGCTGCCCGGCACGGGTGGGGTGGAGGCCATCCGCCGACTGAAGACCCTGTCGCCGCGCACGAAGGTCGTGGCGCTCACCGTCTTCGAAGACCCGGCCACGATTCTCGATGCCATCTGCGCCGGTGCTGACGGGTACCTCCTGAAGCGCACGCCCGTGCCGGAACTGCTGACGCAATTGCGCCTCGTCCAGGCCGGCGGTGCGCCGCTGACCGCGGGGGTCGCCCGTTCCGTGCTCGATCTGCTTCGAGCGTCCGAGCGACACGGGTGGCTGCCCGAACAGAACCGCGCACGCGCCGGGCTCGGCCTCACCGAACGGGAGGTTCACGTGCTTCGCACGCTCGTCGAGGGGTTGACCTATCGTCAGACGGCCGATCGCCTCGGCGTGTCGCTCGAGACCGTTCGTAGCCACGTCAAGTCGATCTACCGGAAGCTCCAGGTCCACGGCGTTGCCGAGGCCGTCGGCCGCGCTGTCCGGGAAGGCTGGGTCTGACCGCATCAGCCTCACCCGTGCCCCTCACTGCCGTCGACGTCGACCGGGCCGGCGGCGTCGTGTCCCTCGTGCTCGGCGATCCGCAGCAGGGGCTGCGTTGCGCGAGTTCGAAGGCCTCGATCGTCTCGACGGCGCAAGGCCTGCGGTTTCAGGCCCGCTGGGACACGTGCGGCAAGGTGACCGGCGTCCACCTGCGGGGACTGATCGACGCGGCGACATGCGGCACCCTCACGGGCGAGTTCACGATCACGACGCCAGCAGTCGCCACACCTGTGACCGCCATCACCGGCCAGGGGGACTCGGTGCGGTTCCTCACCGCCAACATCCAGATGGTGCCGAGTTCCTTCCTCGCTTCGACGTCGAAACAGCGGTCCAGACAGATCGCCGATCGCGTGCTGGCCTCGGGGTACGACTTCGTGGTGTTCAACGAGGCGTTCGACGAGGACATCCGAGAGATCCTGATTCGCCGCCTGCGCGATACCTTTCCGCACTTCGTGTCGGCCCTCGGAACGCCGCAACCGATCCTGGAGGACAGCGGGCTGATGCTGTTCAGCCGTTTCCCGTTCGCCCCGCTGCCGGACCCGGCCTACCAGGTGTGCCTCGGCCGCGCGTTACCCGAACGATGACGGTGCTCCGGTCGAGGTGAGACCCGGCGTGTGGGTCCCGGGGTTCATGGCAGCCGTCCACGTCGAGACGAGGCGACGCCAACTGGAGATCGTGCAGCGGGTGATTGATCGGACGCTGGGTCCGGAGGGTGACGATGAAGAGGTGTTCGTCCTCGGCGATCTGAACGTCGACGGAGACCTGGCGGACACCAACTTCGGGAGTGATCCGCCCGTGGTGTTGAACCAGGAGAACCTCTTCGAATGGGATCGCATGGTCGCGCCCGGGAGCCCGCTCGGAGGTGGGCGGCGCGCAGGCCATAGCCCCCTACATCCTGATCGCGAACACATCGGCCTTCGCGGGATCGGCACGGGTCAGCCTCATGTTCGAGGACGGGACCGGCGTGGTGCGGGTGTTCGCCCTGAGCCCCAACAGCCGCTTCAACGTCGATGTGGGCGTCGAGTTCCGCGAGTCGCTGAACCGCCGCTTCGGCGCGCGGATCGAGAGCCTCGGCGCCTCGCCGGCACAGATTGTCGTCGAACGGGCGATGTACGCGCATGCGCTCGGAGTGATGTGGGCCGCGGGCACCAACGCAGCGGGGTCGAGGATACGGTGAAGGGTTAGCCTCAATCCACCAATCGGCTCGCGGCCTGCGGCGCACGGCGCGCGGCCACCACGGCGCAGGTCTTCAAGAACCCGTCGATCCGCACTCTCACTTCCAGTGAGGTGACGGTTCGCGACGGAGGCAACGATTCAGCCCGTCAGGCCGCTGGTTGCCCGCCGATCGCCGCCCGCCGTTCTGTCCGGTCAGCACGTAGGAGCGCCCTCCACGTACCGGTCGAAGCTGCCTTTGTAGACGGGGAAGAGGAGGGTGCGCCCACTCCGGACGACGAAGTCGATCAGTTGGGTGGACGCCTGCTCGTAGTCGCGGCTCGAGAAGGCGTGCGACCCTTGAAAGTGGACCACCGTCTGGAACGGCGGCGCCGCGTTCGCCGGCAGGGCCCAGGCCTGCCGGTCGCGTCCACGAACCCGGCGAGCGCTTCACCGGCCGGGACGCTGCGCGCTCCGACACGTCTGGGACGCCCGGGCAAACGGCGCACGCGCTACCCCGCCGGCCGTCTCCAGGCCCGCCAGCCCACGACGGCC
>CAYLZN010000311.1:0-6985 GCA_964387935.1 uncultured Vicinamibacteraceae bacterium | reverse complement strand
ACCTGGCACTGACGGGACCCCGTGTTTTGACGGATTGAAGTCAGATCAGGCTCAAGGCTCAGCACTCCAGGCCGTACGCCGCCTTGTCCGTACGCCGCCGTACGTCGTACGCCGTACGCCGTACGCCGCTATCATTGCGCCATGAGCGCTGCACACGAGTCGATGCCGGCCGACCGCCAGCGGGATGCGTCATGGGCCTTGCAGATCGGGACGGTGATGGGCATTCCCATCCGCATCCACGTCACGTTCCTGCTGCTGCTCTTCTGGTTCGGGTTTGCGGCCACGTCGCAGGGCGGCCGTCCGCTCGTCGCCATGGGGTTCCTGCTGCTGCTGTTTGCGTGCGTGGCGCTCCACGAACTCGGGCATGCGGCGATGGCCCTGCGGTTCGGCGTGCGCACGAGCGAAATCGTGCTCTACCCGATCGGGGGCGTGGCGCGCCTCGAGAGCATTCCGCAGGGCCTGGCGGAACTGCTCATCGCGCTGGCCGGCCCGGCCGTCAACCTCGTGCTGGCGGCGCTGATCGGCGGCGGGTTGATGGCGCTGGGCACGCCGCTCATGCCCGGGCCGATGGAAACCGTCGGGCGCGGCAACCTGCTGCAGCAGCTCTTCGTGGCGAACGTCAGCCTGTTCGTGTTCAATCTGATCCCCGCGTTCCCGATGGACGGCGGCCGCGTGCTGCGCGCCGCACTGGCCATGCGAATGGCGCCCGACCGGGCCACGTCGATTGCCGCCACCGTCGGCCAGATCTTTGCGATGCTGGGCGGCCTGGCGGGCGTCTACACGGGCAACTGGGTCCTCCTCTTCATCGCGCTCTTCGTCTTCCTCGGCGCCGGGCAGGAGGCGATCTTCTTCCAGCAGCGCGCGGCCGTGCTCGGCCGGACGGCGCGCGAGGCGATGATCACGACCTTCGAGACGCTCGCGCCGCAGGACACCCTGGAACGCGCGGCGAAGCTCCTCCTCTCCACGCATCAGCAGGACTTCCCCGTGCTCGACGCCTGGAGCCGCGTGGCCGGCGTGCTGTCGCGCACGGCCCTCATGAAGGGCCTGGCCGGCGAAGGTCAGGCCGCTGCTGTCCTGACGGTCATGAATCGCGACGTGCGCACCGTCGCGCCGGACGTCCCGCTCGAAGAAGTGCTGCGCCTCATGCAGGCCGACCCGATGACGCCCGTGCTCGTGCTCGCCGACGGCACCCTGGAGGGCATGATCACGCTCGACAACCTGACGGAGTTCATCCAGGTCGCCCAGGTCCAGCGCCTGCAGGCGTAGCGAGACCTACGCCGCCGTACGCCGTGCGCCGCCGTGCGCCGCCTACGCCGCCGTACGCCCCTCACGAGTACACTGAACCAGTGCCCCCCCTACCCGAACACCTTCGAGCCACTCCGTTCATCACCGCCGCCGACCCGCGCGTCGTCTCGTTCGCCCGCGAGGCCACTGCGGGCACAGCCGACGACCGCGAGAAGGCGGTGCGGCTCTACTACGCCGTTCGCGACGGCATCCGATACGACCCTCGGTCGATCGTGCTGACGCCCGAGGGCTTCTCCGCGACCCGGTGCCTGACGGAGGGTCGGGGGTTCTGCATCACCAAGGCGGCGCTGCTCGCCGCGGCCGCCCGCGCGTGCGGCATCCCGGCGCGCGTCGGGTTCGCCGATGTGCGGAATCACCTCGCGACCCCGCGGATGCTGGAGATGATGGGGGGCGCCTCGGAGTTCATCTGGCACGCCTACACGGAGCTCTGGATCGACGGGCGCTGGGTGAAGGCCACGCCCGCATTCAACCGCGAGCTGTGCGAACGCTTCCGCGTGCCGCCCCTCGAGTTCGACGGCCGGTCCGACTCACTCTTCCAGCCGTTCAATGACGATGAGCACCCGTTCATGGAGTACGTGCGGGACCGCGGAACGTTCGATGACGTGCCGTTCGCACTGATCGAGGCGGACCTGCGGCCGTTCCGCGACGCCTGGGCGGCTGCCGCGGATCGATGAACCGGCCCGGACTCCTGCTGGCCGCCGGCTTGGCGAGCGTCCTTGGCGGCGGCCTTGCCCTCGCGCAGCCCCGCGCGCGCACCGGCACCATCACCTGCCACGTCGTCGACGCCGAGACCGGCGCGCCGCTCGCCGGCGTCCTCGTGCAACTGCAGCAGGAGGGGGTCTCGACCCACACCGATGCCGAGGGCCGGGCCACGCTCGTAGACGTGCCCGAGGGCACGCACACGCTCTTCGTCTCGACCGTGGGTTACGCTCTCACCAGACCGGTCGTCGAGGTGCGAGGCGGCGAGACGCACGATCTCACGATTCCGCTCGCGACCGGCACCGGCGTCTACAGCGAGGAGGTCGAGGTCAGGGGCCACGCGGCTGATCCCGCACGCGACTCCGTACCCGTGCTGCAGTCGCTGAACAGTGGCCAGCTACAGGATCTCCGCGGCGTGCTCGCCGACGACCCCCTGCGCGCGATCCAGGCCCTGCCAGGCGTGGCGACCGGCGACGACTTCCGCAGCGAGTTCTCCGTGCGCGGCGCGCCGTATCGCCACATGGGCATCTCGGTGGACGGCGTCGCGGCGCCCTGGCTCCTCCATCACGTCGAGGGGGAGGAGGACTCGGGCTCGCTGTCCATCATCAACAGCGACGTGCTGGACGAGGTGTCGCTCGCCTCGGGCGCTTACCCGCAGCGCTACGACGGCCGGCTCGGTGCCTGGCTCGATCTCGGCATCCGCCCCGGCGCCCGCGATACGTTCCATCTCCGGTCCGCCGTCAGTGGCACCAACGCCTCCCTCGTCGCCGAGGGTCCGCTCGGATCGACCGGGCGCGGATCGTGGCTGGCCTCGGTGCGACAGAGCTACCTGCACTGGCTGCTGGAACGGCTCGATTCGGACATCAAGGGAAACTTCGCCTTCACCGACGTCCAGTCGAAGGTCGTCTGGGATCTCTCGGACCGCCATGAGTTCCAGTTCACGCTGGTGGGCGGCGCCTCCGGCTACGACGATGAGGACGAGGACCCTGGACCGAATTCGCTCTACGACGGCAACATGCAGAGCGCGCTCGCCACGGCGGCGCTCCGCTCCACCCTCAGCGGCACCGTCGTCGTCACGCAGCGCGCCTCGCTCGTGAGCCAGTGGTTCCAGAACAGGGGCGGCGACTCGCAGTTGCTCGGCAAGGGCTCGACCTACGATGCGGGGTACAGGGCCGAGGTTTCGTGGGCGCCGGCGACGAACCTGCTCGTGGACGTCGGCGGTGAGGCGGGCTGGCTGGAAGCCACGCGGCTCCAGCGGCGCTACACGTTCCGGCAACCTGGGAACGTGCTGCAGTTGCTGAGCGAGAGCCGGTCGTCCGGCGACGCGTGGCGGGGGGCGGGCTACGCGCAGCTCCTGTGGCGGGGGCCCGCGGGGCTGCAGGTGTCACCGGGCGTGCGCGTGTCGCAGTCCACGCTGGTCCACGAGGTGGCGCTGACGCCGTGGGTCACGGGGGTGTGGCCCTTTGCGTCGGCCTGGCAGGTGCGTGCGGGGGCCGGTCTGTTCGAGCAGAGCCCCGACTTCGAGTTCGTGGTCACGCCGGAGGGCCGGCAGGACCTGACAAACGAGTGCGCCCGTCACCTCGACGTCGGCGTCGGTCGTGCCTTCGGCCGGTCCGTGCAGGCGCAGGTGACCTACTACGATCGGCGCGAGCGGGACATCCTGCGGCTCGAGAATTCCGAGACCCGCCTCGTGAACGGCCGCGTGGTGGTGCCGGTCGGTCCTGAGTACTACGCCAACGTCCTCGGCGGCACCGCGCGCGGCGTCGAGTTCCTGCTGCAGCGCGCTGGACCCAACGGCTTGTCCGGCTGGGTGTCGTATGCATTTGGCAAGCTGCAGCACCGCGATCGCCTCACGGGCGAGCAGTACTGGGGGGACTTCGACCAGCGGCACACCTTCAACGCCTACGGCCACTACCGCCTCAGTGGACGCACGAGCCTCAGCGCGCGCTTCCGGGCTGGCAGCAACTTCCCGATCCAGGGCTATTTCGAGGAGCGCGCGGGCGGGGCGCTGTATGTTGGACCCTTTCGCAACACCGTGCGGCTGCCGCGCTACGCGCGTCTCGACGCGCGCGCGAACCGGACGTTCAACTTCGACACGCGGCGCCTGACGCTGTTCGTCGAGGTGTTGAACGTGCTCAACCGGGCCAACATCGGGCCGTCCGATGGTGTGATTCGCGTGCGCACCGGCGAGGCGATCGGGTTCACCGAAGAGCTGTTCCCGGTGATTCCGTCGGTGGGAATCCTGATTGAATTCTGACGGCTTGCGGCGCGCGGCGAGCGGCGCGCGGCAAGGCGGGAGGCCCGGGCCTGAAAGGCCCGGGCCTCCGACTTGCCGGTGTCTAGAAGTCGTACCGCAACGTCAACTGGACGACGCGTGACCCGACGTTGACGCTGGTGATGCGTCCGAACGTTGTGCTGTTGATGTCCATGTCGCCCCGCGACCAGCTCGGCGTATTGGTGAGGTTGAAGGCCTCGCCTCTGAACTCGACGCGGTGACTGTTCCAGACCCGGAAGCGCTTGGAGAGTGACAGGTCGATGCGGAACTGCGCCGGGCCATCGAAGGTGAGCAGCTCGAGGTTCCCGACCTCACCGGCCACCGGATTGAAGAAGATCTGACCACCGAAGCCGGCGGAGTTCGCCAGGTTGTCCGCGCCGACGGCTCGGCCCGTTGCCGGGTCGATGACCTTCGGGTCGATGTAATAGATGTTGCCGCCCTGCTCGAAGTAGCCGAACAGCTTCTTGATCTCGTCTGCGGACAGTGTGCTCACAGCCGTGTTGCAGCCGGTGCCTGCGCAGCCGGACCTCCCGGCCCTGTTGAAGGTGCCGCGGCCTGAGAAGATCGTGAGCGGCGAGCCACTCTGCCAGGCGAAGATGCCGCTGACCTGCCAGTTGCCGACGATGGCGTTGAGCAACCCGCCCGAATCGAGCCAGCGCTTGCCCTGGCCGAAGGGCAACTCGTAGATCGCGTTCGCGCTGACCACGTGGGTGACGTGGAAGACGGCGCGACCCGTGTCCAGCCCGGGCCGCTTGTTGTCCATGAACGCCTCGAAGCGGTTCTGCGCTGTACCGGTCGAGTCGGTGTTCGTATCGGACAGCGTGTAGGCGACCTGTCCGAAGAAGCCGTTACGGTACTGGCGGCGCAGTTCGAGCTGGAGGGCGTTGTAGTCGCTGAAGCCGCCGTTGAGGATGGCGTTCGACGAGTAGATGCCGCCGTTCTGCATGAACGTGCTCAGCGCACTCGGCGCGCGACTGGTGAGGAAGAAGTCGGCGAGGCCGGCCACTGCGTTCGTCTGGATGTTGTTGATCGCCGTTGCGCTGTTCAGGTTGACGCCAAAGCTGGGCAGCACCGTGAGCGGTTGGCTCCCTGGCACAGCAGGGTTGTAGAGCGGGCTGAAGGCCAGGCCCGCGGCCTGTGCGGCGTATCCGTTGCCCCGCGCACGATTGAAGTCTGCCAGGAACGCGGGGCTGATCTGCACCTGGTTGTAGTCGATGCCGCGCCAGATGTCGCGTCCGTAGGACCCCACGAATCGCGCTTCAACGGCCATCGCCCAAGGCAGCTCGCGCTGGATGCCCACGCTCACCTGGTGCACCTGCGGCGCCCTGAGGTTCGGATCCAACCCCCACAGGACTGCCGTGGCGCTGGTCGCCATCTGGTTGGCCAGCGTGCGCGTCGTCAGGAAGGTCGGCGTTGGAATCTGCGGCACGCCCGCGTTCACGGACGTGTACAGATTGCTCAGGACCGGCGTGTTCGCCAGGCCCGTGTTGTTCCGACCCACACTGCGTCCCACGGTCACCGATTCCTCGTTGACGAACGTCAGCGAGTAGCCGCCTCGGACGGCGGTCTTGCCGTCGTTGGTGACGTCCCAGGCGAAGCCCACGGTGGGACCGAAGTTGTTCAGATCCTTCTTCCAGAACTGCCCGTCGGCGAAGGTCAGCGTCGCGTTCGGATCGAGCATGAACTGGTCGACGGGCCGATCGTTGGTCACTGGCAGGAAGCCGAGGTTGTCGTCCTCGGCAATCGGGCTGTAGTACTCCCACTTGAGGCCGGCGCGCACGGTGAAGTTGGGCTTCCAGCGCCAGTTGTCCTGCACGTAGAGGGCGATGTTGTCGAGCGTGTAGTTCTCATCCGAGGGCACGCCCGGCACGTAACCCGAATCCGCACTGGTGACGTTGAACGTGCGCTGCGTCGACGTGATGATCCCACCGAGGAACGCCGTCAGAGTGTTCGCGTTGGCCAGGTCGGCGGCGCTGATCCCGCCGGGGAACTGGGCCGACGTCAACTGGACGCTGCTCGGGGTGGTCGCGTTGAATCCGGTATTGACTGTCTGGAAGGCGCCCGCAAAGTTGTAGGGATTCACGCGATTCCGTTGCCAGCTCCCACCGAACTGCAGCTCGTGCGTGCCCAGGAAGAGGGAGGCGTTGTCGTTGAACTGGTAGGTGTTGGTATAGCGCCCCTGCGGCTGGAACGCGGCCGTGTTGCCGCCCGTCCCATAGCCGCCGAACGGGTTGGCGAGCCCGAGTGGGGCGTTGTAGATGGTGCCGCCGAGGGAGTCGTAGTCCCAGTCGCTCTCGAACTGAACGGGCGCCAGGTTGAAGCCGTACCGGGCTTCGTTCTGGAACCGCGAGCTGGCCAGCCAGCGCCATGCGACCGCCATCCGCTTGGGATCGGAGTTGGTGTACACGAGCGGACCTGCGATCGTCACTGCGTCCAGATCGGTCCGGTCGTCGGTCTCCTTGAAGTAATTGAACACACCTTCGAACCGATGAGCCAGCGACATCTCGTAATCGAGACGGAACGACACCTGATCGCGGTTGTTCAGGTCGGTCTGGTTGTACCGGTACCCCGCGGTGTTGAGGACACGTGCGGCCGTCGAGTTGCCGACGTCGTAGTTGTTGACGTTCGACGCCCCGGGGATCTTGGAGATGAAGTCGCTGCGCAGCTTGGGGTCGATGGGCAACCCGCTCAACTGCATGACGTTGA
>CAYLZN010000310.1:0-6994 GCA_964387935.1 uncultured Vicinamibacteraceae bacterium | reverse complement strand
CTGCACCTCGAAGCCCTCGCCCTGGTCCGAGACGCGGATGACGAGCCGCGAGGGCGAGGAGGCAGGCTCGAACGCGAACTCGACGGTGACGAGCTTCTGCGCGTCCTGGCGGTTCCCGTGCTTGATGGCGTTCACGACCGTCTCGCGGATGGCCACGCCGACCCAGTGCAGGGAATCTTCGTCGAGGCCGGCCATCTGCCCCATGTGGTCGCTCACGAGCTGCACGAAGTCCAGCATGTCGTACACGCTGCAGATCGTGAGGCGGAGAATGCGGCCGTTCTCGGTCATCGAAGTGTGCGAGTGATTACCACAGGCCACGATCCAGGGTCAAGCAAGCCTTCCCGCGCCAGGCGCCTGGCCCGCCCCGGCCGGTGTATAGTGCCGTGCCAGCATGAACGACCCACACGCGGTTGCCACCGTGCAGCCGGCCCGCGGCGTCCGCGGGACGGTGACGCTGCCCGGCGACAAGTCCATCTCGCATCGATACGCCATCCTGGCCGCCCTCGCGCACGGCGAATCCACGCTCACCCGTTTCGCCCCGGGGGCCGACTGCGCATCCACGCTAGCCTGCCTCACGCGGCTCGGCGTCGCCGTGTCCCGCGAGGGCGCCACCGTGCGAATCAACGGGCGAGGCCTTCGCGGGCTGGCTCCCCCGGCCTCGGGCCTGGACTGCGGCAACTCCGGCACGACCATGCGCATGCTGGCTGGCGTGCTCGCCGCACACGTCTTTGAGACGACGCTCACCGGGGATGCGTCCCTGCGCCGCCGGCCCATGCGCCGCGTGGCCGTGCCCCTCGAGCGCATGGGGGCACGGGTCGTGGCCACCGACGGGTGCCCACCCATCACCATCTCCGGAGGCTCCCTCCGGGGAATCGACTTCGCTCCGGAAATCCCTAGCGCCCAGGTCAAGAGTGCGGTGCTACTGGCGGGACTCCAGGCCGAGGGTCTGACAACGGTGACCGAGCCGGCCGACACACGTGATCATACGGAACGAGCCTTGCGCGCGTTCGGGGTGACGGTGACCACAGACGCCCGGCGCGTCGCCCTGCGTGGCGGCCAGATACTGACGGGCGGCGCCTTCGACGTGCCCGGCGACGTGTCCTCTGCCGTCTTCTGGGCCGTGGCCGCGGCCGCGCTGCCCGGCTCCCGGGTCGAACTCGTCGGCGTCGGCCTCAACCCCTCCCGCACCGCCGTCCTGGACGTGCTGTCGCGCGCCGGCGCTCTGGTGGAGGTGGCCCCCGCCGTCGTGTCCGCCGGCGAGCCCGTGGGCACGGTGACCGTGAGTCATGGCGACCTGCGACCCCTGGAGATTCTCCCTGCGGAGGTGCCCGGGCTCATCGACGAACTGCCAGCGCTGGCGGCCCTCGCCACCTTCGGCGGAGGCCTGACGGTCACGGGCGCGGGCGAGCTCCGGGCCAAGGAGAGCGACCGCATCGCGGCGCTCGTCCGGGGTCTCACGGCGCTCGGCGCCGAGGCGGACGAACTGCCCGACGGGTTCATCATCCGGCCCCGCCCGCTCACCGGCGGCACGGCCGACGCCTGCGACGACCACCGACTGGCCATGGCGTTCGCCATCGCCGCCCTGGGCGCTCGGGGACCATCGACCATCACCGGAGCCGCGGCAGTCGGGGTATCCTATCCGGGCTTCTTCGAGCAGCTCGAGTCCTTGCGCGGATGAGCGGGTGCCCGTGGCCCCGCCTGACGCACACCGTTTCGGGTCGGCCGTGAGGACGGACAAGATTTATCTCGTCGGGTTCATGGGCGCAGGAAAGACCACCGTGGCTCGCGGGCTGGGCAGCCGTCTCCATTGGCGGGTCGAGGATCTCGACAAGGCGATCGAGCACCTGGAGCACCGCGTGATTGCCGACATCTTCCGCCAGGACGGCGAACCCTACTTCCGGGCCGTCGAGAAGCGGGTCCTCCGCGGCCTGCTCGCCGAGCGTCACCTCGTGGTCGCCACGGGCGGCGGGACCTTCGTCGATCCGGAGAATCGCGCCGCCATGCTCACCGACGGCACGGTCATCTGGCTCGACCTGCCGTTTGACACGGTCGTCGCCCGGGTGCCCACGGATGGCCGGCGTCCCCTGGCCACCGATCGTGACTCCCTCGAGACCCTCTACCTGGCGCGGCGCGCCGCGTACCAGCAGGCCCATCTCCGTCTCGATGCCTCCGCCGGGGCACCGGAGGCGCTCATCGAGCAGGTTCTCGACCGGCTCGGATGGTGAGACCGATGCGTTATCTCGTCCTGAGCGATATCCACGCGAACATCGAAGCCCTCGACGCCGTCCTCGCCGCAGCACCGCCCGAACGGTTCGACCGCGTCATCGTGCTCGGCGACATCGTCGGCTACGGCGCCGATCCGAATGCCGTCGTGGACCGCGTGCGCAGCCTGAATCCCGACGCCATCATCCGCGGCAACCACGACAAGGTGGCCGCGGGCGTCGAGTCCGCGGAGGGCTTCAACCAGGCGGCACGCCACGCCGCGATGTGGACGCTCAACAACCTCACCGAAGCGAACAAGGAGTACCTGACCTCCCTGCCGCTCGGCCCGCTCGTCGTCGAGGACGAGATCGAGATCTGCCACGGGTCGCCGGACGACGAGGACGAGTACATCTTCGAGCACGTGGACGCCGTCGAGGCCTTGCGCGCCCAGGCGGAGCCGGTCTGCTTCTTCGGCCACACCCACGTGGCCGTGGTCTACTGGCTGTCGGTCGCGGCGTTCGACATCATCCTGCCCTCCCCGAACGACGCCGAGACCCACATTCAGATCCAGACGGACCGGCGGTATCTCATCAACCCGGGTTCCATCGGGCAGCCGCGGGACGGCGATCCGCGCGCGGCCTACGCCACCTACGACAGCGACACCCACGAACTCGTCCTGTACCGCGTGCCCTACAACGTGGCGGGCGCCCAGAGCAAGATCACGGGCGCGGGCCTGCCGGAAGGCCTCGCGCGAAGGCTGGCGTTGGGGAAGTAAGAGGCGTACGGCTTACGGCGTACGGCGGCGTACGGACGAAAACACGGCGTACGGCTTGGGGGCACTCTGGCCTCAGTCCGCCCTGAGCCTTGCGCCCTGAGCCTTGGGCCTTGCACCCTGAGCCCTGAGCCTTGGGCCCTGAGCCTTGCGCCCTGAGCCCTGAGCCTTGAGCCCGTTATCTAGGCAGGATCGAGCCCGCTCGTCGTCCCGTGCGAGCTCTGGCGACGCGCGGCACGCTCCTCGCGCCGCTTCAGTTCGGCCGCATAGGCGTCCGCGGCGGCACGCGAGCCCAGGATCCAGCCGATCACGATCCCGATGAGCAGAATGGCCGGGATGTAGATGAAGTGGCCGGCCCCCATGTCGGCAAGGTTCGGCATCAGGACCTCCGCCCCTGTGACATCTGGCGCTCGACCCCGGCGATCTCCTGCTCGACCTTGCCCAGGCGCCGCCACAGCATGAACAGATACCCCATCAGCACGAGCCAGACGACGACGTAGGCGCCCATGACGAGGGGCGCCGCCGGCAGGCTCTCCTTGGCGGGCAGGTCAGACACGGGGACGAATTCGTCGGCCTTGTCGGCGGGCGGTTGCACGCCGTGCGCCTGCGACACGGCCGGCACCGCGCCACCGAGGCCCACGACGAGGAGGGCCACCGCAAGGAACCGCCGCACCCGCGAGCGCGGGGAGGGAAGGGCATTCAGAAGGGGCATGACCGTCAGTCCTCGAGAGCGAGATACAGGTGCTCGACACGCTCGCGCATCCGCTCCAGATGGACGCGCGCTGTCATGAGCGCCGCAAACAACAGGAAGAACGCCAGAATCGACCACCAGAACGCCGGCCGCATGCCCGGGTCCAGCGACATCACCACCGTCGTCTTCGGATGCAGCGTGCGCCAGAAGTTCACCGACCAGTACACGAACGGCACGTTCGCCATCCCGAAGAGCGCGAGGCCCGCGCCGAGACGTTCCGACCCAGGGCCGCCGTAGCGGCGCAGGAGGAGATACGACACGAAGATCATCCACAGGATGAGCGTCGAGGTGAGCCGCGCCTCCCACTGCCACCACACGCCCCAGGCCTTCCTCGCCCAGAGCGGACCCGTGACCAGCACGATCAGCCCGAACACCACCACGAGCTCGGCGGCCGCCACCGCGATACGGTCCCACTTCGTGTCGCGCCGCGCCAGGAACAGCGCACTCGCGATCCCGCACACGAAGGCCGCCACGAACATCACCATCGCCGACGGCACGTGGTAGTAGAAGATCTTCTGCACCAGCCCCATCGTCGTTTCGTACGGGGCGTTCACGATGAGCGTCGGCGCCACCGCGAACATCACCGCGGCCAGCAGCACGATCGGCAGGAACAGTTTCTGTGACATCGGGTATCGGTTGTCGGTCATCGGTCGTCGGTTATCGGTGCTTGTTGGTGCCCGGTGCGCGATCTCAGCTCTCGCGGTGTTGGCCCTCGATCTTCGACAGCACCGACAACTGACAACTGGAAACTGGCAACTGTCACTCCGTCATCACCGCCTCGAACGTCCACAGCGAGAGCGTGACGAAGACCACGTCGAAGAACACCAGCATCGCAAGCCACGCCCGGGCCACGGCCAGGCTGCCGTCGGCGGCGAACAGGGCGGCGGTGCCGCGGACTCCCGCAATGATCACCGGAATCGTGATGGGATACAACAGGATCGGCAGCAGCACGTCGCGGCTGCGCGCCCGCACGAGCATCGCCGCAAACAGGGTGCCGACCGCCGCGAAACCCACGGTGCCAAGACCCAGCAGGCCGACCAGCCACCAGGGGTGCTTCAGCACCGGGGCCTGGAACATCAACCCGACCATGGGCACGATCACGGCCTGCACGAGCGCCATCAGCAGGATGATGCCGAGCAGCTTGCCGACGTAAACCGCCGGCCGGTCCGAGGGCGCCAGCATGAGCGCCTGCAGCGTCTCGTTCGTGCGCTCGCGCTCGAACGTCCGGCCCAGCGCCAGCGTGCCCGAGAAGGCGATCGCGATCCACAGAATGCCCGCGGCAGCGTCCTCGAGCGGACGGCCGTCCTTCACGAAGCCGAAGGCGAACACCAGCAGGCAGGACGCGGCGAAGAACGTGGTCGTGTAGAGAATTTCGCGGCTGCGCGCCTCCACCGTGACGTCCTTGCGCGTCACCAGCCAGGCCACGCGGAAGAAGTTGGCCAGGCCCTGGTGCTCGGTCATGCCGGTCCTCCGGGCCCCACATACGCCCGGTAGCGCTGGCGAAGCCCGGGCTCCGGTCGTTCGCAGGCGACCATCTTCCCGTCGCGCAACACCACCACGAGGTCGAGCAGACCGTCGATCACGTCGAGGTCGTGCGTGGTCAGCGCGACCATCGCGCCCGCGTCCCGCAGGCGCCGCAGGCGCTCCACGAGCGCGTGGGTGGAGGCATCGTCGAGGCCCGTGAACGGCTCGTCCAGCAGGACCAGGCGCGGGCCGTGCAGGAGGGCGCGCTCGAGCGCCAGGCGCTGGCGCATGCCGCGCGAAAAGCCGCTGACCAGGTCGTCGGCCCGGTGTGACAGGCCGGCGGTCGCGAGCGCGCCGTCCACGACCTGGGACACGCCCGGCACACGGTAGATGCGCGCGAAGAACTCCAGGTTCTCGCGCGCGGTGAGTTCCGGATAGAGGTAGAGATCGTGCCCCAGCGCACCGAGCCGGCTGCGGAGGGCCGGTCCGCCGTCCCGCGCGGTACGGTCGCCGTAGTGCACCGTGCCCGACGTCGGCGCGGCCAGCGTGGCGAGAATCGCGAGCAGCGTGGACTTCCCTGCCCCGTTCGGACCGAGCAGGCCGATGAGTTGCCCCGCCTCGGCGGTGAACCCGACCTTGTGCAGCGCGCGGCGACGGCCGAAGTGCCGTGAGAGATCGCGGACGTCGAGGCGGGTGAAATCGAACTCAGGCACGGCCGGCGCCAAGACCATCGAGCCGAACGTAGACCTGTTCGAGCTGCGCGATCAGGTCCCGGCGCCGCACCTGGTAGCGGGAGGCGTCGCCGCGGCCGGCCCGGTGGTGTTCCTCCAGCTTCAGCAACTCCGCGAACAACTGCTCCCGTCGGGCCTCCAGTTTCGGCGGTTCGCTGTCCGCGCCCCGCACGCGCACCCCGGTGGCGGCCCAGATGCCCGCGCCGGCAATGGCGACGGCCAGCGCGAGCGCCAGGTAGCGCGGCAGCCGGCTGTGATACGGCAATCCACTGAGGGAGACTTCCAGAACGCCGCCCGCCGGAATCGCGCCGCCATTGGCCACGTAGTAGGCCTGCCCCTCGATCGGTACCTCCCGCTGGCTGGTCGCCTGCGGCGACGACACCGTGAGACCGCCGGTCTTGCGCACCATGAGCGACGTCTGGGGCAGCGCCACGGGCAGCGCCTGGCGCACGGTCACGTGGCCGCCGCTGTACGGCATCTGATAGGCGAACTGCACGCTCGTCGTGCCCGGCGCGAAGGGGCCCTCCACCACGACGCGCGAGCCCTCGGCCTTGGCCTGCGACGAGGACGCCTGCAGCATCGTCAGGCCGACGGCGCCAGGCGGCGCCTCGAACACGAGCGGCTCCGAGGGCTGCACGGGCGCCGCCTGCGCGTTCACCACGTCGAGGATGGCGTAGACATCGACGGCCTCGTCGGCGAGTTCGACGATGAAGCGGGACTGGCTGCCGAGGGCGATGGTGCCAGGCTGCGGAGGTGCGGACGCTTGCGCGGGCGAACCGGCCCCCGCCTCACCCCCCGGCGACGTCGCGGCCGACTCGCCGCCTCTCGCCACGAGGATGACCCGCATGCCGCCCGTGCCCGGAACGACGAAGCTCTGGGATTCCAGCCGCTGCCCGTCCACGGTGGTGATCGCGTGGACCTCCGTGGCGGGCGCGATGCCGGCGAAGGTGGCGCGCCCGTTCTCGTCGGTCACCGCGGTCTGCGTCGCGCCCGCGCCGTGGAGTTCGACCGTCTGGCCCGCCACGTTGCTGCTGAGATCGCCGCGGACGACGCGCACCGAGATCGTGCCCGTGG
>CAYLZN010000309.1:0-7029 GCA_964387935.1 uncultured Vicinamibacteraceae bacterium | reverse complement strand
TTAGCGCTTCGATTCGCAATTACGGCGACGTATGACGAACCCACGGCGTCGCCGGAATTGCTCACTCAGCACAAAGTCCTGAGCGAGCGATACGTCACCGAACTTGCGAGTCGAAGGACTTAGCCCACGCCAAACGAACTGTCCACGCCGGGCATGATCGGCTCGACGGCCGTCTCGGCCGGCCTCGGCCTGAGTTCGCGAGGTGCCGGCGCGGGCGCCCGCGCGCCCTCGAGGCGCCCGAGCGCCGCCTTGGCCGTCTCGCGCAGCAGAGGGTCAACGGCCTGCGCCAGTTGGGCGACCTTCGGCCGGAGCCCCACCAGCCGGAGCGCGCCTGCCGCGTAGACCCCGCAGGCCCTGAGCCAGGGATCCTCGCTCGACAGCATGGCGAGCGCGGCCTCTTCGGGCGACCGCACCTCGGCCCCCACCAACTCGTTCGCGATGGCGACCCGCTCGGCGGTCGTCACCTGCGCGTCGAAGAGCGGCACCACGAGCGCCCGCAGGTTCGGCGACAGCACGTTGTCGAGCAACTCGAGGGCGTTGGCCCGCAACGTCCGGTTCTGCGACCGCAGCGCGAGGTACACGCTCTTGAGGTCCGCGTCCGGCATCAGGGGATCGAGTAGCCTGAAAATCCGCTCCTGCTCCTGCTCGATGGCATGCAGCAGCCCTTCCTTCACGTGATCGCTCGCGTCGAAGGCATGCTGCAGCGAACCGAGGATCTGGTAGGAGCGGTAGTGCCCCATGATCTCGGCGGTGACCATCATCTCGAGCGCCTGCCGGTCCACCTCGAGGTCCCGGAACCTGGCGTGCAGGCGGCTGAGGCCCGCGACGATCTGCGTCCGGAGCGACGCATCCGTCTCGAAGAGGTTTTCCACGAGCGCGTTGCGAGCGTCGCTCCCCCCGATGGACGAGAGGATTCGCGGCACCTCGCCGCGGATGGCCAGCGGGCGCTCGTGGTCTTCGAGCACCGCGCGCAGTTCGTCGACGATGGTCGGGCCCATGCCCGCCAGCGCCTCGGCGGCAGCCTCGCGCAGGGCGGGATGACGAAGAGGCACGAGCACGTCGAAGATCAGGCTGTCGTATCCCGGGTGGCCGGCGGCGCGGAGCGCGGCCTTCGCCACCTCCTCTGACTCGTCTCCAATGAGCAGCCGCAGCTCGTCCGGGAATGCCTCGGGCAACTGGTCCAGCAGGCGCGCCGCTTCCAGCCGGGCCCGCGTCCCGGACTCCCCATCGGTCTGGACCATCTGCCGCAGCATGAGTCGGGCCGCGTCGACGTTCTGCCAGGCGCTCTCGCGCCCGAGAAACGCGACCAGGCTCGCCTGGACCGAAAAGTCCTCGAACGCCTTCAACGTCGTGATACGGCTCAACGGATCGACATCGGCGTGGTGCGCGAGATAGATGAGCGCCTCCGCGCGCACACCAGGATCCGTGTCGTCGAGCAGCGCCTCCACGTCCCCGACCGCACTGCGATCGCCAGACTGGTCGAGCACCGCGACGGCACGGCGCCGGACGAGCGGCGAGGGGTGCGTCAGCAGGCCGCGCACGGCCGGGTGGGTCGCACCTCGGTGCTCGACCCGGAACAGGTCGAGTGCGTAGAGGATCTCCTGTGGCTCGCTCGCCCCGAGCTGCGCGGCAATCGCCGTCGTCGCCGATCGGTCGAGCACGGGCGCGGACGCGCGCTCGGCCTCGAGGCGATGCTGCGTGATGCTCTCGCGGATGGCCCCCACGTAGCCGCGTCGCAGGGCGAGCGCGACCGCGACCCACCCCGCGATGAACACCATGTTCACGGCGGCCACGCCGCGCAGGCCCAGTCCGAGGCCGGGCAGCACCACGAACCCGGTGGTGGCCAGCCCCAGGAGGATGGCGCCGACGGCATCGGCCACGCGGTTGACGATCAGGTCGATGAACGGCTTGACGCGCTCCTTCACGCCCGCTCGGAGGGGCAGGTACAGCAGCTCGAAGCTGGCCTTGTCGATCGAGAAGCGCAGGCCCTGGTCGAAGGCCATCGTGGCGAGGACGGCCCACAGGCTGCCCGTGAGGGCGACGCTCGCCACGCACACCCCCAGCGACACGGGCAGCGCGAGGATGGTGGCCGAGAGCCCGAACCGTCGCAGCAGCGGCCCCGTCGCCAGCACCTGCACGAGCAGCGCGACGACGCCCATGATCGTGTTGAAGTCTCCGAAGAACCGCGTGAGCCGATCGGCCTGCCCGGCGAAGAAGCGCTCGGCGCCCGCCTGGAACTGGAACTGCGCCCACTGGGTCGTGATGGCGACGAGCGCCACCAGGAGGGCGATCTGCGCGAGGTACGGCGTCTGGCGGACCATCCGCCACGTGTCGCCCGCCCGCACGGCCGACCGGCGGGATCGCGAGAGGTCACGGCGCCGCACGTGCCAGGCGAGGTTCACCATGAGCGCGGTGAGCGCGATCAGGACCGCCAGGACCAGCAGCAGGTGGACGGTCCCGACCACGTCCACCAGTCGCGTCAGCACGCCCCCGGCGATGGCCCCCACCGACCCGCCGCTGCTGACGAGGCCGAAGAGGCGGCGTCCCTGTCGGGTGTCGAACACGGCGTTGGCGAACGTCCACGCCCCCACCGGCGCGATGACGCCGTAGCAGTTGACCCAGACGTAGAACGCCGCCGACAGCCAGGGCCAGGACCGCACGTGAAGCGCCCACCAGAACGCCAGGACGTTGAGACACAGGAACAGCAGGCTCCCGGTGATGACGATCCGCTGGCCCAGGCGGGCGGCGACGGCCATGTAGGCCGGCACCACGACCGACAGGACCAGCGACACGGCGACGTAGACGTAGACGAGCTTCGACGCGCCGAAGGCTTCGAGGAAGAGACCGTTCCGGATGTTCTTGGCGAGGACGAACGACCCGATGGCGAGCGCGACGTAGAGGAAGGTGAAGAGGACGGGCTGCCCTTCCCCCGGGCGCACGTCCAGGAACTTCCGCACCCGCGCGAGCATGGGCTGCCAGTGTAGCGCAAGGACGCAGCCGGCCCGGCGGCCGCCTGGAGACGCGGCCTCCAGGTGTCGCGGCCCGCCTTCAGGTTGCCCGGTCGCGAGACCTCGCGTACCATGGCGGGGCCCATGCCATCGGGAGGGGAAGCCTCGCGCGCACCCCTGGAGCCTTCATGAGCCTGCACAGTCTGCTCAAGCCCATCGTCGACGTACGGGAGGAGGAAAGCCGGGGCGTCCTGCTGATGTTCCTGTACTCCTTCCTGGCGATGACGGCCTACAACATCCTCAAGCCCATCACGCGGTCGCAGTTCATCAGCGATCTCGGCTCGGAGAACCTGCCGTACGTGCAGTTCGGCGCGGGCATCGTCATCGGCTTCATCATGCAGGGCTACAGCAAGGTCACGTCGATGATGCCCCGGAAATGGGTGATCCCGGGCGCACAGGTCGGGGCCGCGGGCCTGCTGGTGCTGTTCTGGTTCCTGCTGCAGGGCGGCCAGTCGTGGGTGTCGGTCCTGCTCTACCTCTTCGGGCTGATCCTGGGCATCCTGCTGGTCAGCCAGTTCTGGACGCTGGCCAACGAGATCTACGACCCCCGCCAGGCGAAGCGCCTGTTCGGGTTCATCGGGGGCGGGACGGCGCTCGGGGGCATCCTGGGCTCCACCATCCTGCAGTTCGCGAGGCAGTTCGGCACGACGAACCTGCTGCTGATCAGCGCGACGCTGCTTGTGGTCTGCATGAGCGTCGTGCTGGCCGTGCTCGCCTCGCGCAAGGATGTGAGCCTCGCCGGCGTCGCGTCGGCTGGCGAAGAGAAGGGAGTGAAGAGTGGCGAGGCGTTCCGCCTGCTCCGCGGCTCGCGCCACCTGCAGCTCATCGCGCTCGTCATCAGCTTCGCGGCGGTCGGCGCGGCGATCATCGAACAGCAGCTGAACATGTCCGTGGACGAGCAGTCGCGGACCGAGGTGGCGGCGGCGCTCGACGCGGAGGTGGCTGCCGCGTCCGCCAGGGGCGCGACGGCGGCGGAACTCGAGCAGGTCAGGGCGACCAAGGAAGCCGAGATCAAGAAGTCCACCAGGGACGCCATCACGACCCGCCTCGGCCAGGTCCAGCTGTGGCTCTCGATCATCGGGCTGATCGTGCAGGTCTGGCTCACGAGCCGGATCCAGCGTTACCTCGGCATCGGCTTCGCGCTGATGATCCTCCCCGTCTCGCTCGGCGTCACGGGCTTCATCATCCTGGCGACCGGGGCCTATGCCTCAACGTGGCTGGCCCGTATCGCCGACACGTCGCTGCGCTACTCGATCGACAAGACCACGCGCGAGATCCTGTTCCTGCCGCTGCCGAGCGATCTGAAGCTGCAGGCCAAGCCGTTTGTCGACGTGACCGTCGATCGGTTCTCGAAGGGGCTCGGCGCGCTCCTGCTGCTCGTGCTGATCAAGCCGTGGGGATTGAACCTCAACTGGCGGCAGCTCAGTTACGCGAGCCTGACGCTCTGCGCGCTCTGGGTGTTCGGCGCCATCGCCGCCAAGCGCGGGTACGTGAAGGCGTTCCGCCGCAGCCTGGATCAGCGTGACGTGGCGGCCGCCGACGTCCGCATCCAGGCGGCCGACCTCTCGACGGTCGAAACCCTGATCGCCGAGCTCGCGCACCCGGACGAGAAGCGGGTGCTGTATGCGATCGACATCCTGGAGTCGCTCGAGAAGCGCAACCTCGTCACGCCGCTGCTGCTCTATCACGAGTCGCCGCGCGTGCGGGCGCGGGCGCTCCAGGCCCTCGGCGCCGCGCGGAGCGACATCGCGCAGAGCTGGCAGCCGCAGGTCGAGCGCCTCCTGACGGACGCGGATGCCACGGTGCGCGCGGCAGCCATGTCCGCGCTCGCGCAATTGCGGGGGCAGGACGTCAGCAACCTGGTGCGCCCGTACGTGGACGACCCGGACGCTCGACTCGCGTGCTCCGCCGCCATGGTGCTGGCGAAGCGAGGCACGGCCGCAGATCTCGACATCGCCGAGAAGACGCTCGTACGGGTGGCGGCGAGCCCCGAGCCGGCGGCGCGCCGCGACGTGGCGCTGGCCGTCCGCGAAGGCGTGGACCCGCACCTCCATCACGTCCTGGTGCCGCTCCTCTACGACAGCGACGCGAGCGTGGCGGAAGCCGCGCTCGACAGCGTGCGCACGCTGGGCAGCGCGAACTTCCTGTTCGTGCCCACGCTGGTGTCGGCGCTCAGGAACCGCCGGCTGAAGGCCACCGCGCGCGACGTGCTCGTGAGCTACGGGCCGGACGTCGTCCCCGCGCTCGCCCACTTCCTGGGGGACCAGGACGAGGACATCTGGGTACGCCGGCATATTCCCGCGACGCTGGCGCGTATCCCTTCACAGCAGACGATGGACACGCTCGTGACGGCGCTGACCCGCGAGCCCGACGGCTTCCTGCGGTTCAAGCTGCTCACGGCGATCGACTCGCTGCACCGCGCGCACCCGGAACTCACCTTCGATCCGAAGCCGCTCGAGGAGCGCGTGCTCGGTCAGGCCACGCGCTACTTCACGTGGCTCAGTCTCTACCACAACCTGTTCGACCTGGCGAAGCTGCCCGCCGACTCTCTTCTGGCCCAGGCGCTGCGCGGGAAGATGGAACGCGCCGTCAACCGGATCTGGCTGCTGCTCGGCGTGCTGCATCCCTGGCAGGACGTGAGCGCCGCGCGCTGGGCGATCGAGCGCGGCGACTCCAAGGCCCGCGCGAGCGCCATCGAGTACCTGGACAACCTGCTGCCCGGACCGATTCGCAAGCGGGTACTCCCCGTCCTCGAGGATGCGCCCCTCGAGGAAAAGGTGGGCCGTGGCAACGCGATCATCTCGACACGGCCCCGCGACGTGGAAGAAACGCTGCTGCAGCTGATCAACGACGACGACCAGATCGTCGCGGCGGCGGCGATTCACTTCGCCGCCAAGCAGAAGGTGTGGGCGCTCGCGCCCGACATCGAGCACGTGCTCGCCCATCGCGACCCGCGGGACTGGTTCGTGTTCGAGGCCGCCTCCTGGGCGCTGGCCGAACAGCGCATGCCCGAGGAACGGGTCCGGCAGCTGTGGCTCGAGCCGCTGCCCGCCGTGGAACTGGCCGCCCGGCTGCGGACGATTCCCATCTTCGCGAAGGTGTCGGTGGACGAACTGTTCCGCCTGGGGGGAACCGGCCGGCAGGTCCGCTACGACCCCGGCGTCGTGCTCGGCACCGAGGGCGTGATCCCGAACACGCTCCAGTTCCTCCTCGACGGCAATGTCGAGGCCAGGTCACAGGCAGGATCGGTGGAGGAGCTCCAGCCCGTGGCGGCACTCGGCTTCGACCAGGTGGTGAGCGGCACGCCGCTGTCCTGGACGCTGAAGACGACGGCGCGCTGCGTCTGTCTCGACCTGACCATCGAGGAGTGGCGGACGCTGCTCGCAGAGAACGGCGACCTCGTCCAGGGGCTGTTCCGGACGATCCTCGACAGCTCCGCGTTCGCCGGCGAGCGATTCGTCATCGAGGGCGGGCCGGAGGCGCCGAGCGAACTGGGTCGGCTGGCCGCTGAAGGCGTGACGGCCATCGAGAAGGTGCTGGCGCTGCAGAAGGTCGGTCCGTTCACCCAGATCGCGGCGGAGGAGTTGCTCGAGCTCGCCAACAGGAGCCAGCGCACGACGTGCGCTGACGGCCAGACGCTGGTGAAGGCCGCCGAGGTGCCGCCGGTACTGATCGTGCTGGCCGGACAGCTCGTGCTCGACGGCAGCGGGACGCAGCCGGTGACGAGTCGGGCGGGCGACGTGGTCGGGTTGATGGAGGCGCTCGCCGGGGTGCCGCTCGGTCACGACGTCAAGGCGAGTGGCGAGGGGCTGGCGCTCCGGATTGGCCACCTGGAGCTGCTGGAGTTGCTGGGGGAGCGCCCACTGCTGCTGCGTCAGTTGTTCGCGCGGTTGTTCAGGTAGGGAGATAGGGGTCAGGTCTTTACTTTTAGCGTTCGACTCTGCATCCGATCGGTCGAATTCTAAAAGTAAATAACTGACCCCATGGTGTTCGCGTAAAATGGGTCGGGGGGTGTTTTTGG
>CAYLZN010000308.1:0-7040 GCA_964387935.1 uncultured Vicinamibacteraceae bacterium | reverse complement strand
GCCGGTCGCCCTGACCTGATCCACGGAGGCGTAGCGGTGGTAGAAGCGCGTCCGCCACTGGAAGTCCGTGTCGAGCGCATGGAACGGTGTCACGATCAGCACGAAGTCGTAGTGCAGCGTCTGCCCGGCCTTCATGGTCCGGGAGCCGCTGTAGTTGTCCACGCGCACCGTGCGGCCGTGCTCGGCGATGGCCACGCCGCCCTTGCCCGCGTTGCCCCACGAGGGCGGCAGCTCGAGCGGCCGCTGCAGGTAGAAGTTCGTGTTGAGGGGGCGGACGTAGTTCTCGGCGCGCAGCGAGTAGTAGAGGCCGGCGTTCACGCTGCCGATCCACGCCCCGTCCTGGTTGCGCGTGGTCACGTTCCACTGCCAGTCGAAGCGCGACGGCCGGGCGCCGCCCTTCTGGCCGAGCCCCATCATGAACGTGGCCGCCTCGCGGGCGTAGGGCAGGACCATCCGGATGTCGTCGAGGGCGACGTCCTGCAAGGCCGTGACGGTGACGCGGTACGAGGCGAACCCGTCGAACTCCAGCGCGGCCTCGACCTGCAGTGAGAGCTCGTCGGCGCGCGCGTCGGCCTGCCAGCGGACCGTGCCGGGCGTCTGCTCGACGAAGCGCGGACCCGTGCCTCGCCAGATCACCGGGCCCCGTCCCTTGACCTCCGCCACGAACTCGACGGGCGACGCCAGCACGTCGGTTGGCGACGCCGACAGGCCCGTCATCTCCGGGGTGAAGAACGTCTGCACGCGCGCCGGGAAGCCGAGCGGCCCCACCGTGACCGTGCGTCCCAGCAGGCTCACCGACGTCCCCTCCACGACGAGCGGCGTGTAGGGCGGGACGACCTCGTTTTCCTGGGCCAACGTCGAATTCAGCCACTTCAGCCGCGTCTGCTTCTCCGGCTCGTTCGCGCCACCATCCGCGACGACCTCGCTCGACACCGTGAAGTCGATCGGCACGCGCATGGCCTCCCGGCCTTCGGCGGTCACCGTGGCATCGCCGCGGTACACCCCGGCCGCGGCGGACGTCGGGACGTCGGCGCCGCACCAGATGGCCTGCACCGTGCCGCGCGGCACGTCCACGCGCGCCACGAACGGCGTCCCCGTCCAGCTCACGCCGTGCGTGTTGAGGCAGGACAGCCGACCCGCGTCGAGCACGCGGCCGCCCTCACCGTGAAGATCCGTGAAGCGGATCTGGACGGCTTTCACGTCCTCGACGGCGAACACGCCGAACTGGAACGCGAAGAACTCGCCGCGGCGCGCAGTTCCGCCAATCGGCCGCGCCGTGCCGGCGTCGATCCACCGCTTCGGCACGTCCGTCCGCATACGAATCGGATGCATGCGGTCTTCGGTGAACACGAGGTACGACGCGCCCGGGTGTTTCGCGACAAGGGCGCGCACCTCGTCAGCGGTCGCGATGACCTCCATGGGAAAGAAGCTGTGGAAGGCGTCGATCGCCTGGAACTCGACGACGCGCGCCTCGACGGCTGCGCCTCTCTGCGCGGCCTGGGCCCAGGCCGCGTCCGCGGTCACCTCGGGCTCCACGTAGGTCACCGTCGGGTAGTTGCTGCGGCCTCCCGATCGCTGCGGCAGGTAGTACGCGTAGTAACGGCCAGGGCCTGAGACCGGCTCGAACCAGATCTCGCCTCGCTCCCGATCGATGCGACCGCGGTGCACGTTGCGGATCCGCTGGCCGGAGGCATCGGTCACGACCACCGCCTTGCGCTCCGGCGCTGGATCGCGCCGACGCCAGGGAATGAGCGCACGCGCGGCGGCGGCCGCCGCAGGCACGTCCACGACCACCCGGTGGTTGCCGAGGGTCGAGGCGTCCCAGGACTTGCCGTCGGCCGCGGTGTACGGAATGTCCTGCGCGGACAGGCCCACCGGGCCCGCGCCCGCGACGAGCGCGAGCATGAGCCCGGCGATCCACTGCCAGGGACCTTTCACGGGCTACTGCCCCGTCGGACGCGGGGCCGGCGGCGGCCCTTCGGGCTTCGGTGGTGCCGGCATGTCCTGCTTCGAGAAGCGTGCGAGCATCTCGTCGCGGCTGGCGAGGTGCGCCACGGCTGCGGCGATGGCCGTCACCGACTTCACCACGTCGTCCGGGACGATGCGTTCGTACGTGTCGAGATTGGTGTGCCAGGTGTGGGTGCCGTACTCGATGGGATCCTGGCTGACGCCGATGCCGGCCAGACCGGCCTCGTTGAACGAGGTGTGATCCGAGCCCCCCTGCCGGCGGCTCCTCGTCGCGGCCGTGCCGATGACGCCCAGGTCCGCAAACGGCGCAACCGCGGCGCGCAGCACCGCGGCCGCCTCGGACGGGCCAAAGACGCTCATGCCGCGCGCGCGGCCCGTGCCGGAGTCGATGTTGAAGTACGCCACGAGCTTCCCGTAGTCGGCCTTCGGGTTCTCGAAAGTGCCGAAGTGCTCCTTGACGTACGCCTGCGACCCGAGCAGGCCCTGCTCCTCACCAGCCCACAGCGCGATGCGGATCGTCCGGCGCGGCCGCACGCCGACCGCCTGCAGCACGCGCGCCACCTCCATCATCGTGGCGACGCCGACCGCGTTGTCGGTGGCGCCCGTGGCGGCGTGCCACGAGTCGATGTGGCCCCCGAGCATGACGACCTCGTCGGCCTTGTCCGTGCCGGGGATCTCCGCCACCACGTTGTAGGCCGTCCGGCCCTCGGGGTGCACCGTGTTGGCGATGTCGAATTCCAGTTCCACCGTCCGCCCGCCCTTCATGAGGCGCACCATGCGGCCGAAATCCTCGTTGCGGACGACCACGGTGGGCACGGCCTTGGCCACGTCGAACGTGCGGTTGTTGAACGCGCGGATCTGCCCGTGCTCCCGCCCTCCGTCGTTGACGCGGACGACGGCGCCGTTGGCGACGAAGAACGCGTCGAGCTGCTCGTCGACGCGGCGCCCATCCAGGCGCGGCGGCCCCTGCGGCGGCGCCGCCGGCGGCTGCATCATGGCCGCCATGGGCGAAGGCGCCGGGTTCACCGGATCGTACTGCGCGCGCAGTTCGGCATCGTCGCGGCGCCTGACCGGAATCGCGAAGCTCACCGGCACGGGTGCGCCCCTGCCCACGAGCACGACCTTGCCGGGGACCTGCGTCTTGACCGTCTCGAGCCAGGCGGTGAATTCCTCCTGAGTGGGTCGCTCCGGCGGCACGATCTGGACGGCGGCCGCGCGGGTCGCTCCCTTCGTCCCCGGAGTCCACGCGACAACCTCCACCACGAGGGCGTCGGTCACCGGCGAAACGATGTGCGCGACGAGGCGCTGGTTCGACCAGCCAGGGTGGCCGAAATCCCAGGGCTCGAGTCGCGCGTTCGAGAGCCCCCACTCGGTCAACTGCTTCACGGCCCAGTCGCTGGCCGCCTTGATGTTCGGTGACCCGGTCAGCCGCGGTCCGTAGACGTCGGTCAGCATGTGGAGCGACGCCATCGCCTGCGAGCGCTCGACCGCCTCGCGACGAATCTTCCAGTTGAGCTCGCTGTTGACGCGTTCCTCGGCCGACAGAGTCAGGACGGCCACGGCAGTGGAGAGCAGGATGGAGAGTGCACGCTTCGGCATGGAGAACCCCCGGGGGCGAACGGCTTCCGGATTATAGCGGGCCGCTCCGGAACGAGGTGAACCGCGCGGCGCACCCGGGGGATAATCCCCGGGATGCACCAGCCAGCCGCCTGGGTTGCATGGCTGACCGCCTGCGTGTGCGGGGTCCTGCCTGTGGGCACATTCGCCCAATCGGGCGCGACTCCACCGCCGCCGGCCTGGTCCAGCGTGCCCGTGCCGGGCGGCCTCGCTGCGGCTGCCGCCACCGCAGGAATCACCGGGTCTCTCGGACCCGAACGCGCGGTCCTCGAGATGGTGCGGCGCATGGTCGAGCCGCCGGAGGATGCTCCTGGCGCGTCCGACGACCTGGTGCGCCGCCTGACCTCACACCTTGCGGCGGCAGCGGCCGCGCCGGCGGGCGATTCGGCGTCGGACGTCGTGCCGCTGCCCTTGCAGCCGGCGTTCTGGCGCGACGTGATCCTGCCGGCACATGTGGTCGACCAGGATCTCCTCGCCGCCCTTCTGAGCGATCGGCGCGCGGCACTGTTCTACACAGGCCTGGCGCACCTCGACGAACCCACGCTGCGCTACCTCGATGCCCACCGCGATCTCGCCCGGGCGCTGGCCCGCGACCACGCCGCGGTGTTCGGCGCCTTCGGTCGCAGTGTGCGGATCACGGAGGGCCGCCTCGAGTGGCCCGGCGGCCCGGTCGCCGCCCCCCTCTGGGAGGCTGTCGTCGGCGTGGCGCCGTCGAACACCGACGAGTTCCTCCGTCAGTTGTTCGCTCGCGAGGAAGGGCGGCTCGCCTATTTGTACGACGCCATCGCCCTGCTCGACGGACCGCGCCAGCGGTTCGCGCTCGGGTTGACGCTCGCCACCGCGGAGGCACGACGGGCACGGTTCGTCGCGCTGGCCGCGCACGTGGTCCGGTCCTCTCGCGCCTGGGAGCCCCGGCAGTCCCCGTTCGCCCGCCCCCTCGAGGATGCGGTGTCCGCCCTGCAGCAGGTGCGCGTCACCGACGCGGGGGCGATGGCGTCGCCGGCCTCGCGCGTGTTCTGGGACCAGGCGCTCTCGGGAGCGGCCCTTCCGCCGCGTGGAAGCCGGACGGTCATCGACGGGGGCGAGGAGGCCGATGCCGCGGCGCTGGCCGAGGCGCTGCACGATCGCAACGTGGTCGTCCGGCGCGCGCGCCTCGACGCCGTGCTGTTCACCCAGCGCCTAGCCGCAGCGGACAGCACGGCGACCTCGTCGGACCTGCTCGTCACGGCTCGCGCCATGGCTCGCTACCGGCTGGCGATGCTGAGCCTCGAACGCCTCGGCATCACTCAGGCCTCGCTCTACGCTGCCGTGGCCCGCGTGGCGGATTCGCTCACGAGCGCGGGCCCGCGCGCGGCAGCCGGCCTCGTGCAGTTCCAGGGCGCGCTCGCCCTGATCGAACGCGTGCGTCTCGGCGGTTCGGTCGACGCGGCCACGGCGAGCCGTCTCGTGGGCTCGCTGGTGGATCTCGCCAGGACGAGCGAGGCACGCTACGACGGGGCCGTGGCCATCTGGCTCGGAGGCCAGTTCCTGCCCGCGCTGGGTCGGACGACGCCGGAGACCGCTGCCGCCCCCGGCGGCACGGCCGAGCGCACGCTCCTCGGCGCCGCTGCCGGGTGCGATCTGAAACCTCGGTCCCGGGCCGCCGGTGACGGCACCGTCGAATGGGAGGGCGTGTCCTACCGCCTCGATCGCTGCGCCACCGAAACCGCGCGCGTCGAACGCATCAGGCTCAGGCAGTCGGGGACATCGCTCGACA
Organism: uncultured Vicinamibacteraceae bacterium; assembly: GCA_964387935.1. Classification (GTDB taxonomy): domain Bacteria; phylum Acidobacteriota; class Vicinamibacteria; order Vicinamibacterales; family JAFNAJ01; genus CAYLZN01. The sequence continues at coordinate 1,699 of CAYLZN010000308.1, read as the reverse complement.
CGGTGCTGACATTGGCTCGCGTGGCGGCGGCGCTGTCGGGGTCCGCCACGAGGCGACCGGAGGCGCTCGCCGGGCACGCCCGCGAACTCGTCTCGATCGCAGACGGTGTCGGGCGATCGCTTCAGCGACCGGGGACGAACGGCGACGCGCTGCGCCAGGCTCATGAGGCCCTCCGGCGGGTCGCGACCGCGCTCACGCAGCCCTCACGCAGCCCCCCGCGCCCGGGCGAACTTGCCTCGGCCATCGACGTCCTGACCGCCGATGCCCTCGCGAGCCTGGCGTACGCGTTCGTGTTCCACGATCCGGACGGTCGCCTGGCGCGCGCGCCCGACCTCGCGCGCCGGCACGACCTCGGCCTCGCGTCGGACGTCCCGGAGGAGCGCTGGACCACGCCCTGGCACCTGGCCAGCGAACCGGAGGAGCGAGGCCGGCAGGGCGTGCTGAGGGGGTCCCTCCTCGGCCTGGACGTGGCGCTCGCCGACCTCTCACTGTGGCGCATGGCCTCGGTGCCCCCGTCGCAGGCGCCCCGCCTGACCCCGAGGCAGAGGGCGGCGTTCGCCGAGGGCGTCGTGCTGATGGATCGGAACGTCCTGACCGATGCCGACCGCGACCTCATTGGTGCGGCGCTGCGCCGCGGGCGGGATCGACTTGAAGCCGCCCTGTCGTCCGGGGACGCTGCGCCGGTTCTGGAGGCCGCCACGCGCGCGGGCCTGGGAGGCTGGCGACGCGCGGTGCTGCCGTGGCTGATTCAGGCAATGCCCGGTCGCGTGCCGGAACTGTTCGTGGCTCGCGAGATCTTCGCGCTCGGGCTGGAAGGTGACTCGCCCCCGATGGACCGGCGACTGGACGCGTGGGGCGCTCCGGCCGCGGCACTCTCCGGCTGCCTCTGCCTTCGCTTCCCCCCGGACACGACGTGGGAGCGCGTCGCCGGTCGCCCCGGTATCGGGGCCCTCGCCGCGTACACCGCCGATGCGCCCCTTCGCGTCGCAAGTTTCCTGGCGGAGCGCCGCCTGCCCGCGTCCCTCGCGCCGGACCTGCTCGCCGGCGTGATCCAGCAGGTGATCGACGAGACGCCGGCGCTGCACTTCGACGACTGGTTCTCCGTGGCACGCTACGCGGACGGGATCGGCCCCTCGCGGTGGGAGGACCTGTTTGCCAGGGTCGCCGCACGGGGGCCGCTCGCGGCGGTCGGGACGGGGCGTGCCGATGTCGCGTCCGGTGAGGACCGCGTCACCATCCTCTCGCCGGAGCCTGGGTCGTTCGTGAGCGGCGAGGTGACGATCAGCGCGGCTGTCACGAGCGCACAGCCGATTCCCGAGGTCACCGTCTTCGCGGATGGTCACCTCGTGTGTCGTCTCGTCGAGCCGCCCTACCAGTGCCAGTGGCCGGCCGGACCGCGGGTGCTGGCCCGTCAGCTCCGCGTGGTGGCGGCCAGGGCCGATGGCTCCCGGCTCGCCGACACCATCAGGACCCGCGGACTCGACTACACCGAGGTGGTGGATGTCGATGCCGTGCAGCTCGTGGCCGTCGTCACCGATCGGGACGGACGATTCGTGGGAGGCCTGCAGCGGGAGGATTTCCGCGTGCTCGACGCCGGCGTGCCCCAGCGGATCACCACGTTCGCCGACGAGCGCGTGCCGGTGGAGATCGTGGTGGCCATAGACATGAGCGGGAGCATGGGCGAGGCGATGCCACGGGT
>CAYLZN010000307.1:0-7115 GCA_964387935.1 uncultured Vicinamibacteraceae bacterium | reverse complement strand
CGCTTCTGTGGTATGCTCGCGCGGCTCTTTAAACGCGGCCCCGCGAGGTCGCAAAGAGGCGTGTGTGCCAAACTCCTGGTTCGACCCGTCCTGTCCACCCCGCTCAGGGGTCCTGTTTCAACGCCGTCCCCTCCCGGACTTCCGCGGCCCCGTGGCCGCCCGAGGACTGTCATGCCCGTGGTGATGGATGCGACTCGCCTCGAGCGCACGCTCGCGCGCGTCGCCCACGAAATCGTCGAGCGCAATCGCGGTCTCGAGGAGCTGGCCTTCGTCGGGATCCGCACGCGCGGCGTGCCGCTCGCACGGCGGCTCGCCGCCCTCGTCAAGCGCATCGCCGAGGTCGAGCCGCCCGTCGGCAGTCTCGACATCACGCTCTACCGGGACGACCTCATGCGACTGCCGGTCGGGCCGCAGCCCATCGTGCACCGCACGGACATCCCGTTTTCCATCGACGACCGGCGCCTCCTGCTCGTCGATGACGTGCTCTACACGGGGCGGACGATCCGGGCGGCCCTCGACGCCCTGATCGACTTCGGCCGACCCCGCGCCATCCAGCTCGTGGTGCTCGTGGACCGGGGCCACCGCGAGCTGCCGATCAAGGCCGACTACGTGGGCAAGAACCTGCCGACCTCGCTGCGGGAGACGGTGCAGGTGCGATTGGCAGAAACCGACGGCGCAGACGAGGTGACCGTCGAGGAGGTGGATCGCGCATGACCGCTTCGACTGCGACACGGCTGCGGACCAGGCACCTGATCGCGCTGGCAGACCTGACGCCGGAAGAGATCCTGCTCATCCTCGACACGGCCGAAGCGATGAAGGAGATCGGCGAGCGGCCCATCAAGAAGGTGCCGACGCTGCGCGGCAAGACGATCGTGAACCTGTTCTTCGAGCCGAGCACGCGCACGCGGACGTCGTTCGAGGTGGCCGAGAAGCGGCTGAGTGCCGACACGCTCAGCATCGCCACGGCGACGAGCAGCGTCACCAAGGGAGAGACGCTCGTCGACACGGCGCTCAATCTCGAGGCCATGCAGCCGGACGTGATCGTGATGCGCCATTCCTCGTCCGGCGCCTGTCATCTGCTGTCCCGGGTGTGCAAGGCCCACATCATCAACGCCGGCGACGGCATGCACGAGCACCCGACCCAGGGCCTGCTGGACGCCTTCACGATCCGCGAGCGCAAGGGCCGCATCGCCGGCCTCAAGGTGGCGATCTCGGGCGACCTGCTCCACAGCCGCGTGCTGCGGTCGAACGTGCAGCTGCTCCGCAAGCTCGGCGCCGACGTGTGGGTCTGCGCGCCGCCCACCTTGATGCCCGCGGGCATCCACACGTGGGGCGTCACGGCCACGACCAGCGTCGCCGAGGCCGTCCGCGACGCCGACGTCGTCATGATGCTGCGCATCCAGCTCGAACGCATGCAGGGACACTTCTTCCCGTCGCTGCGCGAGTACTTCCAGCTGTTCGGCATGACGCCCGAGCGCGTCGCCCTCGCCAGGCCTGACGCGATCATCATGCACCCGGGCCCGATGAACCGCGGCGTCGAGATTGCCTCGGAGGTCGCCGACGGCGCCTCGTCGGTGATTCTCGACCAGGTGGCCAACGGCGTGGCGGTCCGCATGGCCGTGCTGTACCTGCTCGCCGGCGGAAGCGAGGACTGAACCCATGAAACTGCTGCTCAAGAACGGCCACGTGGTGGATCCCTCCCGCAGCCTCAACGGGACGTGTGACGTCCTCATCGAGGCCGGGCGGATCGCGGCGGTAGGACGCGGCCTGCCCACGGAAGGCGCGCGTGTCTGGGACGTGCCACACAGCTGCCTCGTCGTCCCCGGCCTGATCGACATGCACGTGCACCTGCGGGAACCCGGCCAGGAGCACAAGGAGACGGTGGCCACGGGCACGGCGGCGGCGGTCGCGGGGGGCTTCACCGCCGTGGCCTGCATGCCGAACACGGAGCCGGTCAACGACCAGGCCAGCGTCACGCGGCTCATCATCGCGCGCGCCGCCCAGGCGGGCCTCGCCCGCGTCTACCCGATCGGCGCGGTCTCGCTGGGCTCGAAGGGCGAACACCTCGCCGAGTTCGGTGACCTGCGCGCCGCCGGCTGCGTCGCCGTGTCCGACGACGGCCGGCCGGTGGCGACGTCGCTGCTGATGCGCCGCGCGCTCGAGTACGCGGGCATGTTCGGCATGCCCGTCATCGACCACTGCGAGGACCCGACGCTGAAGGGCGACGGCGTCGCACACGAGGGACCCACGGCCGCCCGCCTCGGTCTGCGCGGCATTCCGGGGATCGCCGAGGAGATCTGGGTCGAGCGCGACATCACGCTCGCGGGCCACACCGACGGGACCGTGCACATCGCCCACATGAGCGCCGCGGGATCGCTGCGCGCCGTCCGCGCCGGCAAGGCGCGCGGCGTGCGCGTCACCTGCGAGGTCGCCCCGCACCACTTCGTCCTGACGGACGCCGAGCTCGAAGGCTACGACACCAACGTCAAGATGAACCCGCCCCTGCGTGAGACCGCCGATCGCGACGCGATGCTCGAGGGCATCGCCGACGGCAGCGTCGATGCCATCGCGACCGACCATGCGCCGCACCACTACGACGAAAAGCGCGTCGAGTTCGACCGCGCGCCCTTCGGCATCGTCGGCCTGGAAACCGCGGTGTCGCTCACCCTGGACCGGCTCGTGCACACGGGCCGCATCCCGGTGAGCCGGATGATCGAGCTGCTCTCAACGAACCCGGCGAGGATCCTGGGAGTGGAGGGCGGGTCGCTCGGGGACGGGGCGCCAGCGGACGTGACCATCCTCGCGCCCGACCTCGAGGTGACGATCGACCCCACGAAGTTCAGGTCGAAGTCGCGCAACACGCCCTTCGGCGGGTGGGTGCTGCGAGGCGGCGTGGCGGCTACGATCGTCGGGGGACAGGTGGTGTACGCCAACCCGGCCGTCCCGACCTCCGCGGCATTGGCGGGTGTGCGGTAACGGCAGAGGGAGGCCACGTGCAGGAGCGATTGAACGACATCCGGCGCCGGGCGCAGCAGGCGTTGCAGGACTCGGACGTGCTGATGGTGGACGGGCACTTCGACTACGGGAACGGGTTCCACGGCCGCGTGTACCTGAATCCGCACCAGCTGTTCCGGCACCCGTCCACGATCTGGCGCGTCGCGCAGGACCTGCTGGACGTCATTCCCTACGACCTGCTGTCGTCCGTGCAGGTCGTCGCGGGGCCGGTCACCGGCGGCGCGCTGCTGGCCCACACGCTGGCCGGACTCCTGGACGGCCGCCGCAGTCTGTCGGTGCCGCCGTGCGAGTTCGCACCGTTCAACTACGACCCGGACGAGGGGCTCACGCTCCGGCGGTTCTACGCGCGCGCGCTCGAGGGCAAGCGGGTGCTGCTCGCTGACGACGTGCGGAACACGGGAAAGACGTTCGAACACTGCGCGGCCCTCGTGACGCGCGCCGGGGGCACGGTCGCCGGCACCGTCGAGATCTACGACCGTCTCGACGCGGTGGTGGATCTCGGCGTCCCGAACGTCGCGCTCGTGGACTACGGGACACCGGGGAATCATCCGGCGGAGTCCTGCCCGATGTGCCGACAGGGCATGCCGTTCACGACGTTCTGATCGTGGGCGCGACCCGCCAGGGCCCGGCGCGTGCCCGGATCGCCTCGCTGCGGTCCGCCCTCGAGCAGCTCGTGGCCGATTTCCAGAAGGCCACGCACGTTGACGATCCCGTCAGACTCCTTCAACGGTATGGCAATCCCGCCGATCGCGAGATCGCGGCGTTCGTCGCGGCCGGGCTCGCGTTCGGGCGGGTGCGTAGCGTCATCAACTCCGTCGAGGCGATGCTGGAGGCGATGGGCCCGCGGCCCGCACAGTTCGTGCGCGCATTCTCGCCTCAGGCGCATGCCAGGCGTCTGGAGCCACTCGTGCACCGATGGACGCGTGGCGAGGATCTCGTGGCGCTCGTGCTGGTGCTCCAGCAGATGCTGCGGTCGTCCGGGAGTCTCGAGGGGTTCTTGGCGGAGGGTCTCGCGCCCGCAGCGCCGGACGTGACGGATGCGCTCGAATCGTTCGTGTCGCGGGCCTGCGCGATCGACGTCTCCGCAGCCTATGGCGTGCGCGCGCCCAGGCCCGGCGTCGCGTACTTCTTCCCGCGGCCGGGGGCGGGCAGCGCGTGCAAGCGTCTGAACCTGTTCCTCCGGTGGATGGTGCGACGGGACGACATCGATCCCGGCGGCTGGACGGCCGTGTCACCGGCGCAGTTGATCGTCCCGCTCGACGTCCACGTCATTCGGGTCGGCCAATGCCTCGGCCTCACGCGCTACAGGAGTCCCGGCTGGCGCATGGCCGCCGACATCACGGCTTCCCTGAGAATGCTGGATCCCACCGACCCCGTGCGCTACGATTTCGCGCTCTGCCACCTGGGGATGCTCGGGTCGTGCGGGTACGGCCGGCCGCAGCGGGACACGCGCTGTCCGCTCCAGGGGCTGTGCAGGCCGGGACGCGCGCGACGCCAGAGCCTGCGCTCTGCTTCATCGCAGGTGTGAAGCAGCGTCACGCGTGCTTCGCGACCGGGATCGCGTAGAGCGCCGCGCGCGGGGCCTTCGCCATGTGTTCCGTGGCGTAGCTCAGCGTCACGCGCGGGATGGTCTGGATGTGCGCCTGCAGGAACGCGCGCAGCCTCGTCTGCCGCGCCCGGTAGTCAGCATCACGTGGCCTCCCGCCCGCCGACCTCAACACCCATCCCGCGGCCTTGTTCAGCAAGTCGTCGCCATGACGCATGGCATCTGCGGCCCGCTCGTAGGCGTGGTCGAGGTACTTCCCGTGCAGCGCGGGCATGACGAGGGCGACCGTCGCGGCGCGCTTGTACCACCGACTCCGGTGCCTCGCCCACCGAGCCAGCCGTGGCAGGAACTCCGGGTGATCCTCGAGGAACACCCCGACGATGCTGGTGCAGTGGATGTCGCAGACGGCCCAGTTGCTGTAGTGGGGGAGCCATCGTTCGAAGTGCTGCCAGGCCCCCGTCGGATTCTGGTGGAAGTAGCGCGCGGAGAGCAGCTTCCGGTGCAACTCGTTGGCGAAGCCGCCCTCGTCGAGCCAGTCGGTTTCGAGCAACGCGTGCCCGAGTTCGGCCATGTCGTCGCCGGTCCAGCCCGCGGCCTTCAGCCGTGCGTACCAGTCCCGCGCAAGCTTCCGCAGCGCGGGTGCCTGGATGCCGCGCGTCCGGACAGGCTCCCTGAAGAAGGCCATTGCGCCGTCGCGGCGATTCGGGTCGCCGAGCCCGTCCAGATCGCGTTGAATGGCGCGAATCGTTGGGGGGAGAGTCGTCATCGCGGCAAGTGTAGCCGAGGCCCGGCTGCGAGATGCACGGGCAATTGCCGGGACGCCGGGAACGGCGCTACGCTCTCCTCAGCAGGCCCTGATGGTTCGACGTGGTCTCCTCTGGCTCTGTGCGAGTGTGCTCGCTGCCCGCGCGCTCCCGTGCGTCACGGTGGCTGCAGGCGAGCAGCCCGGGCTCGATCAGGTCCTCGCGCGCGTGGCTGCCTACGTTGCCGAGTACGAGCGCAGTCTCGGCGTCCTGATCGCCGAGGAGGACTACAGGCAGAAAGCCGAGGCGCCAGAGACACGCGGGCCCGACAGGTTCGGGATCGGAGGCGCGCAGGTGCCGATGTCGTACGACGTGGGCCGCGCGTCACGGCACCTGGTGTCCGAGTTCCTGATGCTGCGCCTGGGCGGCGACCGCGAGTTGTGGACCGGCGTACGCGATGTGATCGAAGTGGATGGCAAGCCGATCCCTGACCGGGCAGGTCGGCTCACGAGCATTCTGCAGGCTGAGGGTGCCGATCTCACCGGGCAGTGGAGGGCGCTGGCGAAGGAAAGCGCCAGGTTCAACCTTGGTCCGTTCAAGCGTGACTTCAACGTGCCGACCTTTGCTCTCGTGTTCGTGAGGAGCGCCGTGCAGCCCCGCTGTGCCTTCGAGCGCGCGGGCCAGGAACGGATCGGCAGCCTGACCGTCTGGCGGATCAGGTTCACACAGGCATCGTCGCCTACCGTCGTCCTGTGGCGGGGTGGTGACATGCCGTTCCGGGGGATGTTCTGGGTCGATCCGGCAAACGGCCGCGTGCTGCGCTCGCGGATCGAGGCGGGCGACTGGACGGCTGACTACCAGCTCCGGATCGAGGTCCGCTACGAGCGAGACCGACGCCTCGATGCGTGGGTGCCGGTAGAGATGAACGAGCGCTACGAGGGGTTCCAGGGCAAGGTTACCGGCCGGGCCACGTATCGGAACTACCGTCGTTTCGAGGTAGGCGCGAAGCTCATCGGCTGACCCGCGCCACATCCTCGTACGCCGCCAGCGTGGCCGCGACCATCTGCTCGGCGCTGAAGCGCTGCTCCACGCGCTGGCGCCCCGTCTCGCCGAACGCCGCGCGCAGGTCGTCCCGCTGCAGCAGACGGACGATGCGGTCTGCCAGGGCCGCGGGGTCCCGCACCGGCACCAGGAAGCCGGTCTCGCCATCGACCACGACCTCCGGGATCCCGCCGGCCCTCGTGGCGACGTTGGACTTGCGGCAGGCCATGGCATCGAGGAGCGACGTCCCAAGGCCCTCGGTGACCGAACTCATGACGAACACGTCGAACGCCTTGAGCAGGGCGAGCGGATCCGGCCGGAAGCCGGTGAGCAGCACGTGCTTCTCGAGGTGGTGCTTGCGGATCAACTGATCGAGGAGCGGCCGGAGCTCCCCTTCGCCGACGATCAGGAAGCGCGCGTCCGGCACCTGGCGGAGCACGGCCGGGGCCGCGTCCACCAGGTAGCGTTGACCCTTGTGCGCCACGAGCGCGGCGATGTTGCCGACGATCGGCGCGTGGTGCGGCAGCCAGAACTCGCCGTGCACGTCCGCCTTCGGGGCGGCATCGACGTGCTCGAGGTCGATGCCTTCGTGGACGGTCAGGGCGCGCGGCGGCTCGAGGCCATCAGCGAGCAGCATCTGGCGAATGGCCTCGGAGGCGCAGAGGAACGCATCGACGCGCCGGTGCTTCCATCGCGAGAAGGCATTGTCCTTCAGGCGGAAGTCGACGCGCCGCGACGCCACGAAGAGGGGCGGGCGTGGCAGCCGGCCG
>CAYLZN010000306.1:0-7158 GCA_964387935.1 uncultured Vicinamibacteraceae bacterium | reverse complement strand
CTTCGCGCTCGGCGCCCTGGCGGGCTCGGGGCCGTCGGCCGCGCAGGCAGCCCTGGACGTTGCGCAACCGGCAGGTCGCCGGCGCGAGCGGGTCGCGTGGGCCGCGGTGACGGTGGCCCTCCTCGGCACACTGGCCTGGCTGGTCTGGTCGTCACGGCCGCGCGCCGTGATGGCGCCGCAGGCGCCGATGCGGTCGGTGATCTTCCTCCCGGAAGGCGTCGAAGTGTCGCCGAACATCCCGGGTGGGGCGCGCCTCGGCATCTCACCCGGCGGCTCCGAGGTCGTGTTCTCGGGGAGGTCGCAGGCGTCGCAGGAGACAGCGCTCTGGGCGCTATCGCTGCGCGACAATGCCGCGCGCGCGGTCCCGGACAGCCGATTCGGGGCTGCACCCCACTGGTCGCCCGATGGTCGAACGCTGGCGTTCACGACGCCGGACGCCATGAAGCGGTTGCCGGCGGACGGCACCGGCGCGCCCACCGTCATCCTCCCGCAGGGTGGCCTTGGCAGCTGGGGCGCTGATGATGTGATCCTGTTCAGGCCGTGGGGTGCCGAGTACTTCCGGACAACGGCCACCGGGGCGGCGCCACAGAAGGTCTTTCCGGAGCGCGGAAGTGCGCAGATCCACATCTTTGCCATCTTCCTGTCGAATGGAAAGGACTTCCTCTACGGCTTCCGCGATCCCGACCGCGCGGACACCAGTGGGACGTACGTCCGCTCGCTGGATCGGGCGGATGCGAGGCTGCTGCTGCCACGTACCGACAGCTTCAACGCGATCGTGCGCAACGGCCACATGCTCTACGCGCGCGGCAGCGAACTGTTCGCGCGCCGCTTCGACGAATCACGCCTCGAACTGCTGGGCGACGAGCAGCGCCTGGTCGACGGGGTCGCGTTCACCCCCTCCGTTGGCGCGGACTTCGCCGCCTCGTCCAACGGCATCCTGGTGTACGTGCCGCACACCGGGCAGGAGCACTCGCGACTCGTGTGGATGGACCGTACGGGCTCCGCGCTCGACACGGTCGCCGATGCGGCCGACTACTCGAACCTCGAACTGTCGCCGGACGGGAAGCGGCTCCTGGTCAGCGTCACCGATCCCACGGTACGCACCCGCGATATCTACATCGTCGACCTGGCGCGCGGGCTGCGTCAGCGCTTCACGTTCGATCCGAGCGACGAGCGGTCTGCCGTGTGGTCGCCAGATGGTTCGCGCGTGCTCTATACGTCGAAAGGGCTGGACCTGTACGAGAAGTCCTCGGATTTCACGGGAACCGAGCGCCCGATGCAGGTGGACCACCGCGCGAAGGACCCGCGTGGCTACACGCCGGACGGCAAGGGCTTCTACTACCGCGTGTCTGTCGCTGCCACGGGCAACGACGTGATGGTACAACCGCTGGCCGGCGGTCCGCCTGTGCCGCTGCTCGACTCCACGTTCGATGAGAACTACGCCACGTACTCGCCGGACGGCCAGTCGCTCCTCTACGTGTCCGACGCGTCGGGTCGCCCCGAGGTCTACGTGATGTCGCTTGCCGGCGGAGGGAGGGTGCAGATCTCGGCCGAGGGTGGAACCATGCCTCGATGGCGCCGCGACGGCCGCGAGATCGTCTACCCCGCACCAGGCGGCGTGTTCATGAGCGTGCCCGTGACGGGCAGCGGCTCGACCTTCCGGGCAGGAGCCCCGGTGAAGCTCTTCACTGCGGACGTTCGGCCAAGCGCGGGGTCAACCTGGGACATGACATCGGACGGTCAGCGGTTCATCGTCAACACGGCGATTCCTTCCCGCGTGCCACCGCACCTGGTCGTCATCGCGAACTGGACGGCGCTGCTTCGGGAATAGCGATGGCGTCGCAAGCCGGGGCTGCGGACGTCTGATACGCTGGAGTGCATCGTGAATCCCGACTTCCAGCGTGCGCTCGATCTCGTGGACGAGACGATGCGAAATCTCGGCTACTTTCCGCGAGCGCGCGCGCCCGAGTCGGCGCAGCCTTCCCGCACGATCCCGCCCGAGCGGGCCGTACAGACACTCAAGCCAGGACGCTAGGATCGCGCCACATGTCAGATATGCTCGCCCCCGGTACACGGCTGGGCCCGTATGAGATCGAAGATCTGATCGGGGCCGGCGGCATGGGGCAGGTATATCGGGCCCGCGATCCGCGACTGGGACGTCACGTCGCCGTCAAGACCCTGTCCCACGCCGGCGACGCGGCCGATCCCGAACTCCTCCGTCGCTTCGAGTTCGAGGCGCGCGCGGCGGGCACCCTGGACCATCCGAACCTCCTCGTCGTCTTCGACGTCGGGCGCGAGGGCGAGATCTCCTACATCGTCTCGGAGCTGCTGGACGGCGAGACCCTGCGCGCCCGGTTTCGCGCCGGCGCGGTGCCCGCGCGACACGCGATCGACATCACCGCACAGGTCGCGCGAGGGCTCGCGGCCGCGCACGCCAAGGGCATCGTCCACCGCGACTTGAAGCCCGAGAACCTGTTCCTCACGCGCGACGGCCGCGTGAAGATCCTGGACTTCGGCGTCGCGAAACTGATCGGTCCCGCCGAGTCCGAGACGCTGACCGCGATGACCAGCGCCGGCGTCGCCGTGGGCACGACCGGCTACATGGCGCCGGAACAGGTGCGAGGCGACGCGATCGATCAGCGGGCCGACATCTTCGCGCTCGGCATCGTGCTGCACGAGATGCTGTCGGGCACGCGACCGTTCCAGCGCGAGACAGTCCCAGAGACGCTGACCGCCATCCTCCATGACGACATGCCCGAACTCCCGACCAGTGTGCCGCCGGCCGTGGCGCGTCTCGTTAGCCGCTGTCTCGACAAGCGGCCCGACGATCGCTTCCACTCCGCGCACGATCTCGGGCTCGCCCTCGAGCTGGTCTCGACCACGACGACTCCTACAACCACGGACACAGCGGCGATCCGCGCGCCCGCAGTGTCGCGCCGCCAGGCGCTCGTCTACGGCGCCTCGTCGGTTGGTCTGCTCGTGGCTGGCGCGGCAGGCGGCGCGTGGCTCGGCGGGACGCGCGAGTCGGCCGGCCCGCCGTCGCTCCGGCGGCTGACATTCCGCCGCGGCGTCATCCGGTCGGCTCGCGTGGCCCCGGACGGGCAGACCTACCTCGTGGGCGCGAACTGGGACGGCGGCCCGTGCCGTGTCTACACCGGCCGCTTCGACAGCTCGGAGTCGAACGCGCTCGACCTGCCGGAGGGCAACGTCCTGGCCGTGTCCCGTTCGGGCGAGGTCGCGCTCACCCTCGGACCTCAGAACACGGACCTGTTCACCTACGGCACGCTGGCGCGCGTGCCAATCACGGGCGGCGTCCCGCGCGAGATGCTCGACGACGTGAAATTCGCGGACTGGTCGCCCGACGGCGCGGAACTCGCAATCGTCCGTAGGGTCGACGGGGTCGATCGGCTCGAGTACCCGATCGGGCGCGTGCTGGTGCAGCCGGCCGCGGGCGGAAGGACCGGACTCGGCTTCCCGCGGGTCTCCTCTGACGGGCAGCGCGTGGCGTTCGCTCACTATCGGGGGCCTCAGGTCCTGGCCGGCCGGTGGCCGTCGTCGATCGGGCCGGCAATGTGACGACGCTCTCGGACGAGTACGGGACCGTCCACGGCCTGGCGTGGCGGGGCGACGAGATCTGGTACACCGCCACGGAGGACGCCCCGCTGTTTCGCACGATCCTCGCGGTCACGCTCGGCGGTGTCCGGCGCGCCGTCATGCGTGTCCCTACCAACGTGACGTTGTGGGACACGCTTCCCGACGGCCGGATCCTGTTCGCGCAGACCGATGATCACGGCGTCATGACGGTACGGCGGCCCGGCGAAGGGAACGACCGGAACCTGTCGTGGCTCGAAGCCTCGTGGGTGAACGCGATTTCCCACGACGGGGAAACGATTCTCTTCACCGAGACTGGACAAGGTGCGGGATCCGCGGGCGCCGTCGCGTATCTCCGCCGGACCGATGGCTCTCCGGCGGTTCGGCTGGGGAATGGCTCAGGCCTGGCCCTGTCGCCCGACGGGCGGCGTGCAGTCTGGAGTCAGGTGGCCGCGGATGGCACGCGGTATCTGGAGATCATTCCCACCGGTGCCGGTGTCTCTCAACGGCTGCCGGGCGAGGGTCTCAGTTTCACGGATGCGCGGTGGCTGCCCGACGGGAGCCGGATCGTGGCATCGGCGAACGTGATCGGACGCCGGACGGGAGGCGAGTCCTCTTCTCGTCGGCCCGCACGGCGTACTCGCGATTCGTGGAGCTCTTCACGATCGGTCTCGACGGCGGGCTGCCGGAGAAGCTGCCGCTGCCAAGAGGGAACGAAGGCTCGTTCTCGGGGGACGGGACACGCATCGCGTACGTGCCCTTCTCCCCGGCGTTCACGACCTGGAAGCGGTACCGCGGCGGCCGCGTCACGCCGATCTGGCTGGCGACGCTGGCCACCTCGCGCATCGAGAAGGTCCCGCGCGAGGGCTCGAACGACTTCAACCCGATGTGGGTGGGCGACACGGTGTATTTCCTGTCGGATCGCGACGGGCGGTTCTCGCTCTACGCCTACGACACGCGGGCGAAGAAGGTCGCGCGCGTGCTGGACCATGACGGCTACGACATCAAGTCGGCGTCGGCGGGCCCGGGAGCCATCGTCTACGAGCAGTTCGGGTCGCTGGGGCTCTACGACCTGAAGACCGGCCGCCACAGCCGCGTGGCGGTGACCGTGGCCGCTGATTTTCCCGAGGTGCGCGAGCGGCTGCTGCGGGTGGGGTCGGCGCTGACCAACCCGCGCCTGTCGCCGGCGGCCGCCCGTGCCGTGTTCGAGGCGCACGGGGAGATCATCACCGTGCCCGCCGAGAAGGGCGACCCGCGCAACCTGACGAACACGCCGGGGATCATGGAGCGCGACCCCGCGTGGTCGCCAGACGGCAAGTCCATCGCGTACTTCTCGGATGAATCCGGCGAGTACGCGCTGCACGTGCGCTCGCAATCGGGCACCGGCGACGTGGTGAAGATCCCGCTCGGCCCGACGCCATCGATCTACTTCTCGCCGCGCTGGTCACCCGACAGCAAGCGCCTGGCGTTCACCGACAGCCACCTGTCGCTGTGGTGCGTGGACCTCGAGACGAAGAAGCCCGTCAAGGTGGCGCAGGATCGCTACTGGAGCCGCACAGCCGACATCTTCCAGGCCGCGTGGTCGCCGGACTCGAAGTGGCTGGCCTACGCGCGGCGACTGCCGAACTACCTCGGCGCGATCTTCCTGTACTCGATCGGCGACGGCGTTACCGTCCAGGTGACCGACGGGATGAGCGACGCGCGCACGCCGGTGTTCGACGCCGACGGCAAGTCCCTCTACTTCACGGCGAGCACGGACGCCGGCGCGTCGCTGCAGCCCGACATCCACAGCTTCAGCCGCCCCGTGTCGCGCAGCGTCTACCTCGCCGTGCTGTCGAAGGACGACCCGTCGCCCTTCGCGCCTGAGAGCGACGAGGAGAAGCCGGCAGGCGAGAAGCCGGCTGCGGACGCGAAACCCGGCGAGCCGCCGGCGAAGGCCGTCACGGTGAAGGTCGATGTCGAGGGCCTGCTCCAGCGCATCCTCGCCATGCCCATGCCCGCGCGCAGGTACGTCGGTCTTCAGGCGGGCAAGGCCGGCATGCTGCTGGCCCTCGAAGCGCCGGATCCGTTCGCGGCACCCGGCGGCCCGGGCGGCCCGGGCGGTGCAACGGTGCACCGCTACGACCTGAAGTCGCGGAAGTCAGACGTCGTCGTGTCGGGCGTCAACAACTTCGAGATCGCCCGGAACGGCGAGAAGATCGGCTACCGCCAGGGCGAGCGCTGGTTCATTGTCGCGCTCCGGCCCATGCCCGCGCTGGGGGCTCCGCCGACGCCGGCACCCTCGGGACCGCCCACGACCGGTGCGCTCGCGACGGACACGATCGAAGTGCGCGTCGATCCGCGCGCCGAATGGCGCCAGATGTATCGCGAGGCGTGGCGCATCCAGCGCGAGTTCTTCTACGACGCGCGCCTCCACGGCCTCGATCTCGCGGCGGCCGAGAAGAAGTACGAGCCGTTCCTGGCCGGCGTGTCATCACGCAGCGATCTCAACTACCTCTTCGCCGAGATGCTCGGCGAGGTCACCGTGAGCCACCTGGGCGTCGGAGGCGGCATCACGCCAGACGTCCGTCGCGTGCAGACCGGTCTGCTCGGTGCACACTTCGCGATCGACGGCGGGCGGTACCGGTTCGCCCGCGTCTACAACGGCGAGAACTGGAACCCGCAGCTGCGGGCCCCGCTCACGCAGCCCGGCGTCAACGTCAAGGCTGGCGAGTACCTCCTCGAGGTGAACGGCCGCCCGGTCACCGCCCGCGACAGCGTCTTCAGCTTCTTCGAAGGGACGGTGGGCAAGAGCGTCGTGCTGCGCGTGGGGCCGACGGCGGCCGCCGAGGGCTCGCGCCAGGTGACCGTGGTGCCGGTGGCCAGCGAGCAGGCGCTGCGCAACTACGCGTGGATCGAGGACAACCGGCGCTACGTCGACAAGGCGACCGGCGGCCGCGTGGCGTACGTCTACATGCCCGACACGTCGACCGGCGGCTACACGAACTTCAACCGCTATTTCTACGCGCAGGTCGGCAAGGAAGGCCTCATCGTGGACGAGCGCTTCAATGGCGGCGGCAACCTCGCCACCGACATCGTCGAGATCCTCAAGCGGCCGCTGATGAGCATGGTGGCCACACGTGACGGCGAAAACGAAGTGCAGCCGCAGGGCGCAATCTTCGGACCGAAGGTGATGCTGATCAACGAGACGGCGGGCTCCGGCGGCGATGCGATGCCGTGGTACTTCAGGAAGGCCGGCGCGGGCCCGCTGATCGGCACCCGCACGTGGGGTGGACTCGTCGGCCGCGCCGCGGGCGTGCCCCTGATGGACGGCGGCTTCGTCGGCTCGCCGTCGTCGGCCGTGTGGGACCCTGTGACGAGTCAGTGGATTGCCGAGAACACCGGTGTCGCGCCGGACATCGAGGTGGACCTCGAGCCCGAGGCCGTCCGTCAGGGCAAGGATCCCCAACTCGACAAGGCCATCGAGGTCGTGCTGGCGGAGCTGGCGAAGAAGCCGCTGCCCGGCGTGAAACGGCCTGCGTATCCGGTCTACAGGCGCTGAGCGCGTCGGGCGCGACGTCCAGGCTA
>CAYLZN010000305.1:0-7188 GCA_964387935.1 uncultured Vicinamibacteraceae bacterium | reverse complement strand
CGTGCTGCGGATCATCGGCAGCAACCGGGCCTGGACGAAGTCCTATACGGTCGCGTCGGCGCTCACGCGGAACCCGAAGACGCCGCCGGCCATCTCGATGCCGCTCGTCTCGAGGCTGAACGAGCGCGACCTGCGCATGCTGTCGGTCGACCGCAACGTGCCCGAGGGCCTGCGGATCACCGCGCGCAAGCTGCTCGCGTCGAACGACAGCCGGCGGAAGTAGCGCGGACACGTCAGCGCCGCGGCCTGGTGGCGCCGGGCGGCTTTGCCGCGGGGGGACGCTGCGGCGCGGCCCATTCCGACCGCATCTGGGAGAGCCCGTCCATGTAGACGGCGGCCTGCTCCCGCTGCCGTTCCGTCGTCAGCGACTTGAACAGGGTGATGGCGCGCTGGAGGTCCTTCTGCACACGTGCCGCGGTGGTCTCGTGGTACAGGCGGCGGATGGCCTCGACGGGATCGGGCGGGGGCTGCGGATGCGCCATGGTCAGGGCCTCAGGCCGCCCGGCTTCGACGGCGCCGGGCGGAGAACTCGTGGAACGGCCTCGTGTTCAGCACGTCGGAGGCGGTGAGCCACGCGCGACGCGCCACGAGGATGCCCCAGCGGGACAGTCCGAGCGCGCGCGCCGAATGGGCGTCGGTCGAGATGACGAGAGCGGCCCCGCGGTCGCGCGCGAGGCGCGCCTGGACGTCGCCCAGGTCCAGGCGATCGACCTGACAGTTGATCTCCATCGCCACGCCGTGACGGGCGCAGGCCTCCACGACCCGTTCGAGGTCGAACGACTCCGGCTGCCGGCGAAGCAGGAGGCGGCCGGTCGGGTGCCCGAGGACGTCGACCCAGGGATTCTGGAGCGCGCGCAGGAGCCTGTCGGTCATCTCGGCCGGAGCCTGGGTGAGCGCCGAGTGCACCGAGGCCACGACCAGGTCCAGCTGTGCCAGGCAGTCGTCGGCGAGGTCGAGGCGGCCGTCTGGAAGGATGTCGCACTCGATTCCCGCCAGAGCACGAATGCCGATGCGGGCGCCGGCCTCCCGCACTGCGGCGGCGTGCGCCAGGGCCCGCCGCTCGTCGAGGCCGTTCGCCATCGCGAGCGCTCGACTGTGGTCGGTGATGGCGACGTACTCGAGCCCCGCGTCCCTGGCGGCCCGCAGCATCGTGTCGAGATCGTCTTTTCCGTCGGTGGCGGTGGTGTGCACGTGCAGGTCACCCCGCAGGTCCCTCGCGTCGATCAGGCGCGGCAGCGTGCCGGCGAGGGCCGCGTCGATCTCGCCGCGATGCTCGCGCAACTCCGGCGGGATCCACGGCAGTCCGAGTGCCTCGTAGACGCTCTCTTCCGTTTCGCCCGCGACCAGCGTGTCGCCCGACCCCCCGGTCCGAAAGAGCCCGTATTCGTTCAGCTTGAGGCCTCGCGCCATCGCGCGGTCGCGCAGCGCGATGTTGTGCAGCTTGGACCCGGTGAAGTACTGCAGCGCCGCACCCCGGCTGGCGGGAGGGACCACCCGGAGGTCGGCCTGGACGCCGTCGGCGAGGAGCACGCTGGCCTTGGTGTCGCCGAGGGCGAGGACGCGCTCGACCGACGGGTAGCGGGTGAAGGCCTGAAGGAGCGTGGCGTTCCCACCTGCGGCCAGAATGTCGAGGTCCCCGCACGTTTCGGCGCCGCGACGCAGGCTGCCGACCGGATCGATGGGAACGCCGGGAGCCAGCTCCCGCAGGTGCGTGACCAGGCGTCCGGCGAGGTCGTCCGCATCGGCCAGCAGCTGACGGCCAGCGAACCGCTTGCGGTCCTGAAGCGCTTTGAGCAGCAACTGCTCCTTGCGCATGCCCATGCCCTTGAGTGCGCGCAGGCGTCCCCCGCGTGCGGCAGCCTCGAGATCGTCGAGGGTCGCGATGCCGAGCGCCCCGTAGAGTAGCGCGACGGTCTTGGGCCCGACGCCCGGGAGCCGCAGCAGGTCCAGGATGGATGCTGGGAAGGCCTCGAGCAGCGTCTGGTGATCGCCGATGCGTCCCGTGTCGACGAGCTCCCGGATCTTCGACGCCAGGTCCTTGCCGATGCCGGGCAGGGCCAGCAGCCTCGCCGCGTCGAGGTCCTCGGCGCGCTCCGCCAGACCGGCCACCGTGGCGGCCGCGTTGCGGTACGCCCGTACGCGGAAGGGGTTCTCGCCCTTGACCTCGAGGAGATCGGCGATCTCGCCCAGCACGCGCGCGATGGCAGCGTTCTCCATGGACCGGATCAGGACTCGGGCGTGTCGACTCGCAGGCCCTCGGGATCGATCGTGAAGTCCAGCACGCGCGCCCCGCCCTCTTGCAGCGCGGTTGCGACCGCCGTGCGGCGATCGGGCTCGATGACACAGAACAGGCACCCGCCCCCGCCGGCGCCGCACACCTTGGCGGCGCGTGCCCCCGCGGCGCGGGCGCGCGAGATCAGATCCTCGATTCCCGGTGTCGTCACGCCCGGAGCCAGCCGCTTGCGTGTCTCCCATTCGTGGTCGATCGCCGCGGCCAGGCCATCCCAGTCCGCGCACTCCAGCGCGTGACGCGTGTCGCCGGCGGCCTGACAGATGTGCTCGAAGGCCTCGAAGACCTGCACGTCGCCGTCGATGTGGCGCTTGAACACCTCCCAGTTGTTGATGCCGGAGTTGCGGGAGGCGCCGGTGTACGCCAGCATGAGGCGTGATGCGAGCGCACGCGGGTCCACGGCAATGGGCACCCTCGTGACGCCCGCGACGCGCAGTTCGACGGCGGACACGCCGCCGTACAACGCGGGGCGATAGTCCTGCACCCCGGTCGGCACGTCGATCGCCTGGGCCTCGACGTTCTGCGCGATCTGCAGGAGTGCGTCGTCGCTGAGCGTCAGGCCGCGCCACCGCGCGAGTGCTCCGCAGACCGCGATATTGAGCGCCGACGATCCAGCGATCCCCGCGCCCATCGGCGAATCGGACTGGGTGACGACCTCGACGCCGTCCACCTCGAAATAGTGCAGCAGGCGTCCCAGGAGCTTCAGGTCCGACTCGTCTTGCAGGTCCTGCCAGTGCGCGACGTCGACGGTGCGACCGCTGTCCTGCGAGCGAATGACCAGACGCCCGTCCCGGCGGGAGGTGAGCGAACAGCGCGCGCGCAGGCTCAGCGCGCAGTTGATCGTCTGTGCGTCGCGGTGGAAGAGGTAGAGCGGCCAGATGTCGACCGTGCCGCCCGCCAGGTCGACACGGGTTGGAGCCGACGAATCGATTCGCACGCCGGCATTATAATGGCCGCCCGATGTCCTTGCGTGACCTCCGTCGCACCGTGGGGCAGTTCGTGATGGTCGGCTTCGCCGGGCCCACCATCCCCACCGAGCTTCGTGCGCTCGCCCGGGACTTCGACCTCGCCGGGGTCGTGCTGTTCGCGCGCAACGTCGAGGAGCCCGTGCAGGTGGCGGACCTCGCGTTCGAGACGCGCCGGCTCTCGGAGACCACGCCCCTCTGGGTGGCCGTTGACCAGGAAGGGGGCCGCGTGGCCCGGCTCCGCCCTGCGTTCACCCTCTGGCCTCCGATGGCGGCGCTCGGTCGGGCGCAGGACGTCGGGCTGGTTCGCCGGTTCGCTGCCGCGATGGCGCGCGAGCTCAAGGCGGTCGGCATCACGTTCGATTTCGCGCCGGTGCTCGACGTGCTGACGAACCCCCGCAACCCGGCGATCGGGGACCGCGCGCTCAGCACGGATCCGAGGCTCGTCGCCGACTACGGTCGCGAGATCGCCCTGGCGCTGCAGGAGGCCGGCATTGCCGCGTCGGGCAAGCACTTTCCCGGTCACGGCGACACGGGGGTGGACTCGCACCTGGACCTGCCGGTCGTGGAGCTTCCGCCCGAGCGCTTCGACGAGGTGGAGTGGGTCCCGTTCAGGGCGGCCATCGACGCCGGCGTCGCCTCCATCATGGTGGGACACCTCCTGGTGCCCGCCTTCGACGAACGGGCCCCCGCCTCGTTGTCGGCCGCGGTCGTGACCGGCCAGTTGCGCGGCACGCTTGGGTTCTCGGGCCTCGTGCTCACCGACGACCTCGACATGAAGGCCGTGAGCGCACGCGTGCCCCTGGAACGTGCCGCGGTCGAGGCCATTGCGGCCGGTTGCGATATTGTCCTCGCCTGCGGCACCGACCACGACCAGCATGCGCGCCTGCTCGAGGCGATCATCTATGCGGCGGAGCGGGAGGAGCTCTCGATGCCGCTGCTGGACGCCGCGCGAGCGCGGCAGCGCCGCGCCAAGGAGCGATTCCTCGCCGATGCCGCGCCGAAGCCCCTCTCCGCCCCGGAACTGGCCCAGGTGCTCGCCACGCCGGAGCACGCGGCGGTGGCCGAGGCGATGGCCGCCTTCGTGTGACCCATGCGTCGCCCACGCCGGCTGCGGGCCGGCTCCCGTGTCGCCGTCGTCGCTCCGGCCAGCCCGTTCTCGCACGAGGAGTTCGACCGTGGCCTGCTGGAGCTTCGCGACCTCGGCTTCGAGCCGGTCGTCGATCCACGCACGTTCGATCGCCAGCGGTTCGTCGCCGGTGACGCGCGAGCCAGGGCCGCGGCGCTCACCGAGGCGCTCGAGGACCCCTCGATCGACGGCATCATCGGTGCGCGCGGCGGCTACGGGAGCGTACAGCTGCTCCCGTTCCTCGACCCGGCCACGGTGGTGGCAGGCGCCAAACCCATCATCGGATACAGCGACCTGACCTCGCTCCTGCAGTTCGTGACGCTCGATTGCAACCTGGTGAGCTTTCACGGGCCGACCGTGGCGGGTCGCCTCAGCGGGGGCGCCGGGACCTACGACCGCCGGACGTTCCTCGAGGCCCTCACGAACCCGGTGCCCCTGGGGTCCCTGCGGCCGGATGCGCTCGCGGTGATCAGACCCGGAGACGCCGGCGGCGTGCTGCTCGGCGGGACCCTCACGCAGATCTGCGCGTCGCTCGGCACGCCGTTCGCGTTCTCACCGCCGCCGGGCTTCGTGTTCTTCATCGACGAGGTCAACGAGCGTCCCTACCGGATCGACCGCATGCTCACGCAGGTACGGCTGGCCGGCGTGCTCGAGCGGGCCGCGGCCATCGTCTTCGGCGAGTTGCCGGGGTGCGACGAGCCCGGTGGGGACCCGACCGCGCTCGATGTCGTCACCGAGTGCCTGTCGGAGTTCCAGGGCCCGATCCTCTGGGGATTCCCGTCCGGGCACACCCGCGGGGCGGCGTGGACCCTGCCGCTCGGCGTGCGTTGCCGCGTGCAGGCAGACCCGGGCGCGCCCATGCTGGTCGTCGAGGAGGCGGCCGTCGAATGAAGCGAGTCCATCTGATAGGGGTCTGCGGCGTGGCGATGGCCACGCTCGCAGCCCTCCTGCGTCAGCGCGGGCACGAGGTCACCGGCTCCGACCAGGCCGTGTATCCGCCGATGAGCGACTTTCTCCGCCAGGAGGGCATTCCCGTCCTCAACGGCTATCACGCCGAGCACATCACCGGCGATCTCGACCTGGTGGTCGTCGGCAACGCGATCTCGCGGGGGAACCCCGAACTCGAAGAGGTGCTGGATCGGAAGATCCGCTACGCCTCGCTGCCCGAGGTCGTGCGCGACGAGTTCCTGTGGGGTGCGCGATCGATCGTCGTGGCCGGCACGCACGGCAAGACCACGACGACGTCGATCACCGCGTGGCTGCTCACCGAAGGGGGGCTCGACCCGAGTGCCCTCGTCGGAGGGATCGCCGCGAACTTCGGGTCCAGCTACCGCCTCGGGCGCGGGCGGGACTTCGTCATCGAGGGTGACGAGTACGACTCGGCGTTTTTCGACAAGACGGCGAAGTTCCTCAAGTACCTCCCCGACATCGCCATCGTGAACAACGTGGAGTTCGATCACGCGGACATCTATCCCGACCTCGACGCCGTGCTGCTGGCGTTCCGACGGTTCGTCCTGCTCGTACCGCGCAGGGGGCTGCTGCTGCTGGGCGGCGACAGCCCCCTGGCACGCGCGCTTGCGCCGGCCGCGCGTTCGCGCGTGCAGACCTTCGGGCTGGGCGAGGGCTGCGACTGGCGCGCCACCGAGGTGAGGGTGGGGGAAACCGGGACCGCATTCCAGGTCTGGCGCGAGCGGGGCTACTTCGGCGACTTCGTGGTGCCGCTGCTGGGCGCGCACAACGTCCGCAACGCGCTCGCGGCCATCGCGGTGGGGGCGGAGCTTGGGCTGAGCGCCACGATGATGGCCGAGGGGCTGGGGCGGTTCGAGGGCGTCAAGCGCCGCCTGGAACTCCGGGGCGTGGCGCAGGGCATCCGCGTCTACGACGACTTCGCCCACCATCCCACAGCGGTCGCCGAGACCCTCGGGGCCCTGCGGCTGGCCCACCCGCAGGCCCGGATCTGGGCCGTCCTCGAGCCCCGTTCCGCGACGTCATGCCTGCGGGTGTTCGAGGGCGAGTTCATCGAGGCGCTCCGACTGGCGGACGAGACGATTGTGGCCGCCGTGTTTCGTTCCTCGATTCCCGACGAACGCCGCCTGCGGCCCGAGGCCCTCGTTCGCGCGCTCGTCGACGACGGGCGCCAGGCGCGCTTCGTGCCGACGGTGCCGGAGATTGTCGAGGTGCTGGTCACCGAGGCCAGACCCGGGGACCTGGTCGTCCTGATGTCCAACGGGGGCTTCGGCGGGATTCACGAACAGTTGCTGGCGGCGCTCTCTAGTCGCCAGGCGGCTTCGGGGGCCTGACCGGTGCGACCTGTCCTGGACGCTGCGCCGGCGGCGCCCCGGGGTCGGCAGGCGGTTCGCCCGGCACGTTTGAGGGGAACTCGACGATCGCGCTCGAGCTCCCTTCGCGCCCCACGCGGAATGCCGCCAGGTCCTCCGCTTTCAGGTCCAGCACCCGGATGATCCGGGGCGTGACCATCAGCACCACGTCGGTCTCGATCGTCTCGACGTGGTTCGCGGCGAAGAGCCGGCCCAGGATCGGCAGATCCGACAGGCCGGGCACGCCATCGAGCGTCTTCCGGTCTTCGTCGCGGATCAGCCCGGCCAGCATGTTCGTCTCGCCGTCCTTGAGCCGGATCGTCGTCGTGATCTGACGGTTGCCGAACGTCGGCAACCCGCCGAACCCGGTGCCCGACACGTTGCTGATCTCAATTTTCAGCGTGAGCGAGACGTCGTCGTTGTGGTGAATCCGCGGCGTGATGTCGATGTTCACGCCGATGTTCTCGTAGTTGAACGACGTGATCG
>CAYLZN010000304.1:0-7189 GCA_964387935.1 uncultured Vicinamibacteraceae bacterium | reverse complement strand
CGCCGCCCGGGCCGACCTCAAGTTCCCGACGCGGGTGCCGATATCTGAACGAGGAGCGGTCTGCGGTTCGCCCTCCCCCGCAGACACCATCCCCCCATGCTGGACTATCAGACCCTGCTCAGGGCTGCCGAACGGCTGGACCCCGTGCCAGTGAGCGTCGGTCGCCTGGTCAGCGTGATCTCCCAGGACCATTGGGCCTTTGCCGACGTGGAGGAGGCGATCGCCTACGATCAGGCGCTCACCGGTCGCCTGCTGCAGGTCGCGAACTCCGCAGGCAGCGCCTCCCTGGTGCCCATCGGCACGGTTCGGGATGCCATTGTCCGCGTGGGCATCGGTCCCGTGGTGTCCTTCGCGGTCGCGTCCTGCATCGGCCCGTCCTTCCGCCGCGCGCTGCCCGAGTACGGCCTGTCGGAAGGCGACCTGTGGCACCACGCCGTCGCGACCGCCCTGGGAGCCGAGGTCATCGCCTCGGTGGCCCCGATCATGGTGCCGCCCGAGTCGGTGACGGCCGCCCTGCTGCACGATGTGGGAAAGCTGGTCCTGGCGCGCTTCCTGACACCGGAGCTCTCGAAGGGCATCGCCGATGCGCGCGCCGACGACGAGCGCTCGGAACTGCAGGCCGAAGTCGACGTGCTCGGCGTGCATCACGGGGAACTGGGCGGCCTGCTCTGCCGCCACTGGGGCCTCCCCGACCGCGTCGCCACCGCCGTGACCTATCACCACGCGCCGGAGAAGGTCGCGGACGTGGTCTGCGACACGGTGCACCTGGCGAACATCGTGGCCCGGATGATCGGCGTGCCGGATGGGACGTCGGCCGCCGTGGGCCCACCGTCCGCCCGGGCCCTTCAGCGCCTCGGCGTGAACGAGGACGGCGTGGAACAGGTCTGCCGGCTCGTCTCCCGACGCTTGGAGGACGTCACGGCCCGCTATACCCTGGCGACGTCGCAGGCCAGGGCGGTCATCGGCCGGAAGTCGACGACCGAGGTCCGGGTGAGCGCCTAGCGAGGGCTCAGAACCCCGCGGCGGTCATCGCCCAGCGAATGACCTCGCGCCGGCTGTCGATGGGACCTTCTCGCGTGGCCGCGTCGCGCACGTGCAGGAGCAGCAGCTCCACCATGGGCTTGTAGGCCAGGCTCCACGAACACTGGCCGCAGGCCGCCGTGTCGAACAGGCGGTCGGGCGGCAGGCGGAACACGCGTTCACAGAGCAGGTCGATCTCGTCGACGAACCCCCCATCCTGGAGTGCGGCAATCGTCCCCACGGCCAGCTCGGTCATCTGCCGGCGGCTGCCCAGCTCGGAGTGCTCGGATGGTTCGCGGCTTTGCACGCGGCGTGTCCCCTCTGCCTGACTAATCGGCCCGAGCGCCGCGTGGCTCCACAGAGGGTCCCGACGGTGTAAGCTCCAGGCCGGCGCCAGGGCCGTCCATGCCACGTATCCGCCTCCGGTTCTACGCCGAGCTGAACGACTTCCTGCCGCGGGCGTCGCGCGGCACCACGATCGAGTGCGAGGCGCCGCCACGGGCTCCGCTGCGGGACCTCATCGAGGGGCTCGGTATTCCGCACACCGAGGTGGACCTCGTCCTGGTCGACGGCGAGTCCGTGTCCCTCGAGCACGCGCCGGCCCCGAACGCCCTCGTCAGCGTCTACCCGATGTTCGAAGCCATAGACGTCGCCGGCGTCTCGCGCGTCAGATCGGAACCGCTCCGCGAGGTGCGCTTCGTTCTCGACGTGCACCTGGGCCGCCTCGGGGCGTACCTCCGCATGGCGGGCTTCGACACGCGTTACGAGACCCAGGCCGACGACGCCGCGCTGGCGGAGGTGTCGCGACGCGAACGGCGGATCCTCCTCACGCGCGATCAGGGACTCCTGAAGCGGCGTGTCGTCGCCCACGGCTGCTTCGTGCGGGCGACGGCCCCGCGCGACCAGCTGGTGGAGGTGGTCCGGCGCTTCGACCTGGCGCGGCTGGTGCGGCCCTTCACGCGCTGCCTCCGCTGCAACACCATGCTGATGCCCGCCGCAGCGGAGACGGTCGAACGACGGGTCCCGCCGCGGGTCCGCGCCAAGCGGCACGAGTACAGCCACTGCGCCACCTGCGATCGCGTCTACTGGAAGGGCACGCACTACGACCGCATGCAGCACCTGCTGGCGGAAGCGGCGGGTCGGCCGACACGGCTCGAAGACATCGACTGGGCCGCCTGGTCACCCCGCGACGTGGCCACGCTCGTCTTCATCCGCCGCGGGCCCGACCTCCTGCTGATCCGGAAGAAACGAGGGCTCGGCGCCGGGAAGATCAACGGCCCCGGCGGGCGCCTCGACCCGGGCGAGACCCCCCTCGCGTGCGCGCGTCGGGAACTCCGGGAGGAACTCCTCGTCGATGGCCCGGACCTCCACCCGCAGGGGGAACTGCGGTTCCAGTTCGTCGACGGATATTCGATCCACGTGCACATCTTCCTCGGAGGGCAGGTCGTCGGCACACCCACCGGGACGCCGGAAGCGTCCCCGATCTGGGTGCCGGTCGGGGCCATTCCCTACGACGAGATGTGGGCGGACGATCGGGTCTGGCTGCCCCTCGTTCTGGCAGGCCGGACGGTGGAGGGCTGGTTTCTCTTCGACGGGGATCGGATGCTGGATCACCGCGTCGACGCGCGCTGACTCAAGTCCCGCAGCCGAAATCCGTCGTCGCCCTGGCCTCGGTGGGGCGGTCCAGGAGGGGCTTCAGCGCGGCCTCGACGGCGTCCAGCGCACGAACCAGCGCGTCGCCGACCTGCTCGCGGATCTCTTCAGGCGCATCGGCCAACACGCTGTGCATCTCGGTCGTGGCGGTCTGCAGCACGAGGGCCACGCGGTGTCTCGCGGTGTCGTCGAGATGTCGCTCGCGGCTGATCATCATAGGGGTCCGACCTCCCGCGCCCGATCTCAGGCGCTTCGGGCTGCGGCCAGCGCCCGCAGCAGGTCTTCGGTCACCTGCACGCCGACTTCGGTGACGTGGCCCCCGGCATCCGTCACGAACGCCACGTCGGCGCCTGCCCGCAGCGAGCCTCCGCCGCGCGGGGTCCCTGCCAGCGTCGCCACCGCCGTCACGAGCCCACCGCGCTCCTCCCCCTGCAGCTCGTCGAGCTGAACGGTCAGGTCCGGGACCGCGTAACGCAGCCCCTGCGCGAGGAACCGATACGCGGCCGGCCCGCGGCCGAGCAATCGCGTCAGCGGATCGGACATCGGGCGACCGAGCGTGTCCTCGTACGCAAGCCCGTTCAGCCGGAAGACGCACGCGCGCGAAAACAGGCCGTCGGGCACATCGAGCGAGCCACGGTGAAAGAACCCCAGCAACTGAAGCAGCTTGCCGGCCAGGACGGTTGGCGGCGATGCCATGGTTACCAGGGAATCGTATCATCGGGGGGCATGGAC
This sequence comes from uncultured Vicinamibacteraceae bacterium, assembly GCA_964387935.1. GTDB lineage: Bacteria > Acidobacteriota > Vicinamibacteria > Vicinamibacterales > JAFNAJ01 > CAYLZN01. The sequence goes on along the minus strand of CAYLZN010000304.1, from coordinate 3,784 downwards.
GGGGCGTACGGCGTACGACGTACGGCGTACGGCGTACGGCGGCGTACGGACAAGACACGGCGTACGGAGAAGAACAGGGCGAATGGACGGGACCTCGCCTCAATCCGTGAAGGACGCCGTCCCGTCAGGGCCCAGTGCCGGGGGCTGCGGGCCGCAAGCCGCAGGCCGCGATCCGCAGGCCGCGAGCCGATCGGCAGATTGTCAGGGCCGGAGGGCGAGGCTGGCCGACTGGAGCGTCTGCCCAGCGACGAACTGCAGCGCAGACCGCAGAGCTTCGCGCTCCGCCCCGACCGGGGTCTCGGCGGCCGCCGTGGTACTGAAGAGCGACAGGCCGAGGCGGACGATGCTGCCGTCGAAGCCGGTCTCAACCCGGTAGACGGAGAGGGCCACGGCCCTCGAGCCGGTCCGGGCGAGCGTGGGCCCTTGCGGGTCCGGAGCCACCGCCTGCGCACCTGCCGGAGGCGAAGAGGTCGGAATGTCCACGGTGAAGGCCGAGGGCATGCTGGCCCCCGGTGTCCCCCACACGATGATGTAGTCGGCCGCCGCCGGCTGGGAGACGTAGCACAACTCGGGAAACCGCGAGAGTGCCTCGCTGCGCATCCAGTTCACAAACCCCCGCGTGGCGCGGTTCCATTCCGGCGTGCGGGTCTCGGCTGTCGCCAGATGGAAATAATGCACGCAGCGGGAGTGGGATCGGCGGTGCGCGTCGATGATCAACTCGGCCCCGGTCGCCAGTCGCTCGATGGGCCCTTTCCACACCTCGCTCATTACCTCGGCGCCGGCGCCGTTGGTCCGGGTCCACAGGACGATGCCGGTCTCCGCGTACGCCGTGCCCTCGCGGTTGCAGGTCCAGAGGATGTAGTCCGGGTAGTCCCGCGGCTGGAACGCGCACTTCGGCGCCTTGGCCTCGGCCTCGGACGTGGCTCCCGCCGACGGCGCGTCCGCCTGGGCCCAGGCGGGCTCACCAGTCGCCAGGAGGCCCAGGATCACTGCGCCCAGACTCCACGCGCGCCACGCCGCGCGGCGCGCGCCACGACCGAGAGCGGCCGCTGACGCGCCGCAGACGGGTCCCATGCTCAGACGGGGAATCGGCCCCGCCGTCGGTGGCTGGAGCAGGGCCGATGCCGAGGACTGGTCGGTGCGCATGATGGTCCCCGCCGCGGGTCGCGCCGATGGCTCAGCGACGACGACGAGCCGCCCGCGCGCCGGAGAGGAGCCCCGTGCCGAGCAGCAGGAGCGACGCCGGTTCGGGCACCGGAGCAGGCGACTGGTCCTTGGGCGTCACCGTAACGTTGTCCAGGGCGGGGCCGTAGCAGCACGGCGAGCCAATCGTGCTCACGAAGCTCAGCGTCGTCGTGCCAGCGCTCGCCACGAAATCGAACGTTCTGAGTTCCCACCCCATGCTGCTCTTCGAGTGGCCGCTCACATCGAACGTCGTACTGAATGTCGTCGAACCCGCAGTAGCTGTAAGAGCCTTGACCGTGGGAAGGCCGTCGGGGTTTCCGGCGATCCAGAACCCGACGGTGTAGGTCGACCCTGCGGTCGTATCGAAGGTCTGGGCGACTCCGCCAATGGCCGAGCCATTGAGGTCCAGGCTTCGGCTGCCGTCCTGCGCGACCCAGTGGCTGCCGATGTAGTCGATGTTGGTGCTGAGCACCGTCCAGCCGGTGATGCTGGTACTGCCCGCGGCGAGCGTGGTGAATCCGCCAGGAGCCGGGCCGGTCTCGAAACTGCCGTTGGTGAACGGCGCAGCCCACGCGGAAGACGCAACCAGGGTCGTGGCCAGCGCGAGCGTCGCGATACGAACTCGGGACATCTGTTCCTCCTCGGCCGACGGCGAGGCCGCCGGTCACCTGCCGGCTTTTCAGCAAGAGGAAGGCCAGGCGTTGACGCGAGCTCGAGGAGCGAGAAATCGAAAGAATTCGCTGTTCCGAAATCAGATTTCGCACGCGAGGGAGAGAAGACGCCTTTTCTGGCGACTTCAGTCAGCCTCGCCTGACGAGCCGTCGCAGTCTGCCTGAAAAGAAAACGGGCCCGGGAACTCCACGTTCCCGGGCCCGGTGGTGGTTCGGGATATGGCAGGGCCTGAAAGGCCCTGCCCTCCGAATCCGAAGGCCCTGCCCTCCGAATCCGAAGGCCCTGCCCTCCGAATCCGAAGGCCCTGCCCCCCGAAGGCGCTGCCCTCCGAGGGCCTAGCGCACGACCGGCTCGCCTTCCGTCTCTTCCTTCTTCCTGGCGCCGCCCAGCCCGACGATCTGGACCGGAGCTTCGGGCGCCGCGGGTTCCTTCAGCACGTGCTGGCGATACAGCCGCGCCATGCGCTCGTGCTCGGCCTGCTTCTTCAGTTCGTCCCGGCGGCGGATCTTCTCCTCGCGCGCCGTCTTGGCGATGCCCGCCTCGTCGAGGTCCGTCTGGCGGCCGGCGGCCACGGCCTCGGGATCGAGCAGCAGCGAGTGCGCGGTCGAGGCGAGCGGCACCGAATGCCCGCCCGCGAAGATCTCGTGACGACCGTGCTCTTCGTACCACTTCGTCAGCGTGGCGGTCATGTGCATCTTCTCGATGATGTTCCGCCAGCCGATGCCGGTGTTGTAGGCGCAGAACGAGATCTCCCCTTCCTGCGTCGCGTACGGGATGATGCAGCGCTCCGTCCGCCGGAAGTCGTAGTTGAAGAGATCCTGGAACCACATCCCGGCGATGAACAGGAAGTTCCAGCGGTCCGAGCGCCGCTTCTCGATGTCGGCGAGCGTCCGGTCGCCAGTGACCTTCCCGTAGTCGCGGCCCGTCGCGCCGAAGGTCTTGTCGAACTTCTTCAGCAGGTCCGACATCTTGAAGTGGGTCGGCGACTTGAACGGCTCGTAGTTCTTCATGAGCGCGAGCGCCATCCCGACCACCGACAGGAATCTCCCGCGCGCCGCATCGTTGACCCGTGCGATGTCCTTCGCGAGCTGCTCCCCCTTGAGGAACGCGGTCACCGGGACGGCTTCCTTCGTCTCCTTGTCGACCATCACCGCGAGGCCCACGCCGCAGTTGGGGTGACACCCGCAGTTCAACTGGCCGAACTCGCGGCCGGTCGGCCCGTGCACGAGGTCCGCCCAGTCGGTGAAGGTCGCCATGAAGGAGATCGGGAACCAGTCGCGCACGGGCTCGCCGAGCCCGGTCTGGTTCTTCACGTCGTGCGCCAGGTGCGACAGGGTGTAGCGCTGCGCCGTCCGGCGCTCGTCGGTGATCTCCTCGTCGCGCCCGGTGAAGCTCACCGGCTGGAACGAGAGGAAGCTGATCTTCCTCGGGTTGTCGAGCGCGAACTGGACGATGCGGCCCACCTGCTCGTTGTTGACGCCGTTGACGATCGTGATGACCGGCACGATGTCGACGCCGGCGCTCCACAGGTTCTCGATCGCGCGCAGCTTCACATCGAACAGGTTCCCGACGAGCCGATGGCTGTTGGCCGCGTTCCCGATGCCGTCGAACTGCAGGTAGACGTACCGGAGTCCGGCCTCGGCGGCCGCCCTGGCGAACTCGGGGCTCTTGGCGAACTCGATCCCGTTGGTCGCCGCCTGCACCGAGTTGTAGCCGACCTTACGCGAGTAGCGCACCGCGTCCAGGAAGTAGGGCGAGAGCGTGGGCTCGCCGCCGGAGAACTGCACCGACATCTGCCGGCGCGGCTTGATCGAAATGGCGTTGTCGAGCAGCGTCGTGATGTCCTCCCACGACAGCTCATGGACGAACCCGACCTGGTTGGCGTCCATGAAGCACGGGTCGCACATCATGTTGCAGCGGTTGGTGA
>CAYLZN010000303.1:0-7198 GCA_964387935.1 uncultured Vicinamibacteraceae bacterium | reverse complement strand
TGCTCCTGATCTCCTGCCCGCCGAAAGGGTGGCGACGAACGTTCTGACGAGGCGGGGGGGGAAATGGTCGGGGGAAGTTGAGGGGCGTACGGCGTACGGCGTACGACGTACGGCTGGGGCGTACGGTCGGGACGGCGTACGGGCAGGGCAGCGTACGGCAGAGTGGCCCAGCGGCAGGGCGGCGTAGAACAGGGTGACGGACGGTCAGGATTTGCCGTACGCCTTACGCCGTACGCCGTACGCCGTCAATAACACTCCTGCGCCCATCGCCACCCGGCCACGGCGCGGGAGAAGCCGCAGGTAGTGGCGGCCAGGACGATGGCCTGGTCAACCTCTTCGGGAGTCGCGCCGCTCTCGAGGGCGCGCCGCACATGGCTCCTGAATGACGACTCGAGCCCGGCGCCCAGCGCGATGCCCATCTTGATCAATTCGCGCGTCTTGGCATCGAGCGGCCCCGCTTCCCCCGCCGCCTGGTTCATCTGATGGTGGGCCTCAGCGATTCCGGGGAACCGATCGGCGAACCGGCGATACGTCTTCGGCAGTTTCCTGGACACCTTCTTCTCGGGCTTGCTGGCCACGGGCACCTCCATCGACAGCATATCCAACCCTGACCCGTCAGAGACCGTGTGGCGACGGTGCCTGTTGCCGGGTGCCGGGTGCCGGGTGCGCCCTCGACGCCTACGAAGGACGCGTGCACTACCGCGAGGTCCGGCCGCGTGTGGCGTCGGCCAGGCCGACGAGCCGCATGAGGGCCAGCGCGTTCCGGGAGGTCGCCACGCCCGGATGCAGCCTGTAGTCGAAGGTCATGCGAAGCACGCCTTCGTGTTCGTCGACGGTCTCCCGGAAATGGACGTGATCCCCCTGGTCGGCGAGTTCGGGTGTGCGCGTGAGGGCGAGGTCGTGTGTCGTGATCGCCCCGATGGACGGCGTGGCGAGCAGGTGACGCAGGACGATGCGCACCGCCTCTTCGCGCTCGAGGCTGTTGGTGCCCTGCAGGATCTCGTCGAGCAGGTAGAGAACCAGTCGGCCCGGGTGCGGGCCGTCGTCCCGCCCGGCGGCGTCGGCGGCCTCGACCACGCGCTTCAGTTGTTCGAGCGCCGCCATGAAGTACGACACGCCTTCGGCCAGGGAGTCCACGATGCGCAGGCTGGTCTGCACCTGGACGGGTGGCATGCGGAGCGAAGCCGCGCACACGGTGGCTCCCGCCTGGGCGAGCACGGCATTGACGCCAATGGCCCGCAGGAGCGTGCTCTTGCCCGACATGTTCGAGCCGGTCACGCACAGGACACGGCCAGGCGGCCCGACGATCACGTCGTTGCGAACGCAGGTGGCTGGGGCCAGGAGCGGGTGCCCCAGGGCGTGCGCTTCGAGCCGTTCGGCGCCTTCGATCACCACGGGCGGCTGCCAGTCCGGGTGATCCGCGGCGTGCGTGGCCAGGGCCACGAGTGCCTCGATGTCGCCGAGCGCGCGGAGCCAGTCGTGGACGTGACGCCCGCTGCGCTGCTGCCAGCGTTCGAGGGCGGACCAGACGTGGAAGTCCCACAGCGTGAGCGCGTGCAGCGGGAAATGCAGAAGCGCGGTGTGACGGACCTCGGCGAAGGCCACGACGCGCTGGTATCGGGCCACCTGCCGGGAGGCGCGCGCGTGGCCGGCGCCGAGCGCCGCCTGCGACGCGCGCAGATGCGCGGCGTCGAAGGGCGTCGATTCCACGAGCGACAGCAGATCGACCCAGGACCTGATGGCCGGCTCCCACCCCGTCGCGAGGCCAATCGCGTGCTCGAGCGGGTGGCGCACCGCCCAGGTGGCGATCAGGCCCAGCGTGAGCGTGGCGAGCCACCACGATCCCCCGACGACCCCCGCGCCCTGCGCCGCGAGCAGGGCCGGCGTCGCGAGCGCCAGCGCGCGCGACAGCCACAGGAGCCACGGCCTCGCATGCAGCCAGGCGTCGCTCTCCGCCCATTCGAGAAAGCGCGCCATGTCGAAGGCGCCTCCCTGCTCGACGAGCGCGGCATGCGCGGCGAACTGCTCCCGGAACTCCGCGTGGGCCGCCAGTTCGCGCACGGCGTCGTGCCGGGCCCCGATCGTCTGCGGCGACGCGGGCTCGAGCAGCCACGACGACAGCGTCCTGGCGCCGGCCGACGTGCCGACGGGACCGAGCAGTTCGAAGATCGACCCTCGGCCGAACAGGTCCAGGTCGTGCGCGAACGGGTGATGCGGGTCGAGCGTGGGCTGCCAGGGCGCCGGGAGCGTGCTCCAGTGCCGCGCGATCCGGGCGACGCGCCCGTCGTGCCAGGCGGCCACGGCCGCCTGGTGCCGCGCGAGGCGCTCGACCCTGTCGTGCACGCGCACGAGGACCAGGAACGTGAGCACTCCACCGAGTGCCAGCCAGCCGGTGCCGCGCGGGGATGCCGGCTGAATGGCCCAGACGACAGCCGCCAGCGTTGCCAGGCCAACGGCGAGCCGCGCCGTCGCGATCTGCCCGAACTTCGCTCGGGCACCAGCTTCGATGACGCGGGCGCGGGCACTCGCTGTCTCGTGACTGGCGGCGGGCACGCGGCGATCGCTCACGGCTCCTGCCCCATCCAGGCGACCTCGAGCCGTCGCACGCTGAAGAGGCCCACGTCCCTGATCGGCTCGCCCGTGATCCGCGTCCAGGCCTCACGGTACCGCGCCACCTGTGGACCGTACCGCGCGACCAGTTCCTGCACGTCCGCGATCACCTGGTCCGTCTTGTAATCCACGATGCGCCCACCCCCGTCGGCCTGGTACACGAGGTCGATGACCCCGCGCAGGATGGTCGGCCCCGGCGTGGCTGACGTGTCCGCGGCGCCCGCGGCGAGTGGTTCCGCGCCTCCGGGCGCGGGCAGGTCGAACAGCGACGCCTGGGTCGGCAGCGCCGTCTCGCGGCCGCGCGTGCGCGACCGGCCCCTCGGCGCGCGGCTCCGCGAGACCTCCCCGCCAACGCTCTCGTCCCGCGCGGGCTCCCTGGCCGCCTGATCGAGCCGAATCGCGAACGGGACCTCGACCGCGTATTGATCGGCGCGGGCTTCGGCCCAGAACGGGGCCTTCATCACGGCCTCGACGCTGTCGAGCGCCTCGGCGACGAAGGGCCGCAGATCGGGGTGTTCGATCAGCAGCCAGCGGGCGAGCCGCTCGAGATCCTGGCGCGACGCCCCGGGCTTCCGGGCTGCATGCTCGAGCAACCCGTGAATGAGCGTGCCCCACGCCGCCCCGGCATCGGCGCGATGGCTCGGCGTATCGGACAGCAGCGACGCCGTCGGATCCGACTCGGGGCCCACCAGGTCCGATGCCGCCGTGCGTCGAATCCGCCTCGCGCGAGCCACCTGATGTGCGTCCTCGGTCACGCTCTCGACGTGCCACGAGGCGGTGGCGGCCTCCGCACACCGTTGACGCCGTCGCGCGGCGGCCGCGTCCCTCGCCTCTGGGGACACGTCGATCGGCGGCTCTGCCTCGAGAGCCCGCATCGCCGGCACCACGAGTTCGGGCATCGCGCCAAGGAAGGGATCGAGCATGCCCCAGGCCTTGTTCTGACCGGGCTTCGACGACCGCCCGACGACCAGCAGGTCTCTGGCGCGCGTGGTGGCGACGTACAGCAGGCGATCCTCCTCGGCATCGAGGTAGCGCTGCTCGACCTGTGCGTGCTGGGCCCAGTCCCGCGGGGCGGCCAGCACCCGGTCCGCGGCGAAGCTCTCCTCGGCCTTGCGCACGATCGGCAGCCAGCCCTCGGGCGCGGCCTGGCCGCGCACGATCCGGATCTCGGGCCCGAAGGCGCGACCGTGGCACGGATCGGCGAGAAAGACGACGTTCGCCTCGAGGCCCTTCGCCTTGTGCAGGTTCATGAGGCGAACGACGTCGCGCCGGCCAGGCTCCAGGGGCAGCGCCTCGACGTCGGTGGCTTCGCGCGCGTCCTCTGCCAGCGCGTCAGCGGCCTCGGCAAGGCCGCCACCGGACTCCGCGATCTGGCGGACGCGGTCGATGGCCTGCAGCAGGTCTCCGGCCCGCGCGCCCCCCGGGGTCGCTGCGCTCACCGCCAGCAGGCCGGTCTCCTCGAGCAGCAGTTCCAGCGCCTGGCCCAGGGGCAGGCGCCTCGCGCGGCGGTGCAGACGCTGCAGGTGACGCATCGCGGGCAGCACCGGCCCGAATCGCGCGTCGAGCCCCTCGCCCTCACCGGCAGGCTCCGCCTCGGGCAGGGGCGTGGACAGGTCGAACCGTCCGCCCGCCGCCCGGAACTGGAACAGTTCGGCGTCGGTGAAGCCGAACAGGGCACCGCGCAGCACGCCAATCAGCGCGACACCGTCAATTGGGTCGGACAGCGCCTCGATGAGGCCGCGCAGCCAGCCCACCTCCTCCGAGCCCCCGAACATCCCTGCGCCGCTGACCTCGACGGGGATCTCCGCGTTCTCGAACACCCGGGCGTACAGCGCGAGCCGGGGCCTGTTGCGCGTGAGCACGAGCATGTCGCCGTACGTGCGGCGCCCCGAGGCGACCTCGGTCCTGATCCACGCGGCCATGCGGTCGGCCTCGACCGCGGCGGAACTGCGCGCGTCCGTGCCGGCCGGCAGCGTGAGCGTCACAATCGCGGGCGCGGTCGTGGCGGGCGCCTCGCGGACGGGTTCCAGCCGTTCGAACGCCGGCGCCTCGGGCTCCGGGGCGGAGGGGAAGCGGGTCGGAAACACGGCATTGGCGAAGGCGCACAGGTCCGGCACGGAGCGGAAGTTGGTCGTGAGCGGCAGCACCGCGCCGCCGCTGGCCTGGAGACGCGCACGCACCACGTGGTAGATGTCGATGTCCGCGCGGCGGAAACGGTAGATCGACTGCTTCGGGTCGCCGACGACGAAGAGCGCCCCCGGACGCAGCGAGACGTGCATCCAGTCGAGCGGCGCCTGTGGATCGGGCACCTTCGTCTCGTCCGCCGCCAGCAGCACGAACACCTCGGCCTGGATCGGGTCGGTGTCCTGGAACTCGTCGATGAACAGCCAGCGGTACTTGGCCTGCAGCGCGCGACGCACGGCCGTGTTCTCCCTGAGGAGGCGTGCCGTGACCATCAGCAGGTCGACGTAGTTCACGACGTTGTCGCGGCGGCGTTCCTCGGCATAGAACGCGCGCGCGTCGGCCAGGACGGCGACGGCGCGATCGTAGAGCCAGGCCCGCCACGCGCCCAGGAACGGGTCGAGCACATCCCGCTGGAAGGCCTCGATGAGCGCTTTCACCCGGGCGGCCACCGGGTTGCCGCGGCTGCTGCGATCACCCCAGCGATTGTTGATGATCTCGATGCGGTCCCACTCATCGAGCAGGCGGGCCAGGTGCGACGGTCGGTCGCGCCGCGCGACCGCGAGCTGGTCCCCGAAGGTGCGCGCCAGCTTCTGGACCTTGCAGGACGTGTCGGCATCGATGGGATCCGGCAGCTCCGCAGCAATCGCCGCCCAGAACCGCTCGAGGGCCGCCCAGGCGGGCGTCGGGTCCGGGGCCTCGGCACCGGCCACCGGAAAGCGGACGTCCTCGTGATCGCAGGCTCTCGCGAACGCGTTGTCGAGATCCGGCGGGCGGATGCCGGCTTCGCGCAGCTCCCGCAGGTGAGGCGACCCGCGGGCGCTCTCCCGCACGAGGTGGTCGCGCCAGGCGCGTTCCCGTCGCAGGGCGTCGTCGACCTCGTCGAGCTCGGCGAACCCCGGGGCCATGCGCCCCTCGACGGGCCGCTCGCGCAGGAGGCGCGCACAGAACGCGTGGATCGTGCCCGCGAAGAAGCGCTCGAGATGCGCGAGGGCGTGCCGCAGTCGGGCGTCCTCCTCGGCGCCGGGACCTGCGTCGAGACGTTGCTCGAGCGCGAGCTGGAAGCGCCCGCGCAGCTCCGCCGCGGCCTTGCGGGTGAACGTCACCGCGGCCATGTGCGTCACGTCGTAGCGGCCCCGGGCGATGCCGGAAGCCATGCGCTCCGCGAGGCTGTGCGTCTTGCCGGACCCCGCGCCGGCCTCGATGAGCAGGTTGGTGTCGAGATCGTCGCGGATGCGATCCCGCACGGGCTGGTCCGGCGGCCGGCGTCTCGCGCTAGACATGGGCGCTCAGCCTCCGGTAGACGGCCAGTTCCGGCGCGAGGTCGAACTTGGCCTTCGCGCGCAGGGCCGGGTCCCTGCCGCACGCCGCCGCGAAGTCACAGAACTTGCAGGCCTCCTTCTTCGGGGCCTGGATGAAGGTGCCGGCGGCGATGACGTCGGCCAGGTCACGCAGGACCGCGGCGAGCCGCGCCGGATCCGGCGTCGGGATCTCCTTGCGGCGACGCAACCCGCGCGCGCTGGGAAAGAAGTACGTGCCCTGCGAGACGCGCGGGCGCTCGTACCGACGCGCCAGCATGATCTCGGCTGCAACGCCGTACAACGCATGCTGCAGGCGCGTGCCGCCGGCGAACGTGCCCTGCCAGTCGGCTGGCCAGAAGCGGCCCGTCTTGTAGTCGATCGTCTCGAAGGTGCCGTCGGTCCGACGATCCACGCGATCGATCCGGCCGTGCACGCGGAGGCGTCGCCCCTGCCCGAGCGGGATCTCCACCGCGTCGGTCAGCACCAGCGGTTCCTGATCGTCTTCCGGCCCGCGCGGCAACCCGAACGGCACCTCGCACGCGATCGGCTCGGCCTCGGGGTGACGGCACTCGTCCTCGATGAACAGGCGAAGGTCGTACAGGAACTCGTCGCGTTCGTGCTGGAAGACCTCCTCGGAGGGTGGAGGCACTTCGTCGCTGAGCTGCCGCAGCCGGCGCTCGCCGCGCCTGAGGACGTGCGGCACGTCGGCCTTCGTCGGCCGGCGCCGTTCCTGCCGCAGCTCGCGGATCGTCTCTGCGAAGATCTCGTGGAGGATCCGGCCGCGCGTGAGGTGGTCCAGCCACACGTCGCGGTCGCGCTCCTCCTCGTCGAGCGCGTCCACGCCCAGCCCCTTCTGCAGGAAGAAGCGGAAGGGGCACTTCGCGGCCGCCTCGAGCCGCGAGGGGGAGATCGCGAAGATGGACTGCGTCTGGTCCAGCAGCGTGCCCGCGGCGGCGACGAAGCCGTCCCACGGCGTGAAGCCCGGGGAGGCTCGGTGCCGGAGCGCCTCGCGTCCGCGCACGAGCGATGGAAACGCCGCGAGCGCCGCCGTCTCGGTTTGCGAAGGCGCTCGCCGTGCCTGGGACAGCCACCACGCCGCGTCGGTC
>CAYLZN010000302.1:0-7208 GCA_964387935.1 uncultured Vicinamibacteraceae bacterium | reverse complement strand
GTCATCGCGCCGCCTGCCGCCCGCCGCGAGCCGCCCGCCACAAGCCGCCCGCCGCGAGCCGCTCGCCGCGAGCCGCAAGCCGTATTCCAGCCGTACGCCCTGTCCAGCCGTACGCCGCCGTACGCCGTACGCCATACGCCGTACGCCTTCCTACGCCTTCCTCCGCGCCACCACCAGCGACACGTCGTCGTGGGTTGGCGCGTCGGCGACGAACGCCGCGAGATGCTCGAGGAGATTCCTCGCGAGCGCTTCCGCGCCCTGGCCCGCAGCGGCCCGCAGGGTCTCGCGCAAGCGGTCGTCCCCGAAGAACTCGCCCTGCGGGTCCATGGCTTCCGTGACGCCGTCGGTGTAGATCACGAGCGTGTCCCCGCGGGCCACCGACACCTCCTGCACCGCGTAGGTCATGGAGGACAGCAGGCCCAGCGCGGGTCCGCCCCGAGGCAACTCGGACAGGCTGCCGCGCCCCACGACCAACGGCGGCATGTGCCCGGCATTGACCAGGGTCACGTGGTCCGAATCCGCGTGCAGTTCGAGATACACGAGCGTGGCGAAGCTCGAGGGCAGTCCGTCCCGGTGCAGGATGCGATTGACGCGTGCCGCCAGCGCATCCAGGGATGAGGTGTCGGGGGCGAGGGCGCGGACGGTGGCCTGAAGCTTGGCCATGAGCAGCGCGGCAGGCAGGCCCTTGCCGGCCACGTCTGCAAGGATGAGGGCCAGGCGGCCGCCGCCGAGGTCGAGGGCATCCACCAGATCGCCGCCGACGTCGTTGGCTGGCCGCGTGAACAGCCAGAGGTCCCAGCCGGGCAGGGCCGGCGCACGCGCCGGGACGAGCGCCTTCTGCACGGCGCGGCCGGCTTCGAGTTCACCCCGTGCGAGCAGTTTGTCCTTGAGTTCGAGCGCCAGGAGCAGCAGGAGCAGGATCACGCCCAGACCCGGCGCCTGGAACGTGACGTTGCTGCCGCTGTCTCCGACGCTCGACCGGGTCAGGATGAGCACGACCGCGATGGCGAGCAGGATGCGCCGCGCGGGCGTCAGCTTGAGCAGCAGGTTCTTCAGCAGCGCCCACGCCAGTACGATCCACCGGCGGAGCCGTGACATGCCGGCCAGTTGCTCCCGACGCTCCGCTGAGAGATAGAACGTCTGCAGGTCAGCGAACGTGCGGGACGTCTGCTGGCGGAGCGACTCACGGCGCAGGTCCGCGCGGACCTCGCGCAGATCCTGCCGCAGGGTCTTCAGGAGCCTGGGTTCTGGGCTGGGCGCCGGCGACTCGGGCATCATGGGCCCCTTGACGGGTGCGCCCACCGCCCGACGCGGGCGGCGGCGCCTCCCATGATGCACCAGCGTTCGCCCGAATCAGTCCTTGACGAAAAGCCCCTTGCGGGTGAGGCGCAGGAAATGGTCGTGCACGAGCGCGTCGAGCACCTGCTCACACGTCGCTTTGTCCAGATGCCAGAGCCGGCACGCCTGAGGCAGATTCACGCACAAGCCCGGCATTTCTCTGTAGTCGGCCACGACCCGGTTCAGCAGCGGGCCGAATTCCCTGTCCAAGTGCGCCATAGGGAAACCTCCTCCGGCTCTGCCGTGGTGGCGCCCCGGCCGTACAAAAGCCTAGGACGAACTTCGCGAGTCAGCAGTTTCGTTGGAGCGCAAAGGAAGTGTACGCCTGTCGTGCCCGATTGATCAAGCCCCTACTGTGAGGTCCGGCTCATCAGGCCGACGGCGAGCGTGAGGACGAAATCGCCCGCTCGGCACCAGCGACCGGCGAACTGCACGTGCTCCGCCTGCAGGCGCGGGTCGCAGCAGGTCGAGAACGTGTGCCAGGCCAACGCCGGGGGAGCGAGGTTCACCTGGACTGGCAGCGTCTCCGCAGGATGCGCCGCGCCACCGAGCGCAACGTCTGGCAGGCAGGTGAGCCACCACGTGTCCGCGCTCAACCCGCGCTGGAGCACTTTGAGGACCGCCTCCTTGGCGCTCCACACCAGGTTGGCCCGGAGGTCGCGCTCGGTTCCGCTGGCTGCGTTCCAGTATTCCCGCTCCTCGATCGTGAGGAAGTCGCCGACGAAGGCCGGCGAGCGTGGTTCGATTCGCTCGAGATCGGCGCCGATCGCGCTCGTCCAGCCGGCGGCCGCCAGGGCGTCGGTCCACAGCGCAGCCCCGAGCGCGTGGCCGTCCGAGTGGCTGTTGGACACGCTGAGTGGAAGGCGGTCGTGCTCCCCGAACGCCTCCACCGGAGGGGACCCGGGGGCCAGCCTCACGCAGGGCGCCCCGGAGCCGAGCCGGTCGATCCAGACGTGGCGCGGCTCGAGACGCACGCCCCACCGGTGCGCGACGAGATCCACGAGGAGCGCCTTGAGATTGAGTCGGCCCAGCAGCCAGTCACGGCGGCGCTTCTCGATCTTGAAGTGCCGGAACCGCTCGCCCTCGGCAGCGGTCAGCCAGTGTTCCGCCGATTCGAGCGGGGGTAGCGTGCCCCCGGGCCGTCCGAACCGCCAGTGCACGGTGGCCTCCATCGCGACGCGAGTGTACGCGTTCATGACACGCCGATCCAATGCCGATACAGTCGCTCAGAGGGGTGTGGGCGCGTGACCCGCTCCCCCGCGCAGGAGCGAATGATGGACGACACCTACAAGTACGTGCTCGACGAGTCCCGCCTGCCGCGGGCGTGGTACAACCTCGCTGCCGACCTGCCACGCCCCTTGCCCGCGGTCCTGCATCCGGCGACGATGATGCCCGTCGGGCCGGACGACCTGGCGCCGCTGTTCCCGATGGCGCTGATCCAGCAGGAGGTGTCCACCGAGCGCGAAATCGAGATTCCGGTGCCGGTGCGCGACGTCTACCGCCTGTGGCGTCCGACGCCGCTCTTCCGGGCCAGGCGCCTCGAGCAGGCCCTGGGCACTCCGGCACGGATCTACTACAAGTACGAAGGGGTCAGCCCCGCCGGCAGCCACAAGCCCAACACCGCCGTGCCCCAGGCGTTCTACAACAAGGCCGAGGGGATCTCCCGCCTGGCCACGGAGACGGGGGCCGGACAGTGGGGGTCGTCGCTCGCCTTTGCGGGGGCCGTGTTCGGGCTGACGGTGGATATCTTCATGGTCCGTGTGTCGTTCGACCAGAAGCCGTATCGCCGGGCGCTGATGCAGAGCTATGGCGCCCGCTGCGTGGCGTCGCCGTCGATGGAGACTCAGTCCGGGCGCGCCATCCTCGCTGCCCGCGCGGACCATCCCGGCAGCCTGGGCATCGCGATTTCAGAGGCCGTCGAGGTGGCGGCACAGCGCAGCGACACGAAGTATGCGCTGGGCTCCGTCCTCAACCACGTGCTGTTGCACCAGACGGTGATCGGCCAGGAGGCCATGGACCAGTTCGAGGCCGCCGACGACTACCCGGACATCGTCGTCGGATGCACGGGCGGGGGATCGAACTTCTCGGGAATCGCATTCCCGTTCATCGGGGCGCACCTGCGCGGTGGTCGGGCCGTGCGCGTGATCGCGGTCGAGCCTGCGGCTTGTCCGAGCCTCACCCGGGGGCAGTACGCGTACGACTTCGGCGACACGGGCAAACTGACGCCGCTCGTGAAGATGCACACGCTCGGCTCGTCGTTCACCCCGCCAGGGTTCCACGCCGGCGGCCTGCGCTACCACGGCATGGCCCCGATGGTCAGCCACCTCGCGCACCTTGGGCTCATCGAGGCGCGAGCCTACCATCAGACGACCTGCTTCGAGGCAGGCGTGACATTCGCGAGGACCGAAGGCATCCTCCCCGCGCCCGAGGCGAACCACGCCGTCAAGGGCGCCATCGACGAGGCCCTGCAGTGCAAGCAGGACGGTGTCTCCCGCGCCATCCTCTTCAACCTGTGCGGCCACGGGCATTTCGACATGCAGGCCTACGACGACTATTTCGCCGGCAAACTCCAGGACGTCGAATACGACACCGGCGAACTTGCCATGGCCCTGGCCGGGCTGCCGTCGGTGCCGGCGTCCGAGTGAGCCATGGCGGTCCGCCTGTTCATCCTGTTCGTGCTCCTGCAGACGATGGGGGCGGTCACGGTGGCCGCGCAGAACATGTCGCGCGCGCTCGTGGCCGTGGGCGACGGGGCGTCAGGCCTCTTCGTGGGCCGGGGGATCGTGGCCACCGCCGCCGACGCGCTGGGCGACCGGCTCATCGTCCAGGTGCGCCTGCACCCGGACCGATCGGTGCTGGCCCAGGTCGTCGCCAGCGACCCGCGCTCCGGGCTGGCCCTGCTTCGCGTGCCCGCGGACGGGACCCCTGATCCGTTGCCGGTGCTTCGGGCCGACACCAGCGCGCCGACGGGCCAGGTCCTCACAGTCGTGCTTTCGACGCGGCCGCAGTCCAGTGCGCACGGCAGGATTCGCAAGGTGTCGGCCGAACGACCGCCCTCGTATGAAGTCGATCTGCCGGCTGACGTGAACGTGGCTGGAGCGGCGCTCGTCGATGAGCGGGGACGAGTCGTGGCCGTGATCACGCGCGCGGCCGTCGGCGACGGCCCGGCCCACGCGGCGAGTGCCGCGTCGATCCGCGCGCTCGTCGATCGTCCGCAGGACTGGCTCACGGCCAGGCCCGCGACCAGCCTTGTGCCACCTCGAACGCGGCCCGCCTCCGCGGCCGGCGTGGGCGCATCGTCGCCCTCCGCCCCGTCCACGCAGGCCACCGAACGCGATACCGTGCTGCGAGACCTCGACAGCCGGCTCGGTGAGCTGGCCGGTGATGTGACGCGGGTCGGCAATCTCAATGCCCGGTACCGGGGCGCCTGCGTGGGGCAGTACCTCGCGCCGGCGGGCAGCTCGTGGCCGTATCCCTGGCTCGTCGAGAAAGCAGAGCTGCCGGAATGCCAGTCGTTGCGGGCCGAGATCGAACGGCAGATCGCCGAGGCCCGCGCCCGCCTCGCGGCGATCGAGGAGACCGCCCGCCGCGCGGGCATCCTGCCTGGTGAGCTTCGAGAGCTCCTGCGTCGGCACGGCCTCGAGGACTACGATTCGCGCCTCCGCTGGGGTGCTTGACCCCTCCCGCGGCCCCGCCGTATAGTCGCGTCACATCCTGTCAGCGTGCCCGAACGGACTTGGGCGACGCGTGTCCTCCGCCCGCAGTGTCATGGAGGGGTGTCAATGACGAAGACCGTGCGCCGACTGCTCGAGGGCAAGTCCGAAGTGTACGCGGTCGCGCCGCGCGCGACGGTGCTCGAG
The DNA here is from genome assembly GCA_964387935.1 of uncultured Vicinamibacteraceae bacterium. GTDB lineage: Bacteria > Acidobacteriota > Vicinamibacteria > Vicinamibacterales > JAFNAJ01 > CAYLZN01. The sequence goes on along the minus strand of CAYLZN010000302.1, from coordinate 2,010 downwards.
GCCCTGAAAGTAATGGCCGACAAGAACGTCGGCGCCCTCCTCGTGATGGAAGGCACGGAGTTGCTCGGCATCTTCTCGGAGCGCGACTACGCCCGGAAGGTGGTCCTGGCGGGCCGCGCCTCCAGCGACACGCCGGTGGTCCAGATCATGACGAGCCCGGTGGTCTGCGTCACCCGGGAGGACACCGCCGAGCGCTGCATGGCCCTGATGACGGCCCACCGCATCCGCCACCTGCCGGTCGTCGAGCACGGCGTGGTTGTCGGGGTGATCTCCATCGGTGACGTGGTGCGCGCGGTCATCGCGGAACAGGCCGACACGATCTCGCACCTGGTGCACTACATCGGAAGCGGCGCCTGACGGGCGTCTCCCATCCGAGCGGCATCGCTCTTGCCATTTCGACGATGGTAGGATCGGGCGCCCGAAACGACTCCCGGCCCGGCTGGTGGGCTGGTTTGGGCGCGTTGCCGACCTGAGGAGGCCCCATGCCGACGCAGAACCCAGAGCAGGAGCGCAGAAACCTCGATCAGCGGCTACGGGCGGCGATCGAGCCCCTGGCGACGAAAGCGGAACTGCGGGCGGCGATCGACCAACGTGTCCTGCGCCTCGAGGTGGCTCAGCCGAGGCCACCTGGGCGATAGGGCATGGCGCGACCCGCCTGGGACGACTACTACCTTGGCATCGCGGAGGCGGTGGCCGCGCGCGCCAACTGTGCGCGCCGCCGTGTCGGCGCGGTGATCGTCGTCGACAACGCCATCATCGCGACCGGCTACAACGGCACGCCCATCGGCGTCAGGAACTGCAACGAGGGCGGATGCCCGCGCTGTGCGTCGGACGCGCCAACGGGCGCGGGATACGATGCCTGCATCTGCGTGCACGCCGAGCAGAACGCCATCGTCTTCGCGGCGCGCCACGGGAACGCGACCAACGGCGGCGTGCTCTACACGACGTTGCGTCCCTGTTTCGGCTGCGCGAAGGAAGCCATCCAGGCCGGCATCCGCCGCATCGTCTTCGCCGAGTCGTTCGCCTACGATCCTGAGCTGGAGGACGTGTACCGGCGGCTGATTGAGGAGTCGGGGATCGAACTGGTCCAGCAGCGACGAGACTGATTCAATGTTGTGTGCCCGCCGTGTTCGCGCCGTCGTTGCGCTGCCCGTCATTGCCGGTGCGGTGGCCTGGCTCGCCGCGCAGGACGACCCGGTTCCGACGTTCACGGCCACCGACCTCCTGCCGGCAGGGCTGGTGTCGAGCGCCCATCACACGGTCGCCCCGCTCGTGCGCACGGAGGGGTTCTTCCACGAGTTCACGCTGACGTCCGACTTTGGCCCGTTCGAGGCCGCCGGGCTCTCTGAGCTCGCGCTGCGCGTCGATGAGATCCGGGCGCTCGCGCAACTGGCCGAGGTCTCGAAGTCCGAGGTGTTCCTCGCGTCCGCGGGCGGGGCCGTCCTCAGCGTCGGGAAGAACGTCGCGCGCGTCGCCACCGATCCCACCGGGACCGCCAAGGGACTCGGCGCCGGCATCAAGCGGCTCGGGGTGAACCTGGGGCGCACGACGAAGCGGGCCACCGACTCGGCGCTGGGGGGCGATCACCCCGGGCCGGCCGCGCAGGACAGCGCGGTGGAGTCAACGGCGACCTCCGTGCTCGGCGTGTCGGCAGCGATGCGGCGCTGGGCACAGAAACTCGGCGTCGATCCCTACACGCGGAACCCCGTGCTGCGGGACGCCCTGCGGGACCTCGCGCGCATTGACGCGGCCGGCTCGATCGCCACCAAGGTCGTCGTGCCCGTTCCGATGGTGGTCTCGACGACGTCCAGTGTCGGCGACCTGGTGTGGGGGAAGGACCCGGAAGAACTTCGGAAGCTGAACGAACAGCGCGCGAAGGAACTCGGGGTGCCGGACGCTGGTGCGACAGCGTTCTTCCGGAATGGCTGGTTCACGCTGACGCAGCAGACGAGGCTCCTAGAACGCCGAACGGTTTGAAAGTGCCGACATTACGCAGCCTTTCGCGAATGG
>CAYLZN010000301.1:6019-7264 GCA_964387935.1 uncultured Vicinamibacteraceae bacterium | reverse complement strand
GTTGCGCAGCCCCTCGCTGTCGGGAACGCCGCGCTGCGCCTGCGCGCGCACGACGATGTCGACGCGCGACTTCGGGATCGCGACGCCGTTGACGGTCGCGACGCGGGCCGCGGCGCCGCTCTTGTCGGCCTTGTCCTGGGCCGCGTGATGCCCGAGCCGAAGTACTTCCCGGTGTCGGCCCGCACGGGCGAGGGCCTCGAGGCGTGGATCGCCTGGCTCGAGCGCGAGCACGCCGCGCTCGCCCAGGCGCAGCCGCACGGGCACGCCGCCCAGGTGCACTCCGCGGGCGCCTGAGCCGGGCGCAGAAAACGCGCCCGGTCGCCAACCATTCGCGGACGGGCCGCGTCCTACCGAAGGAGGACGACTGCCAAAGGCTGGGCACCATGTCCACGACGCCGCACGTTCCCGACCCGTCAGGACCGTCGACGCCCGACGATCTCCGGCATTGGATCGATCACGATCTCGAGGCGCCCGTCGATCAGAAGGCGCGACTGCTCGCGGCCGTGGGCGACGTGCTGGACCGCGAACGACGCCTGTCGCAGGAATCGAGGACCGAAGCCATCCAGGCGCTGTCCACCGCGTTCGCGGACAAGCTGGGCCGGCTGCGCGATGAGATCATCCGGCGCGAGGCCACCGTCGCGAACATCACCCGCTACTTCGAAGAGGTCGTGGCCGAGCTTTCCGAGAAGGCCCACCGTGACCCCAAGACACGGCTGCTCAACTTCGAGTGGTTCATGGAACGCATCGAGTCGTTCCTCGCGGTGGAACAGCGGGTCCGCTGGTGCGCCCTCGGCGTCGTCGACCTGACGGGCTTCAAGTGGGTCAACGACACGCTCGGCCATGCCGTCGGGGACCGCATCATCGCCCGCGTGGCCCGCATCCTCTCCGAGCACCTGCGCGCCCAGGATCTGCTGACTCAGGATCTGGGCGGGGACCGTCCGGCTCACCTGCGGGAACTGCACGCCCGGTTTGGCGGTGACGAGTTCGCGTTCTTCCTCCCTGCCCTGTCGAAGCCCGAAGATGCACGGACCATCGCCGCGCGCTTCAAGGCCAGGCTCGAGGGCTACGGCTGGCATCAGGAACACCTCGCGCTCGTACGGCATCCGGTGCTGGTGGACGTGGGAGTGGTCTGCGCCCAGCTCGGATCGCTGCGAGACCGGCGCGGCGCGACGCGTGCGCTGGCGGAACAACTGGTCCAGTGGGCAGATCGCTTGATGTACGAAGCGAAGAAGAGCGGCGCGACGT
>CAYLZN010000301.1:0-6009 GCA_964387935.1 uncultured Vicinamibacteraceae bacterium | reverse complement strand
GAGGTCGCCGCGGCGTCCATCGAGCAGGGGCACCTGCGGCCACTTCCGGTCGCTGAACTGGAGCAGGCCCCCCTCGTCCAGTCCCTCGTCCGGCGCGCCTGATCGTCCGGCGTGCGGCCCAGTCTGCCGTGATCCGGCTCCGACCGTTGCGGCGGTTTCGGGGGCTGCGTTACACTGGTGTGCTCGCGCGGGCCCGCGCCGTCTGCACGGTGGGTGTAGCTCAAGGGTTAGAGCGCTGGACTGTGGCTCCAGAGGCTGGGGGTTCGAATCCCCTCATCCACCCCAATACACAAAGGCTCAAGGCTCAGGGCTCAGGGCTCAGGGCTTAGTAGGGCTCAAGGCTCGGGGCTCAGGGCTCGATTGCAGCGCGACGGGTGGTCTCTGGACAAGCACCGAATACCGACGACCGAGAACCGATCTCGTCCCTACACCCGGATCAGCAGCTTCCCTTCGTGTGACCCGTCGAACAGGCGATTGAGCGTGTCCGGCGCCTGCTGCAGGCCGTCGACCACCGTCAGGCGTGACTTGAGGCGGCCGTCGGCGAGCCACGTGCCGAGCTGGGTGAGCGCCTCCTTGGCGCAATGGCCGAAGTCGTTGACCAGGAATCCCTCGATGCGTGCGCGCTGAGACACGAGGCGGTCCAGGTTCGAGGGACCCGCGGGGCGGGCATCGGCCGCGTAGAGCGAGATCATCCCGCACAGGGCCACGCGGCCGCGCAGGGCGAGGTTGGCGATCGCCGCCTCGAGCAGTGGTCCCCCGACGTTCTCGAAGTACACGTCGATGCCTCGCGGGCAGAGGGTCTTGAAGCGCGCACGGAACGGCTCGGTCCTGTAGTTGACGGCGCCGTCGAGACCCAGCTCCCCGGTGAGCCAGGCGCACTTGGCCGCGGTCCCCGCCACGCCAATCACCCGGGCGCCGATCAGCTTCCCGATCTGCGCCGCCACCGAGCCGACGGCCCCGGCGGCCGCCGTCACCACCATCGTCTCGCCGCCCTTCAGCTTGCCGACTTCGACCACGCCGGCCCAGGCAGTGAGGCCGATGTGTCCCAGCACGTGCAGGTGCTGGGGGATGAGGTCGTCGGGACAGGGGGGCACGCGCGTCAGACCGCGCCCGTCAGACACCGAGAAGACCTGCCAGCCGAGCAGGCCCTTGACGAGATCGCCGGCCTTGTAGCCGTCGTGGCGGCTCTCCTCCACACGGCCCACGGCAATGCCGCGCATCACCTCGCCGATGCCGACCGCCGGCAGATAACTGTCGCGCGAGGCCCAGACGCGATTGGTGGGATCCAGCGACAGGTAGAGCGTCCGGACGAGCACCTGGCCCTCACCGAGCGCGGGGACTGGTTCCTCGTGCCACGCGAAATCAGACGCCTTCACGACACCTTCGGGACGTTCACGCAGACGCCACTGAGCATTGGTCGACATTGGGCGATCTTACTCCGGCCACACGACGCGTGCCCTGTGCCTCGTGCCCTGTGCCTCGTGCCCTGTGCCTCGTGCCCTGTGCCCTGTGCCTTGTGCCCTGTGCCCTGTGCCTCGTGCCTTGTGCCCTGTGCCTTGTGCCTTGTGCCTGCCCTTCTCGTGATACCTTCTCGCCTCAGGAGGAACTCATGCGTTCTGTCATCCCGCGATCGCGCGCGCTCACTCCGGTGGTACTGGCGTGCGTGATCGGCCTGAGCGTTCCGAGCAGTGCCGGCGCGCAGCCGCGCCCGCTGGGCATCAGGGACCTGATTGCTCTCGAACGAATCTCCGGAGCCACGGTCTCACCGGACGGCACGCAGGTGGCGTTCGTGCAGAGCAGCCTCGATCTCGACGCCAACCGGCGACGACCCGATGTCTGGGTCGTCGGGACCGATGGCACCGGGCTCCGACGGCTGACCGACCATCCCGCGAGCGACGTCAGCCCCGTCTGGGCGCGCGACAGCCGCTCGCTGTTCTTCCTGTCGTCGAGGTCTGGCTCGATGCAGGTGTGGAGGGTTGGGGTGGCGGGCGGCGACGCCCAGCAGGTGACCTCGCTGCCGCTCGATGTCGGCTCGTATGTCCTGTCGCCGGACGGGCGTTCGCTCGCGGTGGCGCTCGACGTCTTCGTCGACTGTGCCACGCTGGCCTGCACCACTGAGCGGCTCGAGGCCGACAAGAAGCGCCCGGGCAGCGGCCGGATCTTCGACCGGCTCTTCATCCGCCACTGGGACACCTGGAAGGACGGTCGCCGGTCGCATCTCTTCGTCGTGCCAGTCGCGGGCGGCGAGCCAGTCGCCATCATGAAGGGGATGGACGCGGACGCGCCGACGAAGCCATTTGGCGGCGCCGAGGAGTTGACCTTCACGCCAGACAGCCGCGGCGTCGTGTTCGCGGCGCGCCTTGCGGGGACCACCGAACCCTGGTCCACCAACGTGGACCTATACGTGGCGCCGGCAGATGGCAGCGCCGCCCCGCGCAACCTGACCGCAGGCAACGCGGCCACGGACACGGGTCCCGTGTTTTCACCCGATGGCCGGACGCTCGGCTACCGCGCGATGGCGAGACCGGGCTACGAGTCGGACCGCCTCGCCATCGTCCTCCGCGGCTGGCCCGACGGTCAGCCGCGAACGCTCACCGACGGCTGGGACCGGTCCGCGGACACCATCGTGTGGGCCGCGGATGGCCGGACGATCTTCACGACGGCGGATCACCTCGGCCAGAAAGGGCTCTTTGCAATCGACGCCGCGACCGGCGCCGCGCGACCGATCCTGACCAAGGGGCACCACGTCGATCCTGGCGTGGCGAAGGACCGGATCGTCGTGTCCATCGACTCGCTGACCGCGCCGGCAGACCTCCACACGGTCAAGCCCGATGGCACTGGCCTGACGCAGATCACCAGGGTCAACGACGCCCGCCTGACGTCGATCGCCATGGGGGAGCCGGAGCAGATCACCTTCAAGGGCTGGAACAGCGAGACCGTGCACGCCTGGCTCGTGAAGCCCGTCGGCTTCGCCGCGGGACGCAAGTACCCGGTGGCGTTCCTGATTCACGGGGGCCCGCAGGGCAGCTTCTCGAACAACTTCCACTATCGCTGGAACGCCCAGACGTACGCCGGCGCGGGCTTCGGGGTGGTCATGGTGGACTTCCACGGCTCGACGGGCTACGGCCAGGCGTTCACCGACGCAATCCGGGGGGACTGGGGGGGCAAGCCGCTCGAGGACCTGCGGAAGGGCTTCGATGCGGCCCTCGCCCACGCCCCGTGGCTCGATGGCACCAGGGCCTGCGCGCTCGGCGCGTCGTACGGCGGCTACATGATCAACTGGATCGCGGGCAACTGGCCGGATCGCTTCCGCTGCCTCGTGAACCACGATGGCAACCTCGACGAGCGGTTCGCCTATTTCGCGACCGAGGAGTTGTGGTTCCCTGAGTGGGAACACGGCGGCACCCCGTGGGACAACCCGGCGGGCTACGCGAAGCACAACCCTGCAGACCACGTGGACAGGTGGAAGACGCCGATGCTCGTCATCCACGGCGCCCTGGACTATCGCGTCGTCGAAACCCAGGGCATGGCGACGTTCACGGCGCTCCAGCGCCGCGGGATCCCGAGCCGCTTCCTGTCCTTCCCTGACGAGAACCACTGGGTGCTCAAACCACAGAACAGTATCCTGTGGCACGACACGGTGCTCGAGTGGATCACGAAGTGGACGAAGTGACCCAGATTCCCCTCCCCTTCGGCGACCGCGGGCCCGAAACGCCGGTCGCCGGGGGGCAGGCCCCGGGCCCGCCGGTGGACGCGTCGGCCCCGGCGGCGCCGCAGGCGTCGATCGCGTACGTGTTCGTCCGATCGCCGCGTGCCCGGAAGTACATCCTGCGCGTGCGGCCGGACGGCGTCGTGCGGGTCACCATTCCGTTGCGGGGATCGAAGCGGGAGGCGCTGCAGGTGGTCGAGCGCCACCGCTCCTGGATCGAGCGGCAGTGGCGGCAGCGCGTGAGCACGCGCCTGGCGCACGAACACTGGTCCCACGGCACGCCCATCCTGTTTCGCGGGCGGGAGGTGACGCTCTCGGTGCGCCCGGGGCTCGTGGGCGCCACCGTGGACTTCGCCGACCAGGCGGTCCGCGTGCCTGGGGGCGGCTCGGTTCGCAAGGCCGTCGAGCGGCAGCTCCGGACCCTGGCTGAACATGAACTGGAGCCCCGGCTGCGCGAGTTCGCCGGGCGCCTGGGCCTCGCGGTCGAGCGGGTGATCGTCCGCGATCAGCGCACGCGCTGGGGATCCTGCTCGCGGCAGGGCAACATCTCCCTCAACTGGCGGCTCGTGCAGATGCCGCCCTTCGTGTCGGACTACATCCTCATGCACGAGCTCGTGCATCTCCGCCACGCCAACCACTCGCGGGGGTTCTGGCGAGAGGTCGCGCGCGTGTATCCGGACTTCCGCGAGGCCGAGGCGTGGCTCCGGAAGACCGGCGAGTCCCTCTGGTAGTCAGCGCGCGGCGCGCAGCGTCAGCGTCACCCGCGACAGGCCGTCGGCCGCGGCTGGAAACTCCACCCGCACGCGTCCTTCCCGGCCTTCCCAGCTCACGACGTCGCCCCCGTCCACCGACGAGGGCCGCCCGCCGAACACGCGGAGTTCGTGCGCGGTGGCCGACGGCGCCTCGAGGTCGATCGCCACGTCCGCCCCGGCCGTGCGGACGTCGAGCACCCGCAGCCCACGGCTCGTGTCGCCCACCGACACGTCGCGGCGCGGCGGCTCCACCGCGTACCCGCCACGCCAGGTCGTGATCACGGTGGTCGGCGCGCGACCGATCCGAACCAGGCCGGGCGTAACGGGCCTGCCAGCGTCGAGGGTCCGGACGTCGGTGGCGCCCGTCGGCACCGCGGGCACCCACTCGATCGACACGGGCGGACCGGACGACAGCCGCAGCGTCGCCGTGAGCGAGCCGGCCGCCTGCGTCAGGCGCAGGTCCACGCGGCTGGCGCCCACGGGAAGGTCACGCACCTCGAACTGCGTCCAGGAAGGCGGAATCTGCGGCGCGAGTCGAGCGCGTCCGTGCGCCGCGTCCGGGTTCCAGCCGACCAGCCCGCGCAACAGCGGCGTCGCCAGCATGGAACTCGCGAAGAACTGGTGCGGTACCGCGGTGTCGAGTGGCCGGTAGAACTGCCCGGAGAGCAGTTCCGCGTGGCGGCCGCGTGCGAAATCGAACGTCAGGCGCGCGAGCGCGTCGAGCAGCGGGAAGCCGGACCAGGGGCGTTGATACTGGTAGTGTCCCCACGCGACGAAGCCCGTGACGAACGGCCACACCGCCCCCATGTTGTAGTGCAGGGGCTCGTAGAGCGGGTGGTCGCGCGCCAGCATCCGGGTGCCCCAGTCCGCGCTCACGCGGTGCGAGGCGAGCGCTGCCAGCGTGCGGTTCGCGCGCGACGGTTCGAGGAGGCCGAAGGCGGCCGCCGTGGCGGGCCACACCGTGAGCGCGTCGTTCGTGCGGCCAGACGCGAGGAGGCCGAACGCGTGGTGGCCCGCGCCCTCGAGCCAGTAGCGGTCGTTGAGCGTCGCCCTTGCCTTGGTGTGGAGGGCTCGCGCGTCCGCGGCGAGGGCGGGTTCGCCCCGGGCCTCGGCGAGGGCGGCCATCCCCTCGGTGGCCTGCACCCAGACGGCCGCCAGGTAGATGTCCTGGTGAATGCTCTCCCCGATGGCACCGACCTCGATCGCCCCGAGTCCGCCCGTGGTGTTCTCGATCAGGCCGTCGCCGTCCGTCTCGGTCGTCAGGCACCAGGCCCACGCCCTCTCCAAGGCGGGCCAGAGTTCCGCCAGCAGCGCCGCATCGCCGGTGGCGCGCCAGTGCTGCCAGGCGGCGACGATCCAGTACGGCGTGGTGTCCGCGTGGTAGTAGGCGTACGGGAAGTCCGTGAACCAGGGGATCCGGCCCGCCGCCTGCGAGATCTCATGGGTGATCTTGCCGTCGGCTCGCTGGTACTTCGCAAAGAACCGCAGGCCCTCGGCCACGTCCGCGTGCATGCCCGCCGACGACATGGCCAGCGAGTTGATCGCCGC
>CAYLZN010000300.1:0-7272 GCA_964387935.1 uncultured Vicinamibacteraceae bacterium | reverse complement strand
GCCCGCACTGACGATCACGACGCGCAACGCCAGGCCACCCATCAGCACCAGGAGCGGTGCGATGGGCGCGTGGCCGACGCGGCGGATCACGACGAGAAACTGGATCACCATGGGGACGACGATGCCCAGCAGGACGACGAGCACCCAGAATGTCGCGGTATAGGACCCGCCGAGCAGCAGGCTCGCCGCCTGCGCGTGAGCCTGGGTCGAGGTCGCGAGGCCGATCACGAAGAGCAGCACCAGTGAGAGTTCGATGGCCAGGAACGCGGTGTCGGCCACTTCCATCTGCCGTCGTTCGACGGGGTCGCCGGTCACGAAGTGCACGAAGGCCGCGGCTGCGGAGAGGCCCGAGAAGAGGAATAGCGGGCCCAGCAGGCTGCTGCTCCACAAAGGCCGCGCGCCCAGCGTGCTGAGCAGGATGCCGGTGTAGATGCCCAGCGCGATGCCGAGGCCGATGTTGGCTGCCGCCACCAGGCGCGTCACATGGGAACGACGTTCGAACCACGCCTCCGACCGATCCAGCGCCGGGACGAATGCGGCCAGCAGGTCCGGCGGCCGGACGAAGACGCTCGCCATCAGCACGGGGTAGACGAGGATCAGGATCCACGTGCCCCAGGACATCACCGACGTCGGCTCGAACGTGGTGTAGAGGCGCCAGGTGTAGAGCTTGTGCTCGAGGTCCAGGAACAGCGCGACCATGCCGAGCGACAGCAGCACCAGGCCGATGACGGGCAGCCGCGCACAGACGCAGGACATCCGTCTCGCGGGTCTCGTGAGCTGGTAGTAGCCGGTGAGGATCATCATGCCTGCGACGAGCCCGCCGAGGAACAGGTAGACAGGGATCTCCCAGCCCCACACATGGAGCACGGGGTCGATCAGATGGTTGTGTCTCGTGGTCGTCTGTTCCAGCATGCGCACCCTCGCGAACCCTGCGGCCGGCCCGGCACCGGCGCCGGCTCACACCAGGTAGTAGATCCGTGGCTTGGTCCCGGCTTCCGGGAGCACGGGGTGGTGACGTCGCGCCGCGAGCAGCCGGCTGACCTGGCTGTTCGGGTCGTCGAGGTCGCCGAAGGACATGCAGTGTGTCGGGCAGACCGACACGCACGCCGGGTCCCGCCCTTCCCGCAGGCGGTGTTCGCAGAACGTGCACTTGTCCGCATAGCCCTCGGGATGGATGAACCGCGCGTCGTACGGGCACGAGGCCACGCACGCCTTGCAGCCGATGCACTCGCCATGCGTCACGAGGACGATCCTGCCGAACGCCTCGACGTGACTCGCGCCGGTCGGGCAGCACGTCACGCATGGCGGCTCGTCGCAGTGATTGCAGCGCTCCGAGCGGATCTCCATGCTCGGCGTCGGGAACTTGCCGCGGACGTCGGTCGTGATCCAGTCGCGGTTGAAGCCCTCCGGGACGTGATTCTCGGTCTTGCACGCGACGACGCAGTCCATGCAGCCGACGCACGTGGCGGTGTCGATGACCATGCCGTATCGCGCCATGGCGTCAGGCCTCCGCCTCGAGGCTGACGAACGTCAGGTTCATGGCCGTGCCGCCCATGAGCGGATCCACCGCGTATCGCTCGATGAGTTGCGCGTCGCTGGCCCCCTTGCCCACGGCCCGGCGCAGGCGCTGCGCCACGTGCCCGAACCCGTGCACGAGGTACACGCAGTCCGGGCGGATCCGCTCGGTCGCCTTCACGCGGACCGGGTTCGACACCGTGCCGTCCTCGTTCTTCAGGCGCACCAGGTCGCCGCTCCTCAGCCCGAGGCGGGTCGCCACGTCGTGGTTGACCCACACCTCGTTGGTGTCCATCATCTCGGCCAGGAGCGGGTTGGTCTGCGTCCGACTGAACGTGTGGACCGGCGCGCGGCCGTAGAGCAGGCGGAAGGTCCCGGGTGGGGGCGCCTTCGGCGGCGTGTACTTCGGTACGGGATCGAAACCGTGATCGCGCAATTGCGTCGAGTAGAACTCGATCTTGCCGGACGGCGTCGGGAACTCCGGCGCCAGCCCGTCCTCGTAGTAGAGCGGGCCGGGCTTGCCCTTGATGATGCCCCTCGCCTTCAGCTCGGCGAAGTTGTAGCCCGACGTTGAGAGCCGGGCCTCGAGGTACTCCTCGATCGTCGCCCAGGGGTAGTAGGCCTCGAGACCGAGCGCCACGGCCAGCTCCCTCGCGATCCACCAGTTCGGCTTCTGATCGTGTGGGGAGGGCACCACGGGCTGCCGCAACGCGATGAACGGTTCGCGGAACAGTTCGACGTTCAAATCATCGTGGCGCTCCAGGTACACCGACTCGGGAAGGACCACGTCGGCCCAGCCGGCGATCTCGCTGGGGACGACGTCCACGACCACCAGCAGGTCGAGCTTCTGGATCGCGGCAAGGGTCTCCGCCTTGTTCGGGAGCGCCTGCAGGAGGTTGGTCGCGTACACCAACCATGCTTTCACGGGGTAGGGCAGGCCCGTCAGCGTGGCCTCGCGGATGCCCGTCGTCAGCGTCTCGGACGCGAACGGGTACTTCTTGCCGGGGTTGTCGACCTTGCCGCGCTCGCTCGTCGGGTACTCGGGATAGAGGTAGCCGGCGAGGTCCATACTGCTCGGGGCGTAGAACCCGCCGCGGCGGCCCCAGCTCCCCAGCAGCGCGTTGAGCAGTGCCAGTCCCCGGCTCCGCTGCGCATCGTCGCCGTACCAGGTGGCATGCCGACCCGGATGCACGAGGGTCGCGGGCCGGTGCCTGGCCATCTCGCGCGCGCTGGCCCGGATCAGGTCCGGGTCGATGCCCGTCTCGGGGTAGGCCCATTCGGGTGTGAAGGGGGCGATCTCGGCGGCGAACGCGTCGAAGCCGAAGCCGTGCGCCTCCACGTAGGGCTTGTCGTAGAGCCCCTCGCGGACGATGACGTTCATCCAGGCGAGGATGAGCGCGAGATCGGTCCCCGGCTTGATCGGCAGGTAGTACCTGGCCTTGCTCGCGGCGACGGAGAAGCGCGGGTCGACGACGATGACCGAGGCGCCGGCCTCGAGGGCCTCGGCGAACTCCTGGACCTGCGTGTTGTGCATGTTCTCACCGAGGTGCGAGCCGACGAGCACGAGGCAGCGGGTGTTGCGGATGTCGGTGCGCTCCGGTGAGCCGATGTCCTCACCGAACGTCAGCGAGAAGCCGACGTCACGCGGACCGCGACACTGGGCGTAGGACGGCGCGGCGATATTGGGCGAGCCGTAGGCCTTGAGGGTGTGCTTCAGGAAGTTCCCGCCGAGCCCGTGCGAAAAGAGCGCGACGGCCTCGGGGCCGTACTGCGCCTTGATCTTCTGCATCTTCCCGGCGATGTGGCGGATGGCCTCGTCCCAGGTGACCTCCACCCACTCGTCCTGGCCGCGGTCCCGTCGCCGGATCAGGGGCGCCCGCAGCCGGTCCGTGTCGTAGTAGGCGCCCGGCCCGCCGGTCCCGCGGGGGCACAGGCGACCCCGGCTCAGCGGGTCGTCAGGGTTACCCTCGACCTTCCACAGGCGGCCGTCCTGGACGTACGCGATGGCCCCGCATTTCCAGAAGCAGAGGTCGCAGAAGGTGGCGATCTTCTGAAGGCCCAGAGTGGCCGCCGACGTGGCTGTGGAGGGGGCAAACGAACAGCCCAGGGCCCCGGCCGACGCCGCGACGCCGAGGCTGGTACCGGTGATCTTCAGGAATCGACGTCGCGACACGGCGTCCATTGGGAATCGGCGGTATCCAACTTCGTGCCAGGCGCGCTGACTGGGAAAGTTGGCCGCGGGGTGGCAGAGGCCGGGCGGCGTCCTGGGGCGGCGCCGGGATCCCGGCAGTGGGGGTCAGGTCTTTACTCTTAGCACCCAACGCTACCCCTCGTAGGGTGCGGCAAGCGTGCTACAAGTAAGGGCCTGACCCAGGGTCGAAAGGAGAGGCTCGTGAGAGGGGTGTACTCGATTCTGCCGACGCCGTTTCACGCGCGAGGGCCCATTGACGAGGCCGGCCTGCGACGCGTCGTCGACCTCTTTGTCGCCGCCGGCGTCGATGGCGTCACGGCCCTCGGCGTCACCAGTGAGACCGTCCGCCTGAGCGAACCCGAGCGCCGGCGCACGGTGGAAATCGTCGTCGACCAGGTCGCCGGACGTGTCGCCACCGTTGTGGGCGCCACGGCCGACGGGCTGGCGCCCTGCATCGCCAACGGCCGCGAGGCGAAGGCCATGGGCGCGACGGCCCTGATGATCAGCCCCCCTCGCATGGTGAAACTCAACTCCGAGGCCGTTGTCCAGCACTACCGCGGTGTGGCCGACGCCGTGGACCTGCCAATCATCGTGCAGGACTTTCCACCGATGTCGGGCTACACCATGGAGCCGGGATTGCTCGCCCGGATCGCCCGCGAACTGCCCACGGCCCGCACCATCAAGCTCGAGGACCCGCCGACGCCGCACAAGACCGGGCGCATTCTTGCCGAGTGCCGCGACGTGCCCGTGGACGTCCTGGGTGGCCTCGGCGGCGTGTTCTTGCTCGAGGACCTCATGGCCGGCGCCGTCGGGGTCATGACCGGCTTTGCGTTCCCCGAGGTGCTGGTTACTGTCGTGCGGCGCTTCCAGTCGGGGGACGTCGACGGCGCCGCCGACGTGTTCTACCGCTGCGCCCCGCTGTTGCGTTTCGAGTTTCAGGAAGGCATCGGCATGGCGATCCGCAAGGAGATCCTGCGGCGGCGCGGCGCACTGGCCGACGGGTCGACGCGTGCGCCAGGGCCGGTGCTCGACGCCGCGACGGCCGCCCAGCTCGACCGCGTCCTCGCCTGGACCGCCCAATGGAAGGAGGCTCCGTGGATCTCGGTCTGACGGGCAAGGTGGCCATGGTCGGCGGGGCGAGCCGCGGGCTCGGCTTCGCCGTGGCGCAGGCGCTGGCGCACGAGGGCGCCCGCGTGTCGCTGGCGTCGCGCCAGTCCAGCGCCGCGCGCGAGGCCGCGCAGCGCATCGCCGCCGAGTCGGGCGCCGAGGTGGTCGGCTTCGAGGCGGAACTCTCCCACGCAGCAGCAATCGCCTCGTGGCACGCCCGCACGATCGAGCGGTTCGGCCCCGTGGACCTGCTGTGCGTCAACACGGGCGGCCCGCCGGCCGGCCCCGCGCTGTCCTTCGACGACGCTGCATGGCAGGCGGCGGTGGACCAGCTGCTCTTCAGCGCGATTCGGCTGGTGCGGGCGACCGTACCGGTCATGCAGGCCCGCGGCGGAGGCGCGATGCTCTTCTCGACCTCCTCGTCTGTGAAGGAGCCCATTCCGAACCTGGCGCTCTCCAACGTCGTCCGCGCGTCCGTCGCCGCGCTCGCCAAGACGCTGGCGCACGAGCTCGCCCCGGCCGGCATCCGGGTGAACTGCCTCGTGCCCGGACGGATCGACACCGACCGCGTCCGCGAACTCGACTCGATGCGTGCCCGCCAGGCCGGCGTCAGCGTGGAGGAGCAACGGGCCCACGGCCAGCGCGCCGTGCCGCTGGGTCGCTACGGTGAGCCCGAGGAGTTCGGCAGGGCCGCCGCGTTCCTGCTGTCGGACGCCTCGAGCTACACGACGGGGGCCACCCTGCAGGTGGACGGGGGACTGATCAGGAGCGTGTGGTGATGCGGCGACATCAGATGGGTTTCCTGCTCAGCCTGGCGGCGTGCCTGCTCGCCAGCGCGCCTGCCGTGCCCGCCCAGAGTCCGCGCCTCAACGAGACCCTGCTCGACGGTCTCCCGTGGCGAAACCTCGGCCCGTTCCGCGCCGGGTCGTGGATTTCCGACATCGCCGTGCCGGACACGCCACAGAGGGCGCACGCGTCCACGATCTACGTGGCGCTCCGTTACGGCGGCGTCTGGAAGTCCGCCAACCGCGGGACGACGTTCGATCCCGTCTTCGACAACCACAGCACGGGGTCCATTGGCGCCATCGCCGTCGCACCCTCCGACGAGCGCGTCGTATGGGTCGGGACTGGGGATGCTTCCATCGTGCGCGTCAGCATGCCAGGCGACGGCGTTTACAAGTCGGCCGATGCAGGTCGCACCTGGCAGCGCATGGGTCTCGACGCCTCGGCCCGCATCGCGCGCATCGTCATTCATCCGACGCACCCGGACACCGTGTATGTGGCCGCCATGGGCACGCTGTGGTCGCCGAACGACGACCGCGGGGTCTTCAAAACGACCGACGGCGGTCGCACGTGGGCGAAGGTGCTGTTCGTCAACGACCGGACCGGCGTCATCGACCTCGTGATCAACCGGCGCGATCCCGACACGCTCTACGCCGCCACCTACCGGGTGCAGCGGTACCCGTGGCGCCTCGAGGAGGGCGGCGAGGGGACGGGCATCCACAAGACCACCGACGGTGGCAGAACCTGGACGCGGCTGGCCGGCGGGCTGCCCCAGGGGCCGATGGGCCGCATCGGCCTCGACCTGTTCCAGCGGGACCCCCGCATTGTCTACGCGATCCTCGAGAACCTGACGCCGCGCCCGCCCACCGAGGAGGAGGTGACCCGCGATCGCGCCAGGAACCGCGAGCCACAGCCGCGCACGATCGGCGGTGAGGTGTATCGCACGGTGGACGCCGGTCGGACGTGGCAGAAGATGAACGCCGCGAAAGACGACGTCAGCTCGAAGGCCGGGTATTCGTTCGACCAGATCCGAGTGGATCCCGGCAATCACGAGCGCATCTTCGTCAACAGCGACTCACTGCTCAGCTCCGAGGATGGCGGCCGGACGTGGAAGGGGCTCACCTGGGACGCCCGTCACCTGTTCCGAAGCGTCAGCGTGGGTGATTTCCGCGCCATGTGGATCGATCCGCAGGACTCGGACCGCATGCTCATGGGGACGGACGGCGGCCTTCATGTGTCGTACGACGGCGGACGCACCACGGATCATTTCGCGAACCTGCGCGGCGGCGAGTTCTACGCGATTGCCGTGGACATGGAGGACCCGTACCGGATCTACGGCGGCATGCAGGACCACGACTCGTGGCGCGGGCCGATCAACGGCTGGCGCGGGCAGGTGGGCCCCGAGGACTGGATCACGGTGGGCGACAACGACGGGATGTACAACCAGGTCGATCCCGCCGACAGCCGCTGGGTCTACAACACCATCCAATGGGGCGGGCACCGGCGGGCGGACATGCGGACGCTCACGCGTACGCTCATCCAGCCGAAGCGCGCCGCGGGCCAGGTGCCGCTCCGATTCAACTGGACGCCGCCCCTCCTCATCTCGCCACACAACAGCCACGTGCTCTACGCCGGGGCGCAGGTGCTCTTCCGATCCTTCGACCGCGGTGATCACT
>CAYLZN010000299.1:0-7272 GCA_964387935.1 uncultured Vicinamibacteraceae bacterium | reverse complement strand
ACGCGATGAGGTGCTCGATGGCCGTGCGCCGCGCGTCGGTGAGTGACGCCAGGCCGGCGCCGGCCTCGCGCGTCATCATGAGCCCGAGCGGGATGTGCCCGACGAGGTTGCCCTCGCGCGAGTAGGACGTCGCGAGGTCGTACTCGAGCTCCCGCAGCTTCCCGATATCGTGCAGGATCGCGCCCGCGAGCACGAGGTCCTGGTCCGCGCCGTACAGTTGCGCAAGCGCGCGCGCCACTCGCGCGACCTGCAGGATGTGCTCGAGCAGGCCTCCACGATACGCATGGTGCACGGTGAGCGCTGCCGGCCACACGCGGAGCTGCGCCTCGTGGTCCTGGAGGATCCGCGACAGCAGGGCGCGCACGCCTGCGTCGGCGACCCCGGCCACCCGATCCCCCAGTTCCCGCCACATCTCGTCCACGTCGCAGGGCGAGGAGGGAATGCAGTCGACCTCGCGGAACCCGTGCGCCCGGTCCTGGTCGGGATTCACGCGGCGGATCCGCGCCACCACCAGCTCCAGCCGCCCGTTGTACAGCTCCGCCCGCGCCTCGGCTTTCACGAACTCGCCGGCCTCGAACTCTTCCTTGTATCGCGTGCTGTCCTCGAACAGCTTGGCCGTGATCTCGCCCGTGGCGTCCTGCAGGGCGAACAGGATGAACGAGGTGCCGATCTTGGTGGTCCGGACCTCCTTCCGGACGCACAGGAAGTAGCCGACGCCGCTTGCGCCCGGTGTGAGCTCCCTGATGCGCGGCAGGGGGGTCATCGCTCGATGGCCACGGCGATCCCCTGCCCGCCGCCCACGCACATGGTCATGAGACCCGGCCCGCCGCCGATCCGGACGAGCTCGTGCAGCGCCTTCACGGCGAGGATCGTGCCGGTGGCGCCAATGGGATGGCCGAGCGAGATGCCCGAGCCGTTGACGTTGACGTCGGCCTCGCGCGCGCCCAGTTCCGGGAACTCGTCGAAGCACGCCAGCGTCTGCGCGGCAAACGCCTCGAGCGTCGTGTCGGCGCGTGGATGCTCGTCTCGCGCGAACGGACGCGTCTGCCCCTTGCCCGCGGGCACCGCAATCGGCACGATCTGCGCGTCGAAGCGGCCGGCCTCCCAGGCCGCCACCGCCCGCTGGTGCGACCGCCACGCGTAGCGATCCTGCCGCTCGCGCGTGATGCCGTACAGCTCGGCCAGGCGCTCGGCGGTTTCGCCCATCGAGAGCGCTCCGGTGGGGTCGAACCGCGTGTCCTTGGCCGGATCCCCTTTCTGCACGAGCTGATCGACGAGCGCCGCGTGGCCGAGGCCGAAGCCCTGGCGCGCGCCCCGCAGCAGGTACGCCGTGCGGCTCATCGACTCGAGCCCGATTACGAGCACCGTGCGCGCGTCGCCGCACCGGATCATCTGCCCCGCCTGCACGATGGCCTTGAGGCCGCTGCCGCAGTGCATGTTGACGTTCGACGCCGGCACCTCGAGCGGCACCCCGGCGCGCAGGGCCACGGGGCGGCCCGAGCAGCCCGGCAGGTCCGCCCGGTACGTCTCCGACATCACCACCTCGTCGATGGCAGTGGCGTCGATGCCGGCGCGCTCGATGGCCGCTCGCGCGACCGCCGACGCGAGGTCGGCCGTATGGACGTCCCTGAGACTGCCGTTGATCCGTCCGATCGGCGACCGGACGGCGCTGAGGAAGACGGGGGTAGGCATGGTGGACGGATTCAGGCCTGGAGCCGGCAGTGCGTTCACTACACCACCAGCTCCAGAGGCCTGTCAATTCCGCCCACTGCGGGCGCGGGGGCGCGACGGACCTGCGCCGCCGCTACGATCCGAGGCGCGACTTCGCGGCCACGAGCTTGGCCGTCACGTCCTTGACCGCGGCCTCGGTGGCCTCGCCCAGGATCGTGTCCCGATACTCGGACGAGCCCATGTCGATCTCGCCCACGCCGGCGCCGCCCCACTTGCCGCCACCGCCGCCCAGGAGCAGCCCGCTGCGGCTCGATTCACCGGCGCCCTTCGCGCTCGCCATGATCTCGCCCGTCGTCGTGTCGATGATGCGGACCGCGAGGGCCACGTTGGCCTTGCCCTTCGACGTCCCGACCTTGCCGAGGCCGAAGCCGCCGCCGCCCCAGCCGCCACCCCCGACCTTCGTGTCCTTCTTTTCGGTTCCGAACTTGGTGATGGACCCGACGATCAGGTACTTCACGCCGAGCGCCTTACCGACCTTGGACACGGCCGCGGCGCTGGGATCGGCCCGATCCGAGTTCGAGAAGTTCTGCTCCGCCAGGATCGCGTCGAGACGCTTGCGCTCGATGATCCGGTAGCTGCCGTCGTTGACGAGCTCGTCGACGATGAGGTCGGCGACCCCCTTGCCGACATCCCAGTTGCTCCCCCACCAGTGGTCGATCGTGCCGTAGTCCAGGTCCAGCACGGCCACCGTCGGCCGCGACGACTGGGCCAGGGCCGGCGAGGCCGTGCACAAGGCCGCCAGGATCAGCGCTGCGTGGAGTCCTCGGTTCCGCATCGGTTCGTCTCCTCCTTCTGGATCGGGCCCCGGCCGGACGCGCGTCCGCGGACGCTTCGCCCCGACGGCGCGGCACGCATCGGGAGTAATCGGCGTTCTCGGCGAGAGTCTTCAGGATCACATATCGGCCTCGGCGCGCTCAAGCACAGCCGGGCCCGCACGGGGCCGGATTGGGATACAGTGAGGCGCCCAGGATCACCGGCATGCCAGGGGCCGCGTCGTTCGACCTCGCCACCGCCCTCGTGCGCCTCTTCGAGACCGTGCGGCAGGGTCTGTACTTCGGCCGCGTGGACGCCGACCGGGCCGCCACGCGCGCCGTCAATCCGCATCTGAAGATCATGCTGGGCCTCCCGCCGGAGACCGCAGACGAGGACGTCGGCCTGTTCGACTCCGGCAGCGCCGCCGGCTTCATGGATGCCGACACGCGCAGCATCCTGCTCGGGCGACTCGGCCGGGACGGTGCCGTCAACGACCTGCTGCTGCGGCTGCGACGGGCGGATGGCTCGGCGCTCTGGGTCGAGATGACGGCGCTCGCGCAGCCCGTTGGCGACGAGGGCGGCATCGACGTGAGCGCCGTGCTTCGGGACGTGACGGAGCGCAAGCGTCTGGACGACCAGGGCCGGGAGCTGTACCAGCAACTGCTCCAGTCCGAGAAGCTCGCCGCGCTGGGGCAGACCGTCTCGGGGGTGGCCCACGAGCTGAACAACCCGCTCGCCACCATCCTCGCGTCCGCGGAGCGCCTGGCCAAGCAGCCCGTCGATCCCGCGATCAGGCGCGGGCTCGAGACGATTCTCGGCGAGGCCGAGCGCTCGGCCCGCATCGTCCGCAACCTGCTGACGTTCGCCCGGAAGCGCCACACCACGCGCGCGATGGTGGACGTGAACGAGGTCGTCCGCGACACGCTGTCCCTGCGCCAGTACGAACAGCGGTCGCACAACATCGCGGTGGTCGAGGCGCTGGCCGGGGGCCTGCCGCCCGTGTTCGCGGATCCGCATCAGTTGCAGCAGGTGCTGCTCAACCTCGTCATCAACGCGGAGCAGGCCATGCTCGGGGCGCACGGGCGCGGCACCGTCGTCATCCGCACCTGGCAGGATCCGGAGCACGACGCGGTGGTCGTCGAGGTCAATGACGACGGACCCGGGGTGCCCGAGGAGACGGCGGCGAAGATCTTCGATCCGTTCTTCACCACCAAGTCGGCCGGGCAGGGCACCGGCCTCGGGCTCACGGTCGCCTGCGCCATCGTGCAGGAACATGGGGGTCGGCTCACCGTGACGTCGGGCGCTGGACAGGGCGCGTCGTTCTTCGTCGAGCTGCCGACGGGCGGCACGGGTCACGTGGCCGCGCCGCGCCCGCCGGAGCAGTTGGCGCCCGACACCGGGGGCGGTCTGACGGTGCTCGTGGTGGAAGACGAAGCGGCGCTCGCCGGCGCCGTCGCCGAGGGCCTTCGCGAAGCCGGGTTCGTGGTCGAACTGGCGAGGGACGGCCAGGAGGCCTTCGACCTCGTGACCGCCCGCCGCTTCGACGTGATCGTCTGCGACCTGCGGATGCCGCGGATGGACGGGCCGACGTTCTATCGGGCCATCGCGGCCAGGGAGCCCGCACTCTCGCGCCGCGTGATCTTCGTCACTGGCGACGTGGCGGGCACCGACGCGGGCCGGTTCCTCGAAACCTCCGGCTGCCGCTGGCTGCCCAAGCCCTTCAGGCTCGCGGACCTGGTGCGCACGGCGCGCGACGTCGCCGGATAGGGCAGGACTGCGGCTGGCGCGTGCGGCGCGACGACCGCCCCGGCGTGCAGCGTGCTGACCGGGCGCATCCGCCCACGGCGCGCCGCGATCGACACGATGGCGGCCTGCGGCGTGACCTCGACGCCCAGCACCTTCTTCAGGCGCAGGACGGCGCGCGCGTGCAACTGTGAGACGCGCTATTCGTTCACGCCAATCTCCGACCCGATCTGCTTCATCGTCGCTTCTTCGAAGTAGTAGCGGCCGATGACGTGGCGCTCGCGCGGCGGCAGCGTCTCGATGGCCGCCCGCACGCGCTCGCGCACCTCCACCGTTTCGTAGGCGCGGTCGGGGGACGGCGGCTCGGACGGGAGCAGGATCGGCGGCAGGTCCGCGCTGTCGGTTTCGTCGAGGATGGCCATGGGCGAGGTGGACTCGATGGTGTTGATGCGGACGATCGTCCGCCCGAGCCGCGCCTCGTCCGACCCGACACGCGCCGCCAGATCGGAGATCGACGGTTCGTGACCCAGTTCGCGCCGCAGTTCCTCGCGCGCGGCCTCGAGCTGGCGGCGCATGCGCCGCACGCCGCGCGGCCAGGCGTCGCGGCGCAGCGCGTCGATGATCGCCCCGCGCACGCGCCGCTCGGCGAACGTCTCGAACTTGATGCCCCGGCTCTCGTCGAACCGGTGCGCGGCATCGATCAGGCCGATCATCCCGCTCTGCACCAGGTCTCCGAGATCGATCGAGTTCGGCATCGACGCCGCCATGCGTCGGGCCAGGCCCTCCACGAACGGAAGGCTGGCTTCGATCCGGTGGCGCTGAGCATCGGTCACTGGGGCTCGCTGCATCGCTGGCTCCGCCATTGCAGCCGCACCGTCGTGGTGAGGCGATGCCAGGAGAGAAGGCAACGGCGGTACCAACCCGGCGCAGGCGAGGACCTGGCGCGACGAGCTGGGCGCTCAGTCGATCCAAACGTCTTGTTTTCAGAGAGTTAGACCGCGCAGTCGCGTGCAGCCGCGTGCAGATCCGCGCGGCCGTGCGCACGTCGAGACGTCAAGAAATTGACGTTTTAGCCCCAATGGTGACGGTCAGTTGACGCCCCTGATGTCGGGCACGACGTCTTCGTTCATCCGGTCGGTGCGGCGCCGCCGGCGCTCGCGTCGAGACGCGCGCGGATCTCGCGCACGGTCGCCATGGCCTGAAGGGCACTGTCGACGACCTGCGCGGCGCGGGCCTTCGCGGGCTCGTCGGGTACCCGCGACTCCAGCAGTTCGGCGTTCGCCAGGACGATGCCCAGCTGGTTGTTCAGGCGATGGAACAGCGAACGGAGGCTGTCGTCGCTGATGGCGTGGTGGGTCTCGGCGCCGTGGGCCGCGAGCATGTCGTCCTCGCCGTTCATCGAGCCGAGACGGACAGGCCGGCGTCGTGCGGCGGCCGTTCGCGGTCCGGGGACCGCCACAGGGTGTCACTGAAGATGCGCACCGACCCTCCGGCCGTCCGGACGTATTCCACTTTCCCCCTGGCGATCCAGTTGTAGATCGTCCGTCGGCTCACGCCGACCTGCTCGCACGCCTGGAGGATCGATACCGTGTGACGCTCACCGGTCATGCTCGTGATCCGTCGATCCGCTGAGGGGCCGGCGCTCCGTGCGCCGCGCGTTCACGCCCCAGCCGGTCCGCCCCAAGTATCGGACCGTGGCGGGGGCTCCTGTAGCACGACGGTGATTGTCCTTTCCGGCCGTCCCCGGGGGTGTCAAAATGCTGTCGGTCGCATCGGATGGACACGCCCAGGCACCTGCTGCTCGTCGAAGACGAAGCTCCCCTTCGCGAGGCGTGGTCGGCGCAACTGACCGACGCCGGGTTCGAGGTGACGCAGGCCGGCTCGGGCGAGGACGCCCTCGAACGCCTGTCCCGGTTCGCCTTCGACGTGGTCGTGACGGACCTGCGGCTGCCCGGCATCGACGGCGTCCAGGTGCTCGAAGCGGCGCGGGCCCGCTACCCGGACATTCTCGTGGTCGTCGTCACCGGCTACGGCACGGTGCGGGACGCCGTGGAGACGCTCAAGCGGGGCGCCGCGGACTTCATCACGAAGCCGTTCCAGTTCGACGTGCTCCTGCACGTGCTGCAGGGCGCCCTCGAGCGGCACCGGCTGCGCGCGGAGAACGCCTACCTGCGCTCGCAGCTCGACGCGCGGTATCGCTTCGAGGGACTCGTGGGGCGCAGTCAGGCGATGCAGTCCCTGCAGCAGTTGCTCGAGACCGTGGCGGCCACGACCAGCACGATTCTCATCCAGGGCGAGACCGGGACGGGCAAGGAGCTCGTCGCCCGCGCGATCCACCACAACAGCCCTCGCCGGCACCAGCGGTTCGTGGCGCTCAACTGCAGCGCCATCCCGGAGACGCTGCTCGAGGCCGAGCTGTTCGGGCACGTGCGTGGCGCCTTCACCGGCGCGGTGGGCAACCGGCAGGGGCGGTTCGAGCAGGCGCATCGCGGCACGTTCTTCCTCGACGAGGTCGGGACGATGAGCGCCCCGCTGCAGGCGCGGCTGCTGCGCGTGCTGCAGGAGCGCGAGTTCGAGCGCATCGGCGATTCCCAGACCGTCAAGGTGGACGTGCGCGTGATCGCCGCGACCAATGCCGATCTGGCGCGGATGGTGAAAGAGGGCACCTTCCGCGAGGACCTCTACTACCGGCTCAATGTCATCCCGATCCACCTGCCGCCGCTGCGCGAACGCCGCGAGGACATTCCGCTGCTGGTGTCCCACTTCCTCGACCGCTTCGGCCGCGAGGCGGATCCGCCGCGACTGGGCGTGACCATTTCGCAGGACGCGATGCGCGCGCTCATGGCGTACGACTGGCCGGGCAACATCCGGCAGCTCGAGAACGTGATCGAGCGCGCCCTCGCGCTGAGCCCGGGGCGCGCGCAGATCGACCGCACGGCGCTGCCGGCGGACCTCCTGCAGGCGCCGTCCGAGCCCGGCCCGTGGGCCGGGACGTTCCCCGAGGACGGGCTCGATTTCGCAGCCGTGGTGGGAAAGATCGAGCGG
>CAYLZN010000298.1:0-7274 GCA_964387935.1 uncultured Vicinamibacteraceae bacterium | reverse complement strand
AGCGGGCGCCCATCGGCGCCGAGTTGCGCTTCGAGCTCGGCGAGGGCGGCCCCCTCCTGTCGGCCACGGTGATCGGGGCCGAGCTGCCCGGGACGGAGAAGCAGCGCCACGGCGGGGCGGATTCGCCCCCCCTGGCCCGCGTCCCGGCGGATGTGCTGCACAAGGCGCGGGCCTCGCACCGGCGGACCGGCATCCTCGCGGTCGTCGGCGCGGCGGCGCTGGTGCTGGTCGTCGCCACGATTCTCGTGATCCGGGCGCGCACCGGCGGCCAGATCGCCGCCCTGCGCGAGGTGACCACGCTGAGCCAGCAGGACCTGGCCGCCGTCCGCTCCCAGGTGGAGTCGCGCGCGGCCGAGGCCACGGCCACGATCCGCGCGGCCCTGGACCGCGTGGTGGACTCGGTGTGCCTGGTGGGGGTCGGGGGCGCCGATGGGGGCTTCACGCCCATCGGGACGGCCTGGACGGTGGCCCCATCGCGCCTGGCCACCAACGCCCACGTGGCGCAGGCCCTGGCCCAGGTGCGCGGCAACCGGACCATCAGGGCCATCGCCAAGCGCGGGCCGGGGCTCGCCGTGCGCCTGGAGCTGGGCGAGGACATGACGATCCACCCGGCGTACGCGCGCTGGGGACCGGTCCTCGATGCGCAGTTCACGCGCGCGGCCGGGGGCGGCGCCGAACGCATCAGCTTCGTCGCGCCGGGCGATGTGGCCATCCTGGAGGTCACGGCCGGCGATGCGGGCACGCCGCTGGCTTTGGCTTCCGCGGCGAATGGCAGGCCGATCGTCGGGCGGGGAGAGGTCGTGGGCTACGCGGGGTTCCCGATGGAGGGGGTGGAGGGCATGCCCACGCTCCAGTCTCCGGCGGCCCGGGTGACGGCCGTCACGGACTTCTTCTTCCAAGCCGGCGACGAGACCGCCGCCCAGCTCGTGCACTACTCGGCGCCCACCGTGGGGGGCGCCAGCGGCAGTCCGCTCATCAACGAGCGCGCCGAGGTCGTGGGCATCGTGTGCGCCGGGAGCGTCGTCGGCCAGGCCTCCGGCGGGCGCATCCCCGTCGGGTTCAACTACGCCCAGCGGGTGGACCTGCTGCGCGAGCTCCTGGAGGGGAGTGCCGAGGCGGCCCAGGGGGCGCGCGAGTCGGGCTGGTCCGAGCAGGTCCGGCGGATGTTCCTGCCGCCGGAGCAGCTGCTGGAGGCCATGGCCGCCGAGGCCGCCGGCGCGGGCGCGCCGGAGACGGTCGGAGAGTGGCGGTTCGAGCTGCGCGGGATCGGGGCGGACCACGCGCGCGGCATTCCGCTCACACTCGACGCCGGTTACACGCACGCCATCCTGGGGGTGGCCACCGACTTCAGCGATGTGGACCTCTACGCCGTCAGCGCGGGCAGCATCGTGGCGCAGGACGATGCGCCGGACTGGTTCCCGGCCGTGGTCGTCGAGTCGGCGGACACCGCTCGCGCGGTCCGGGTCGTGGCGGCGGCGGCGCGGATGCACGCCTCGTCGTGCGAGGTGGTGGTGCGGGTGGTGCGGTGGAAGCAATAGGTCGCAACGACCGTTAGCCGCCCGGCTTGGTCGCAGGCAGGGCCGACCGATACTCGTCCAGCCAGTGCTGGATGGATCCTCTTGGGTCGTCCGCAAAGTCGATGCCGCTCTCGTGGGTGCTCAGGGAGCCAATGAGCTCGAGCAAGTACTCGCAGCTCCTTATCATTCCCGGCAGGAGCGACGCGCGCGCCTCCGCATTGCCCCCCTTTGCATCCAGAAGCAGCGCCCGCTCCGAAACAGCGCCCACCATGACCAGGAATGCCAGTCCCTGCACGCTCAACGGCCCCAAGGCCTGGCCGGTGCTGGGGTCGATTCTCCGGCGTCCCACAACGGACAATGCTCGGGCCGCCATGCTGCCGCCATACCTGTCTTTCCCGATCGACTGAACCGAGAACGTCGCGTTCATGCGCGCCTGATTCGCTCGACTCAGGGAGTCCCTCACCTCGGTCTCATCGACGCCAGCCGCCGACCGGCCGAGACTCACGCTGACGCACTGTTCGAGCGCGTCGAGGCCAGCCACCGCTTTCGTTGCGTCCTCGTCCCCAACGAACGATACCAGATCGGTAAGCTCCTCGAGCAGCACCCGAACCGCCTCGTCGCCGGGGTGTCCCGCCAGCCAATCCTCCGCGATCTTGCGGCCGCGCGCTTCCGCTTCGAAGTATTCGGCTCGCCGTCCCAGTGCCCTTGCAGTTTGCGCGACATCGTCCAGCGCTCGTTGCAATCTGAGTTGCACGTGCGCGTCGTTGGGTGCGCTAGTTTGCAGCTGTTCCGCCAACCCGACCGACTCGGCGTAAAGGGCAAGCGCCCCTTCTTCTTCCCAGTTGCCGTCGCGCAGGCGCGCGTAGGACCGCAACGCGTCGATCAGGTTCAGCACGCCGCTCACCTCCGAGGGCCTCGCCGCCACCGCCTCACGTAACACTCGCAAGGCCTCCTCGTAGCGCTCCCCCGCCTCCTCGACCTTACGGTCTGCCTCCAGAGAATCGGCGCCCATCATGAGTGCTTGGCCGAGCGCCGCCTTGGCATCGATATCGTCGGCACGCCGCACCAGCGCTGCCCGCAGGACCTCGACCGCCTCATCCGCAGACCGACGGGCCTCCTGCTTGTCGTCCAAGAGGAACATCAACCGTCCGCGTTCGAGCAGGACATTGGCCAAGAGGAGCATGGTCATTCGATCTTCGGCGTCCAGGCTGGCGAGCGAGCGCAGAATGAGGGAGGCTTCGGTGCAGGCATCCGCCGCGGCGCGGGCGCGATCGGTGCGTCGGAACAGATCGGACATTGTCAGCAGACCAGCGGCGAGAGCACGTTGGCGCACGGCATTGCTCGGCTCCACGAGGACCAGACGCCGACGCGCCGCATTGGCGAGCTGGTACTCGGCTTCGGCCTCGGCGAAGTGGCCCCTCGAGGAGTAGATACCTCCGAGCGAGCTGTGCATGACAGCATCCAGGTCCTGCAGGCGCGTGTCACCCGGGAATAGTGCCAACAGTCGAGCCAATGGGCCGCGCGCGAGCGTCGCCTCCGACTCCGCCGCATCCGGACGGTTGGCTACACGCAGCGCGTACACCTTCCCGGAGCTTGCCGCCAGCCACGCGATTGCCAGCTCCAGGTCAACTGGCTCGGCTTGAATCGCGGCGGAAAGGCGCTGCAGTACTTCCTCATAGCACCGAATCGCCTCGTCGACCCTATTCGTCGTAGCCAAGTGGCGCGCGCGCTTGTTCAGGCACGCCGCCAGATCCAACCCAGCCTGCCGAGCCTGCGGTTCACGAGCGATGGCGTCGCGAGCCCGTTCCAGGGCGCGGTCGTACAGAGCTATCGCCTTGACCGACCCCGCTGCACCCGGCCCCTCGGCGTCGCCGACGACGTCACCCAGGGCGAGACTCGCCTGGATCAGGTCGTGCTGGACGTCCGCGTGCGTCTCCGCCTCCTTTTCCAGGTCGGAGAGGTATTGCTCGGCAATCGCAACGACTTGCTGGCGCGCCCGGGTGGCGCCGGGAACGGACTTGATCGAGTTGTAGAGGTCCGTCAGCAGGGAGTTCGAGAGACTTCGGACCGTGGCCAGCGCCGCGGATCGCTGATCCAGCGCCGCGCGTTCGCGCGCTAGGGCACGGGAGGTGCGCACCATGCCCAGGGTTGTTGCCCCGCTCGCTACCACGAGCGACAGCACCAACGCACCACCCACAGCGAAACCCACGCGGTTGCGAACCACCACCCGGCGCAGCCGGTCCCAAGCGGCTTCCTCCGCCGCCTCGTCATAGTCATGGTGGGTGAGGTAGCGGCGGATATCCGCCGCGAATGCTGCCGCAGAAGAGAACCGCTTCGTCCGGTCCGGTCGCAGCGCCTTCATCGGGAGCCACCGGAGTCGCCCGACGAGAGCCCGCGACAACGCGCGTGCGTCGGTGCCGCGGAGATAAGCCACTCCATCGGCGTCCTCACCGAGCTTCAGCAACCGCGCTCCGGGCAGGGGGCGTTCGGCAAACCGGATCTCCGCCACCATCGCGTCGATCGCCTTGGACCGCAGGGTCCGCCGGTCCAGCGGAGGAGCACCCACCAGCAGCTCGTACAGCACCACGCCCAGCGAGTAGATGTCCACCCGCGTGTCGATGTCGAGGTTGTTCATCTCCGCCTGCTCGGGCGCCATGTACTCGGGCGTCCCGATCATCACGCCCCGCTCGATCGAGATCGAGGCGGTCGTCAGCCTGCGGTCGATCGCCTTGGCGACCCCGAAGTCGATCACCTTCGGCTCGTGGCCCTTCGAACCGGTCGTCACCAGGATGTTCGACGGAGACAGGTCTCGGTGGATGAGCCCCTTCTGGTGGGCGTGGTGCACCGCCTCGCAAACCTGGGCGAAGAGCGTCAACCGCTCATCGATGGACAGCCGGTGCCGGTCGCAGTACGTCGTGATCGGTTCGCCGCGCACGTGCTCCATCACGAAGTAGGGACGCCCCCGGTCCGTGGTGCCCGCCTCGAAGATCCGAGCGATGTGCGGATGGTCCATGAGAGCCAGGGCCTGACGCTCGGCCTCGAAGCGGGCGATGACCGAGCGGCTGTCCATGCCCGGCTTGATGAGCTTGAGCGCGACCTTCCGTTCGATGGGTTCTCGCTGCTCGGCGAGGTACACCACGCCGAACCCTCCCTCGCCGATGACGTCGAGCAGGCGGTAAGGACCGATCCGATCGCCGACCCGCTCGCCGCGTGGCGCATCGCCCCCAGCGACCAGGTCAGGCTCTCCGCTCCAGTCTTGAGGCTGTTCGCCCGATTCGGTGGGCGGCAGCGCCCCCATCGATCGCGCGGCACCCGCCGCCGCGGCGGCGATGTCGTGCGCGTGCGCCTCGCCGAGCCGCGCGCGGAGAGCCGGAAGCCGGTCGACGGCGGTCCCATCCGCGCCGAGGAGCAACTCAAGGCGGATGACCAGCCGGGCCAGCTCCGTGCCCGGGGCGACTCGGTCACCGAGCGTCGAGCGGTAGTGCTCGATCGTGGCGGGGCGCCCGAGCCGGATGCGTTCCAGGACATCCGCACGCACGAGTTCGACTAACTGCTCACCCGCCGCTTCATGCGGCAGAAACTCCCGAAGGTCGGGGTCCGGTGGTGCCTGGGACCACGCGCGGACCAGCGCACCCACCGGATCCTCACGGCGACCCTCGGACACGTTTGGCATGCCGCTACCTCCGCCGCCCCCGGCCGGGGAGTCTACAGGCGAGACCGCGTTCGTGGGAGCGCTCTGGGGAGCCCCCCCGCGGGCGCTCGCGAGCACCCCGGCTGTAACTCGGGTCCCGGTCATCCGCTCCCAAGGGTGCGGGACGAGGTCGGCTCGTCCCCAAGCCGTCCGCCGAGCCAGGAGCCCGACCATGCACCGTGAGTCCGCCGCAGAGCGTCGCCGCCGATTCCTCCGCGAGCAGCAGGCAAGCCTCGATGCGCTCGCGCGCTGCCCCGACCCGGCCGGCGAGTTGCGCCGGCTGATCGCCCGGCTGGAGCAGGAGGCACGCGACGAAGCCCCTCGCCACCGGCTCGGTCGCCGCCCCGGTCCGTCTCCGCTCCGCGCCGCCTGAACGACCCGCACACCGGGGCTTCGCATCGCACCCCGGCGCTGGCACGCACCGCGATGCACCAACCGAAAGGAACCGCCATGTTCACCCGAATCGCCCACCTCCTCGCCCCCCTCCTCGGGCTTGCCGCCGTCGGCGCCACGCCCACGCCGACGCCCGCCCCCGGGGGGACGCCGGAACTCCAGGCGCAGGCCGATCCTGTGGGCGGCCCCCAGCAGGCCATCGAGATCGTGCAGCCACTCACGTCGGACTACTACACCGTCACGCTGCGCGCGGGGGAGCTGACGATCATCGCGCTCTCCGGCAGCGGGACCAGCGACCTCGATCTGTACCTGTACGACGAGAACGGCAACCTGATCGAGCAGGACCTGGGCATGAACGACAGCGCCCGGGTGAGCGTCGTGCCGCGCTGGACCGGCCCGTTCCGAGTCCGCGTCCAGAACCGTGGGATGCGTCCGAACCTCTACCGCCTGGACGTCTTCTGACCCCGCGCCGACTCATCTCGCTTCGGAGGCGGCCCCGCGTGCGCTCCCCGCGCGGGGCCGCCCCGTGCGCTGAGGTTGGCCCTGGTCGTCCGCGCGTCGCACCGCGCGAGGGTGGGTTGGCGAGCGTCGCTCAGGTCCGGGTGATGCCGAGCTGCTCGGACGCCTGTTCCACGATCTGATGCGCGACCTGCGCCGGGTTGTAGCCGCCGGGAAGGCGCACGAACACCTTGCCGTGCCTCCGGCACAACTCTCGAACATCCTCGAAGCTGTGGCTCGACCATCGGATCATGAGCGCGACCAGCCTGGTATCGGAACGGGCGACCGAGGGTTCAAAGACCGATAGGGACGCGTGTTCCGCTGCGGACTGCCAGTCGAGCTCGCTCAGCTCAAACTCCCGTTCGAGGAGCTCTCGCGCGTGCGGACGCGGTGTGCCCCCGATCAGGACCATCGTGGTTCCACGCAGGGCCTCGCGGACCGCGAGCACCGCGGCGGTCGCGTCGCGGCGCGTCACGACCTCTTCCGCCGCGAGGTCGTCGGCAGCCGCACGCTCGTCCACGTAGCGCAGCACCTGACGCATCGACGGGCGCTCGTACACGGTCGCCGGAATCTCGTCGGCGAGGGGCACGAGGAGCTGGACCATCTCGGGCATCGATGGTTGTTCTCCGGCCCCCAGGATTCCCTCGACCCCTTCGACGATGCGCATCCACTGGTGCTCCGTGTCAGCCGCCGCATCCTGAAGCTGTCCCACGTGGTAGCGGACCGTGTTGAGTCCCCGCTTGACCTGCCGCTGCCGGTCGCGCCTGGTCCGCAGGTCCTCGGAGATTCGCCGGGCCCTTGCCAGCAGTCCACCGTGGAGGGTCGGGTCGGCGAGGTGATCCAGGGCCAGGAAGGGGTTGAAGACCCGGCGGGCTGCCCCCTCCGCCTTGCACCACGCGAACACCGCCTGCTGGTCGAGGTCCTGGACCCGGGGAAACACGCCGCACGCCTCCATGCCGGCTCGGATGGCCGATTGGGCCTCCCCGAGGAGCTTGAGCAGCTCGGGACTGGCCTCGTACGCCTCCGGAAACGCCACCACAGTCCGCAGCACCTCGGCGCAGGCCCGGTAGCACCCCTCCAGGCGCAACCAGGAGTCCCGATCGATCGACTGAGTGTCGTACTGGAGCATCCACAGGTAGCAGGGTTGCACCGAATCGGCGCGGGCTCGCAACCGG
>CAYLZN010000297.1:2074-7287 GCA_964387935.1 uncultured Vicinamibacteraceae bacterium | reverse complement strand
CCGAAGGGTGGAACTTCCTGATGCGGATCTATCGCCCGGGTCGATCCGTGCTGGAAGGGGCCTACACGCTTCCCACGGCCCGGCCGGTCAGTTAGCCACCTCGTCAACCCACTGAGGAGTCATTCGTGTCGCTAGGATGGCGGCAAGTTCGCGGGCGACGTCGGCTTCGTCGGACCGGATCAGGGCAAGGGCGGGAAGTTCCTGCTGCTGCCGCCGGGCTACGAGGGCGACGTCCCTGAGGGCTACTTCGTCTACCGCTCGGGCACGAACCACGTGTTCGTGTTCCTCCGGGCGTTCTACGCCGATGCGGGCAATCTGAAACCGCCGGTCGAGCTGATCGAGCGGACGAAGATCTACCCCCTGAAGGGCGAGGCCAGGCCCATGACGTTCCCGGATGCGTCGGGCGTTCCGGTGAAACATGCTCCCGGCCAGCGACGCGACGGCTTTCGACGAATTGAAAGTACTGGCGGACAGCGAAGGGCCGCACCTGGCAGACCCGGACTGGATGGGTATGCTCGCCGGGCTCGGCATCGTGAAGGGAGAGCCCTTCCAGCCGGACGACCGCGCGCGGGGCATCCTCGACCGCGCGGCGAAGACGGCGTACCAGATGAGCCGCGTGATCGCCTTCGACGATGTCGTGTCCGGTCGGACGTTGCGGATGTACCCCGATCGCCGCTGGGTCAACCCGATGGCCGGCGCGACGGCGGAGAGACCGAGCAGCGAGCTGGACCTGAGCTGGCGCCGCGTGGATCGCGGCGGGGCGCTCGACATCGACCTGCGCCCCTGGTTCTTCTCCAACTACTACAGCGTCAGCCCCGGCATGCTCTCGCAGATCCCCGGCAAGGGCGCCTTCTACGTCATCGGCTTCACCGATGCCGAAGGCGTGCCCCTCACCGGCGGCACGAGCTACACGCTGAACATGCCGAAGGACGTGCCGGCCGCGAACTTCTGGTCCGTGACGCTGTACGAGGCCGAGAACGCCTCGGGCCTCGCCAACGGCCAGCCCTTCCCGTCGCTCGGGTCGCGGGACAACCCGGTCCAGAACGCCGACGGCAGCACCGACCTGTACTTCGGGCCGACGGCCCCGGCAGGGCAGGAGAAGAACTGGCTCGCCACGGTGCCCGGCAAGGGGTACTTCGCGATCCTGCGGCTCTACGGGCCGACCGAACCGGCGCTCGCGAAGACCTGGAAGCCCGGCGACTTCGTCGCGATGAAGTGACCGTCCGGAGGACGTTACAACTGCGGCCTCGAAATCAAAGACCAGGAGACGTACCGCGCCAGCCACAAGTGACTACATCGTGGTATCATCGTGACTACATTTGGAGGCTTCAACCATGGAGACGGTCGGCGTTCGCGAGCTGAAGAGCGGCCTGAGCCGCTACCTGAAGCGTGTGCGTTCAGGCGCCCGCGTGACCGTGACCGAGCGTGGCCGCGCGATTGCGACGCTCGGACCGGTTGACCTTCCGGCCGACGTGGAGTGGGCCCATGCACTGGTCGTGTCGGGCAAGGCGCGGTGGTCCGGTGGTAAGCCTGCCGGTTCCAGACAGCCGGCACCAACTGGCGCCGGCCGTACAGTCTCCGAGGCTGTGATCGAGGACCGCCGGTGACTCTCTACCTCGACACGAGCAGCTTGGTGAAGCTGTATGTCGCCGAGCCCGAGAGCGACTCGGTCCGCCAGTTGGTGGAAGAGGCTGACATTGTCGCGACGGCCGCGATCGCCTATCCCGAGGCACGCGCGGCATTGGCACGGCGCAGACGTGAAGGCGCCCTGCGGGCAAGGGCCTTTGCAGCCGCCAAGCGGGCACTCGACGAGGACTGGCCGAGGTACCTCGCGGTTGAGGTGACCGCCGCTCTGTGCCGCGATGCGGGTGACCTGGCAGAGCGCCACGCCCTTCGGGGCTACGACAGCGTGCACCTGGCCGCTTACCTCCAGGTGGCCCGCGCCGGAGGCAGAGCGAAGGTGAGTTTCTCCTGCTTCGACGATCGCCTGACGGCGGCTGCGCGGTCCGTCGCCCGGACCATTTGGCCAAGCCGTCGGTAATCTGCGCAGCCGATTCGTCGCGGTTGTCCACGGCGCCGGGCGGCATCAGGTGGACCAGTCTCAGGGCATGGTGCGACCAGTGATCTCCCGCATCCCGAGGTCCTGGGCGCCTACAGCACCTCGGCGAGGGCGGTCGCCAGGTCCGGGGGCCGGACCCATCGGACGTGCGTGCTCCCCAGATCGCTGGTCGTGTCGACGCCGCGGTTGACCACGAGGAGGGCCTTCGGCGCGTAGGCGTCGACGAAGGAGCGCGCGGATCGCGTGAGGCCGGGGCGTCCGCCCGTGGCCGCCTTGACCTCGATCCCGACGAGCGTGCTGCCCGCCGACAGGACGAAGTCCACTTCCGCCTGCGACGTGCTGCGCCAGAAGTTCAGGTCGCTGCCCGCCGGGACGGCCTTCCACAGCTCGCTGAACACCCAGTTCTCGAGGGCGACGCCGGCGTCCGCCCGGTCCTCGAGCGGCCGGAGGTCACCCACGAGGTGGTGGCGGACCCCGTTGTCGACGAAGAACACCTTCTGGGCCCTCGTCAGCTCCGATCGACGACCACCGGCGAAGGGCCGCAGGGCCACGAGGATGTGGCTCGACTCGAGGATCTCGACGTACGACGCCACGGTGTCGCGGCTCACGCCGACGACGGCCGCCCACTCCGACAGGTTGACGAGGCCCCCCACCTGGCTGGCGGAGAGACGCAGGAGGCGGCGGAAGGCGTCCGGCCGACCGATGCGGAACAGGTCGCTGGCGTCGCGCAGGACGAGCGCTTCCGCGAGATCGGCGAGCACACCTTCCGGGTCGGCGCCGAGCCAGACCCGGGGATACCCTCCCACTACGACGTGGCGGGCGAATCGCCGTTCCCGCTCCTCCTGACGCGCGAGCGGGGGCTTCTCTTCGAGATCCGCCGAGACCTCGGCGAAGGAGAAGGGCAGAAGACGCGAGCGCGTCGCGCGGCCGGCCAGCGACTCGCGGACCTTCGCTCCGAGGTGAAACGAGGAGCTGCCCGTGACCAGGACGGGCGCGCCGACCTTCCGGTCGACGAGCCCCTTCACGAAGAGACCCGCGTTTTCGAGGTGCTGCGCCTCGTCGAAGAAGAGCGTCACGGGCCGGCCCAGCGCCCCCTCGATGTCGGACAGGAAGAGCGGGGCCGACCGGCACCACTCCCGCAGGGCCGATTGCTCGCAGTCGACGTACAGGACCGGTTCGCCGATGGCGGCGAGATGGGCCCAGATCGCGGTCGACTTGCCGGCCTGCCGCGGACCGACGACTAGGTGCGCCTGGTTCGGCTCGCGCCAGCGCGTGCCATTGAGCGTCGCGACCGTGCGGGGGAGGTAGCGGGCGGGCAGGCGGGACTCGACCCACGGCCGGAGAGCGTTCTCGTTCTCCAGCCAGGGGTTGTCTCGAATGAGGATGCTCCGGACCTCCTGTCGCACACCCAATTCTACCCTGACAATTGCGGTTCGCGATCGCGTGTGTCAGGGTTAATTGAGAATTGGACGGCGGCGGCCCGGAGAACCCTCGCGTCACTTCCCGTCTCGACGAGGCGGCTGCCGGCGCGGTTCCTGTGTAGGCTAGACATTAGCCTTCTGTGGTGTATCCTGTTGTATGGAGACAACATGACAGCCAAGGCCGTGCAGGTCTCGATCGACGTCGATCTGCTGCGGCGGATCGATGCCGACCCCGAGACCCGAAAGAAGGGCCGTTCCGCCTTTGTCCGATCCGCGGTGTCGAGCTACCTGGCCGCCAAGGAGCGCCGACAGATCGATGCCACGATCCGGGCGGCGTACGGTCGTGCCGCAGACGCCATGGACACTGAAGTCGCTGACCTGATGGACGCCCAGGCATGGCCTCGCGAGTGAACCGAGCCGAGATCTGGCTGCTCGACCGGCCCCGCCCCAACCGTCGGCGCCCGGTGCTGATCCTCAGCCGTCCGTCGCTGATCACGGTCCTGCACACGGTGACCGTCGCGGCGATCACGTCCAGCCGCCGCGGATCGCCCACCGAGGTGGACCTCGACGTCGAAGAGGGGCTCAAGGGCCCGTGTTGTGCGAACCTGTGCCACGTCTTCACGGTGGCCCAGGCCGACCTGCGCCAGTTCGTCGGGACCGTCAGCCCCGACAAGATGCAGGCGGTCTGCCGGGCGATGAGCATCGCCACCGCCTGCGAGTGACGCGCGCGAGAGTGTCCGGGCCAGCCGTGTCAGCTCACCCGCTCGATTTCGCCGGGCTTCCAGGTCTTGTCGAACCACGGCTGGAGCGGACCGTAGAGGCGCAGAATGGCATTCCATCCCTTGCCGGGCACGGTCTGGATCCAGTTGGATTCGCCGGGATCCCGGGCGGCAGGTGGACCTTGTAGGTCCGGCTGCCGTCGAACGGCCGGCCCTCGCTGTCCACGAACGCGACGGCGTACTGCGAGCCGACGCCGACCATCTTCATCGCCATCGCCGGCGTGACCCCGGTGGCGTAGTAGAAGAAGAAGCTCCGCGCGTCGAGGTTGCGCACGCCCGGCTGGGAGAGGAACTCGTGGCTGCCGCCGATGAACGGGGTGCACCACGCGCTGTTCGGGAAGAAATACGCCTCCGTGATGCGGCTCCTGAACACAAGCGCGCGGGCGGTGGCGTTGGCCACGGCGGCCGCCTCCGTGAGGATCCGCTTCATCCGCGCGTCGGGCGCGAACGGCTTGCCCTTCTCGATCCCGATGGCGGCCAGCAGGCCGAGCGTCTCCGGGCTCAGCGCGGCCGCCGGTTCCTCCTGCACGAGGTGGTCGATCTCCTCGAAAAACGAGAAGTCGTTCGCGTGGATCGTGTTGAACGGCACGCCGGGACGTTCACGAACTTCATGGCCGGCGGGTTCGCGGCCAGCGCGAGCGGGTACACCCTGGTGAACTTCCTCGTGTTCTCGACCGCCGGCCCCGGATCGCCGTTCACCAGGAAGCCGCGCCAGAAGAACACGTTCCCGAACGTGGTCGAACGGAAGACGAAGTAGCCCGAGGGCACCTCGCCGTCGTAGCCGGGCGGCAGCAGGAGGAACTTGCCGCCTTTCCCCCGGTCCGGGCCGGCGTTGCCGACGTCGCCGACGTAGTTGAACCAGTGATCGTCGATGATGCCGAGGATGTTCGGCGGCGTCTCGAGCACGGTCTGGTTGTCGGCCCCCTGGCTGCGAAAGCCCCGCGCAACGCGTAG
>CAYLZN010000297.1:0-2064 GCA_964387935.1 uncultured Vicinamibacteraceae bacterium | reverse complement strand
GCGTCTCCAGCCCGGTCGGGCTGTCGCCCCCCGGCAGCGACCGCCCCGCCCAACGCGTAGACGGACGCGCCGGGCAGGGCCGACAGGAACGCCTGCACGCCACGCTGGAAGTCGAGGTTGTCGTAGATCGTCTCGACGGTCGCGGCGACCGGGAACCCGTCGAAGAACCTCAGCGTGCCCAGCCGGGTCTCGACGGAATCGGCGTCGTGATCTGCGCAGGGATCTCCGTCGTCATCCTCATCTTCGGCGCGGTCGGCACTCTCGTCTGTCCAGTCATGAGGTCTCCTCTCCTTCGTTCCGTTCACGTCACGGGTGCGTTGGCTACGAAGAAGGGCCTGGTGGTGATGCGGTCGCGGCTCACGACTCGTCGGGGTTCGTGGGGTGCGCCACCAACTCGAACGCCCGGCCATCGAGGAGTCGAACGGCCGCGAAGTGACGCACATCCCGGGTCGCCAGCCGACGAACGCCGAGCGACTCGGCCAGCGCCACGACCGATGCATCGACGAGGCCCAAGCCGAGATCCGCGAAGCGGCGATCCACCTCCATCGCCCGCCAGAGATCACCCACGGTGGGCGGCGCGTAGGTGAAGGCGCCGCGGGCGAGATCCTGCACGAAGACCCGCATCGCCTCGCGCTCGCCGCGCAGGAAGTAGTCGACCTCGGCGAGCACCAGACCGGGCACGTACCGTGTGCGCGCCCGGTCGATCGCGTGGCGGAAGAGCTGGTGGTCCGGCGCGCTCTCGACGAGATAGTCGATGAGCGCTCCGGTATCGCAGATGAGCGCTGCCGCGCTACCGGCCGGCACGGAACAGCTCGCGCTCGTTGCCGCGCTCCGCCAGTGCGCGGACGAGGCCCGCGCTTCGCGGCCTGGGATGTCGCCGGTACTGCTCCAGCAAGTGCGCGAGGTGCTGCCGGATGAATTCCGAGCGCGACACGCCGCGCTCGCGGGCAGCGTGGGACAGCAGTCGGTCGTCCTCCGGATCCAACGCGATGGTGGTCGCCTTCTTCCTGACAAGTGCCATGTAAGTAATATGACTTGAGGAGTGGCGGCCGTCAAGCCGGCCACCGCCGAGAAGCGCTCGCGCATCGCGATGGCGCGGCAGCAGGCGGGCCACCGACCGTCCGGAGGAGCGCCGGAAGATCGATGCCGCGATCCGCGCGCCGTACGGTCGTGCCGCAGACGCCGTGGAAGCCGAGGTCGCTGACCTGAAGGACGCCCAGGCATGGCCTCGCGAGTGAACCGAGCCGAGATCACGGTCCTGCACACGGTCACCGTCGCGGCGATCACGTCCACCCGCCGCGGCTCGCCCA
Organism: uncultured Vicinamibacteraceae bacterium; assembly: GCA_964387935.1. Lineage (GTDB taxonomy): Bacteria > Acidobacteriota > Vicinamibacteria > Vicinamibacterales > JAFNAJ01 > CAYLZN01. The sequence continues at coordinate 754 of CAYLZN010000297.1, read as the reverse complement.
CCGAGGTGGACCTCGACGTCGAAGAAGGGCTCGAGCGCCCCTGTTGTGCGAACCTGTGCCACGTCTTCACGGTGGCCCAAACCGACCTGGCAGGGGGGCTGAGCCTCGAGCCACACGCCCGCGGTTTCTCAATTCAAGTGGGCCGTGGGTTCAAGCCGTCGCTGGTGGGGCGATGAGCGGGATCAGGCCCCGCCCGTTGCGGCGGTAGACCGAGAAGTCGGCGCGGTCGACCGTGATGACACGACAGTCACGCTCGAGTTCGCTCATGCGGACGATGCAGGCGTCGGCCAGATCCATGTCGCGGTCCGCGTACTTCCTCAACAGGGCCAGCACGCTGGCCGCCTGCGCCGACAGGTCGAACGTCAGCACGATCTCACCGGCCCGCACCATCTCCACGATCGCGGCTGGCTGCCCCGTCATGGCCGCCGCCTCCGCGAGGGCATCGGGGCCGGTGCAGAACGGAGGACCAAGGCGGTCGAGCGTGGCGCACGCCCACGTGTGGTAGCGGTCGTCGCGATTCAGCGCGGCGATGAGCGGACCCGCGTCGAGGATGTGCTTCACGTCCGTCGCCGCGTCCAGGCGCGTCGATACGCCTTGTTGGTGCTCAGGTCCGCCGGCCCGCCGCACGTGCCGAAGTACTGCGACATGACGCGCAGCGTGCCTCGCTGCCGCAGGCGGGCCTCGAGCGCCTGGCGGGCGATTTCCCCCTTGGCCTGGCCGGACTGCTTCGCTTCTTCCTCCAACGCCTGCGCCA
>CAYLZN010000296.1:0-7339 GCA_964387935.1 uncultured Vicinamibacteraceae bacterium | reverse complement strand
ACGCCGTGTTCTGTCCGTACGCCGCCGTACGCCGTAAGCCGTACGCCGTACGCCCTCCCTAATCCACCCGAATCCGGTTCTTGCCTTCCGCCTTCGCGCGGTAGAGTGCGCGGTCGGCGCGCGCGATGAGTTCCTGCGAGCTGGCGTCGGTGCCCAGCACGGCGAGGCCCAGGCTCACGGTGATGCGCAGGTAGGGCGGGATCGGCCCCTCGTCCCGCGAAGACGACTCGACGCGCGAGCGGATGCGCTCGGCGACGACGAGCGCATTCTGCTCGGAGCTGCCCGGCATCAGGATCGCGAACTCCTCGCCGCCATAGCGCGTGCAGACGTCGAACACACGCACCGAGCGCTTCAGGATGTCGGCGATCTGCCGGAGTAGATGGTCGCCCGCCAGGTGTCCGAGCGTGTCGTTGATGCGTTTGAAATCATCGACGTCGATGAGCAGCAGCGCCAGATCCAGCGCGTAGCGGCGGGCGCGCTCGATTTCCTCGTCGATGCGCGAGTGGAAGTGCCGCCGGTTGAACAGCCCGGTGAGCGGGTCCACCGTGGCCGCATGCGAGAGGTGGCGCGCCTGATCGGTCAGGCGGTCGTTCACGAGCGCGAGGGCGGCCGGTGCCGCGAGCGCCCGGGCGGCCGTGAGGTCACCCTGGTCGAACGGCTGTCCATCAACGCGGTCGGCGAACGTGGCGATGCCGAGCACCTCGGTGTGCGCCAGCAACGGCACCGCCAGGAACGACGTCGTCCGGTAGCGCGGGCGGCGGGGAAGGCCGGCGATCTCGCGGACGTCCCGCACGAGCAGCGGGCGCCGGGTTTCGAACACCCGCCCGATGATGCCCTCACCTGGGACGAGGCGCACGTGCTCGACGAGCAGGGCCGGGTAGCCATGCGTGGCCGCAATGCGCAGCACGCCGGCCTCGGCGTCGTACAGCGCGAGCGAGCCGAGGCGGGCGCGGGTGGCGTCGGTCATCGTGTCGATGACGAACTGGTGCAGGTCCTGCGCGCCGTGAATCTGACTCAGGCGCCTTGAGAAGGAGAAGGCGGACGTGACGACGTGCTCGGCGCGCGCCAGTCGATCACGGACCGCCGGCGCCGCCAGGGCGGCCGCGAGGGTCTCCGAGAGCGCGCTGACGAACAGCCGCTGCCGCCCGGACGCCCAGGTGCCCGGGAGCATCAGGCTCCAGGCCTCGCCCTCGTGCTGCCCGAGCGAGACCTCGATGCCAACCGCCTCGACCACGGCGCGTGTCCGTGGAGGGGCCGCGTGCGCGCGCGGGCGGGGTGCCTCGGGCAGTGCCTCACGCTCGAGCACGACCGGCGCCTCGAGCAGCATCGCACACCCCGTCTCGATGACCGTCGCGGCGGCGGCCAGATCTGGCGCCTGGCTCACGCGGGTCGCCAGTGACCGGAGCGCGCGGAAGTGGGTGGCCCTGAGGCGAGTCACAGCAATGCGACCGGTCGCAGCCAGGGCGGGAGGCCCCGAGATGGGACGAAGGTCTGCCGACCGGCCTTGCACGGGAGGTGCCAGCTCGGCCATTTCAGACAGGACGTGGATTTCTCTCCGGCACGGGGGTGAGGAGGCGTCTGATTGGAAGACTAAAGTCAGAGTCAGGCGAGACCTTTCCGATCGGTCGCCAGTTATCGGTCATCGGTTCTTGTCTGGAGCGCACCGCTAACCGAGAACCGAGAACCGAGAACCGAAGTTCCCTACCGCAGCCTCGTCGCGAGCGCGTTGGTGCCGGCCGCCCAGAACCCGGCGCCCGCAGGCGTTGAGTAGAGCGCCCGCTCCACCACGATCTGCGCCGCCGTCGTCTCGCCGGTGGCGACCAGGCTCTCCACCGTGAGGCCGAACCGCCGGTCCTTGACGGCCAGCCCGAAGCCGCCGAGGTCTGTCGGGACGCCCACCGGCACGTTGGTGCGGCTGTTCGGTTGCAGCTCGTAGTCGCGCGTCGCGCTCGTGCCGTCCTCGAAGTACAGCGTCACGCGCGCGAGCCCGGCACGGTTCGACGTGTTCGCCACCAGCACGTAGGTCTCGGACTGGTCCGCGTTGCCCACCTCGCCCTCGGCCATGGCCCACAGCGTGCCGCTGGCGGTGGCGCCCGGGGAGTTGTGCGCCTCGTACCACGCGGACGCATCCGGATTCGCGGGCCACCACATCGCGCGTTCGGCCACGATGTTGAGGACCGACACGAGGGACGTTGAGAGCGCCGTGTCGGCGAAGTCGATCGGGCAGCCCGGGATGCTCTCGGCATCCACCCAGATGTTGAAGCGGCTCCCGGCCGTCACCGCATACGGCTTCGCACAGGTTTCACCCTTGGTCGACAGGAACGTCACCGTGACGTTGGCCGGCGTCGGGTTGGGATTCGCCACGAGGATGAAGAGGTCGAAGAACGCCCCCGTCGCGCCCTCTGCGAAGAACCACGTCTTGGCCTGCTGCGTGATGCCCGCGCTCTCGTGGCCCGCCGTGAAGAGGCCCTGCGGCGTCGACAGGTACATCGCGCGTTCGACGATGATCGGCTTCCCGGACGGACTGCGGAGGATCGCGGACAGCTCCACGTCCTCGAGCCCGGACTCGCCGTTCACGTAGATGTTCGCGCGGCTGTTGGCCTTCACCGGGTAGCTGCGCGGCGCCAGCGCGCCCGACGGCAGCAGGTACGTCACGTCCACGCTGATGTCCGTGTCGTTCGGGTTCTGAATCAGGTAGTAGAGCTCGAAGCCGCCGATGGTCGCGCCTTCCGCGAGGAACCACTCCTCGGCCGGCGCGAGGATCGCCGTTTCGGCGTGGCTGCCGACGCCGAACGGCGCGCCGTTCCACGTCATCATGCGGTCCGCGACGACGGGCAGGTTCGATCGGACGACCGTGGAGAACTCCGCGTTGGCGAGGTCAGGCGCGTAATCCACGCCGGGGACCACCGTCGCGCGCGTCTGCGGCGCGATGCTGAGGGACCGCGTGATGACCTGCCCCTGCTGGCTGCCGCCCATGAGGAACTGGAGGACGACGGTGGCCGTGCGCAGGTCGTCGGTGTTCAGCAGCGCGAACCGGGTGGTGAGCGGGGAGAGCGTCGCGCCTTCCGCGAAGTAGCGCAGCTCGGCGACGGTCGGGTTCGTACCGTCGGTGAACTCCTTCAGGTTCGTGGCCCCGTCGTTGTCCGGATTGCCGTTCGGCCCGTCGTTGCCGGCGCCCGAGCCCGTGTTGAAGCCCCAGAGCTGTTCCCAGTCGTCTGGCAGCCCGTCGCCATCGGTGTCGGCGCCGTAGGAGAAGCCGGTGGCCAGCGTGCCCAGCAGGCCGGACGGGTTGGTGACGACGACCGGCGCGGTGCCGACCGCACCCGGCGGCACGACGGCGGTGATGAGGCCGCTGTTGACCACCGTAACGCTGGTCGCGGGCACGCCGCGGACGGTCACGGTCGCGCCGCGAATGAAGTCCGTTCCGCGAATCGTGATGGTCGTCCCGCCCGATGTGGGCACCACGGTCGGCGTGACGCTCGTAATGGCCGGGACGCCGACCTCGGTGATGCGCGCCACGAAGGCGTCACGCGTGCCGCCGAGCGTGGCGTCGTACGGTGGGCCGCTGCCGTTCAGGCTGAACACCGAGAGGTCCGCTGACCGCGTCTGCCCGGTGATGTAGAGATCGCCCAGGGCATCGAGGGCGAGGCCGAGGGCGACGTCGAAGTCCGAGCCCCCGTAGGTGGCAGACCAGGCCAGGTCGCCAGTCGCCGAGAATTTCGCCACGAACGCATCCTGGGCCGAACACGTGGCGTTCTGAGTCGCCCCCGCGACGACGGCGTTGCCCTGCGGGTCCACATCGAGGTCGTAGGCGGTGTCGGCGCCCGCGCCGCCGACGTACGTCGAGAACACCAGGGACAGCGCCGTCCCATTCCAGCGCATCCGGGTGACGAAGGCGTCGATCGCTGCCGGGCACGGGGCAGACGAGGGCGTCAGCGTGCCCTGGGCCGCGTTGGCCGTGGGGAAGTCGTTCGAGTTCGTCAGGCCGCCGATGACCAGCTCCTCCTCGTTCACCACGGCGACGGGCGTCTCCGTCTGGAACGGGCTCACCGAGGCCGCGCCCTCGTCCTGGCTGCCACCCAGATACGTGCTGAACACCAGCGTCTGCGCGGTGTTCGTGAGGCGAGCCACGAAGAAGTCGCCTGCGCCCCTCAGCGTGGGCTGGTTCGCGTTGGCGATTGGCAGATCGGCGGACGCGGTGAACCCGGTCACGATCACTGCGCCCGACGGGGTGAGACCGATGCCGAGCCCGCGTTCCACGCCGGCACCGCCGAAGAACGTGGCCCAGTTGAGCGACGTCGCGCCGCCGGCGCCGAACGCAATGCGTGCCACGAACGCGTCGGCGGCGGTCCCTGCCCGCGCCGACTGCACCACGCCAGGGGTGGTCGGAAAATCCGCTCCGCCGCCCGCCTCCGTCGTCCCCACCACGTACGCGCGGCCCGCCGAGTCGACGACGAGGGCGTTGGCGGTGTCGAGGCCGGAGCCGCCGAGATAGGTGAGATGCGTGACAGAGGACCCATCGGCGGCCAGGCGTGCGACGAACGCGTCCTCGGTGCCGCCGCGGGACGGCTGGAAGGCGCCAGGGGTGGTGGAGAGGGTCGAGCGCGTGCGGCCCGCGAGGTAGATGAAGCCGTCCGCGCCGAGAGCCAGACTCGCGCGGTCGTCGGTGTCGCCGCCGCCGATGAGCGCGAGCCAGAGCAGTTGCGTCCCGCTCGCGTTCAGCTTGGCCACGTAGATGTCGCGACCGGTCGGGCCGGGCAGGCCGGCGCGATGATCGTGGACCACCGTCGCGGGGATATCGGTCGTGTTCGTGTCCCCGGAGACGATGACGTTGCCGTCGCCGTCGATGACGACCGTGGCAATCGTGCTCTGCTCCCAGAACTCGCCGAACTGCTCGGTGATCGTCGTCCCCGTACCTCCGAGGTAGGTGGAGAACACGAGGGACGGACTCGCGGCCAGCGCAGCCGCGGGGAGGAGCCACAGCAGGAGCGCACCAAGGCGGACAGCACGACTCGAACGGAGCATAGGCAGAGATTGTCTCACGGGGGCCCGAGGGCCCGTCGCCTGAGCTCCGTGGATCACTTTGGGACAGGGTGCGCCAACGTGGCCGCGAGCCGCCCGCCGCAAGCCGCTGGCCGGCTAGATCGCTCGCGTCTTCTTGAAACGCTCCGAGTGGAGCGGGACCTCGGCGACCGACACGACCATGGGCACCTTGTAGGGCGCGAGCCGACCCGCGCAGTGGCGGCGCACGCGCTGCTTCAGCGCGACGAGTGGCTCCGGTTCCCCCAGTGTCAGCCTGGCCGCGACGACGTGCCCCATGAGCGCATTCGTCACACCGTGGACCGTCGCGTCGGTCACGTTGTCGAGTTCGAGCAGCACGCTCTCCACTTCGGAAGGATGCACCTTCTGTCCGCCGACGTTGACGATCTCGCTCCGCCGCCCGAGCACGCGAATGTATTCACCGTCCTGCTCGACGAGGTCGCCGGTGTTCATCCATCCGTCGGCGTCGAACGGGCTCGGGGCATTCAGGTAGCCGAGCATGGCCGACGCCGCCCTGATGTGGAGGATGCCGTCGACGATGCGGGTCTCGAAGCCTTCGCCGCCGACCTTCATCCACAGCGACCCGTCTTCGCGCGACTTCGATCGCAGGATGCCCAGCTCCGACAGGCCGTAGGTCTGCTGCAGCCGCACGTGAGGCAGGGCCTCGCGCAGCCGCTTCAGCGTCGCGTCGGGCATGACCTCGGTGCCGTAGGTCACGAGTTCCAGGCACGCGAGATCGTGTTCGCGCCAGGCACCCGAGGCGAGCAGCAGGTTGAGGAAGCTCGGGGACGTGGGGAGCACCTGCACACCATGCTCCGCGATGACCCGACAGACCGTGTCCGGCTGCCGGTCGGGCACCGTGACCGCGGTGCCGCCGTTCGAGAGCGTGTGGAACAGCGTGTTCAGGCCCCCGATGTGGTCGAGCAGCAGGAACGTCAGCGTGCGCCGCGCGTGGCGGCGCGTCTTGAACTTCTCGAGCAGGCGTCCGAGGTCGTGCAGGGCCGCCTTGGGGGCTCCGCTGGATCCGGACGAGAACAGGATGAGTCCCGGCGATGCGCGCGAGGCCAGCTCGCGATGCAACGGATGCGCCGCGGCATCTCGCAGACGCTCCACGCGGGACAGGCCATCGTCGTCCAGGTGGACGACGGTGGTCACTTCGGCCACGTCCAGCAGGCGGGCTCGCTCGGCGTTCATCCCGCCGGTCAGAGGCACGGCCGTCGCGCGGGCTTCCACCAGGGCCAGCAGCAGGGCGCACGCGTCGGGCGAGTAGTCGCCCGTGAACGACACGACGTCGCCGGCGCCCACGCCGTGCGCCTGGAGGTCGGCCTGCCAGCGCTGGGTGCGCGCGATCAGGTCGCCGAAGGTGCAGGCGCGGTCGCGCCACACGAGCGCCTCTCGCCCCGACCATTCCTCCATCCGTTCGAGCAGCCAGCCCCGACTCATCCCGCGCCTCCCAGGTAGATCGTCTGCCCCGTCACGTAGTCGCTCCGGTCGTCTACGAGGAAATCGACCACGTGCGCCACGTCTTCAGGCGTGCCAAGGCGTTTGACGGCGAGGCGATCCACCAGGGCCTTGATCTTCTCGGCGGGGATGTTGCGGATCAGGTCGGTCTCGATCGGGCCGGGGCCGATGGCGTTGACCGTGATCCCCAGCGGCGCCAGTTCCCGTGCGAGCACGCGCGTCAGCGTCTCGACGGCGCCCTTCGAGGCGGCGTACACCGCCTCACCTTCGAGGGCGAGCGGCACCGCCACCGTCGTGAAGTTGACGATGCGCCCGCGGCCCGCCCGCTTCATCAGGCGGGCCCCCTCGCGGCAGAGCAGGAAGGTGCCCTTGACATTGGTGTCGAACACCCGGGTGACCACGTCGGCGGGCGTGAGCAGGGCGTGGTTCATCGAGGCGATTCCGGCGTTGTTGATCAGGATGTCGAGGCGGCCGTGGCGCTCCCGGATCGAGGCCATCATGGCGCGGACGTCTTCCTCGCGTGCGACGTCGGCCAGGTGATGGTGGTAGCCGGGAGGCGCCCAGTCCACCGCCTGGCGGCTGCAGCCCTCGACCAGGTCGCCGCGCGCCAGAAAGTGATGGGCCAGCGTTCGCCCGAGGCCCTTGCGTGTGCCGGTGATGAGGACGGTTTTCGGTGGTCGGTCGTCGGTCATCGGTTTTCGGGTTTTCGAAGGACCGGGCCTTTCGGTCATAGGTCGTCGGTTGTTCGGAGGTCCGGGCCTTGCAGCTTTCGGAGGACCGGGCCTTGCAGCTTTCGGAGGACCGGGCCTTTCAGGCCCGGTCATCGGCCTTCACCAAA
>CAYLZN010000295.1:1759-7365 GCA_964387935.1 uncultured Vicinamibacteraceae bacterium | reverse complement strand
CTCCGTCGGCGGCGCGCCGGTCCATGCCGCCCTCCCAGACCTTGTTCCTCGGGTCCCACAGGATGACCTCGGCCACCCCCTGTGCGCGGACCTCGTCGAGCCGGTGCCCGCGCCCCTCGAGCAGGGCGCGCACGTCGCTGGCGAGGCCGTACCGCTCGTAGCGGATCACGTCCGGCAGCCACTGGTGGTGGAAGCGCGGCGCATCGACGGCCTCCTGCGCGTTCATGCCGAAGTCCACGACGTTGAGCACCGTCAGCAGCACGGTGTTGATGATCGTGCGCCCCCCGGGGCTCCCCGTCACCATGAAGAGGTCGCCGTCCTTCGTCAGGATCGTGGGCGTCATGCTGGAGAGCATGCGTTTGCCCGGCTGCGCCAGGTTTGGCTCGGTGCCGATCAGGCCCCTTTCGTCGGTCAGCCCTGGCCCGGCGTTGAAGTCCCCCATCTCGTTGTTGAGCAGGAAGCCCGCCCCGGGGACGACGATGCGGGAGCCGTAGCCGTACTCGAGGGTGTAGGTGAGGGCCACCGCGTTACGGGAACCGTCCACGACTGACAGATGCGTCGTCTCGCCGCTCTCGGTGTTCCACTCGAACGAGGTGGGCGTGGACTTCGAGGCCCGGTCACGGCTGATCGTGCGGCGCAGTTCCGCGGCATACGACTTCGAGGTCAACCGCTCGATGGGCATGGTGGGGTTGAACTCCGGGTCACCGAGCCACCGGGCGCGGTCGGCGAAAGCCCGTCGCATGGCCTCCACCGTCAGGTGGACGGCGTCGGCGGAACCCGGGCCGACGGCCTTCAGGTCGTAGCCCTCGAGGATGTTGAGCATCTGGATCAGCGCGGTGCCTCCGCTGCTGATCGGCGGCATCGCCAGCACCCCGTAGTCACGGTAGGTGCCGGAGAGCGGCACGCGCTTGCGCGGGGCGTAGGCCCTCAGGTCGGCGCGCGTGATGATCCCGCCGTTCGCCTTCATCTCGGCCTCGATCAGCGCCGCGGTCTCACCGTCGTAGAATCCCGCCGGACCCTGCTCGGCAATGCGCTGGAGCGTCCGGGCGAGGTCGGCCTGCCTGAGGACGTCTCCGGCTTCGTACGGTTCTCCGTTCTTCGTGAACTGCGCGCGCGAGCCGGGGTACTTGCGGAGGTCGTCGATGACCGAGCGCAGCGAGCGCGAGAGCCCCTCGGTCACGACGAACCCGTCACGCGCAAGGACGATCGCGGGGTCCACGAGGCGCTTCCACGGCAGTGACCCGTGGTCCTTCCACGCAAGGTGCAGGCCTGCGACGGTGCCCGGCACGCCGACCGAGAGGTGGCTGTCGTGGTGCAGGCGCGCGTCGTACTGTCCGTCTTTCAGGAACATGGTGGGCGATGCGCCTGCGGGCGCCATCTCACGGAAATCGTAGGCGTCGGCCTTGCCTGACGCCGCCCGGTAGAGGATGAAGCCTCCGCCGCCGATGTTCCCTGCCGTCGGGTGGGTCACTGCAAGCGCGAAGGCCGTCGCGACGGCGGCGTCGATGGCGTTGCCGCCGTCCTTGAGCACCTCGAGCCCGACCCGCGAGGCGAGGTCGTTCTGCGAGACGACCATGCCGCGCCGGGCCCAGGTCGGCTGGTTCCACGCGTGCAGCAGGCTGGAGGCCACGAGCGCCAGTACGCCCGCAACGGCCATGCGACGGAACACCCTTGTCATCATGAGCGAAAGTGTAACCTACCGCGTCGCTTCGCCCACAGCGTGGATGGCCCAGGCGGTGGCGCAGATGCAGACCCCCGGGAACACCGCCAGCCAGGGCTCGCTGCTCATCGCGGTCTGCGCCTGGTAGAGCATGTTGCCCCAGGAGGGCGTGGGCGGCTGGACCCCCACGCCGAAGTAGCTGAGCGCAGACTCCAGCAGCACGTGGCGGGCGGTCACCAGGAGCGTCGCCACCTGCAGGCTCGGCAGCACGCCCGGCAGGACGTGCCGGACGATGACGCGCCGGCGCCTCGCTCCGGCCGCCAGGGCCGCGGACACGAAATCGCGCGTCTTGAGGGACAGCGTTTCCGCCCGCACGACGCGGGCAACCTCCATCCAGCCGACGGCGCCGACGAGCAGCACGAGCCACGGCACCGAAGGCTGTGTGATGAGCGTCGCCACCATCAGGAGCGGCAGGCGCGGGATGGCGAGCAGGGCATCGGTCGCCCGCATCAACAGGTCGTCCGACAGGCCGCCCGCGACCCCTGCCACCGAACCGACGGCGGTGCCGAGCAGCGCGGCGACCAGTGCGGACAGCAGGCCCACCGCGAGCGACACGCGACCACCGTACAGCGTCCGGCTCCACTGGTCCCGTCCGAGGTCGTCGGTGCCGAAGGGGTGCTGCCACGACGGGGGAAGCCGCCTGGCGGAGAGGTCCACGGCCTCCGGACCGGCCCGCGCGATCCAGGGAGCCGCGACGGCCCCGAGGGCGAGGAGCACGAGCAGCAGTGTGGCCCACGGCCGCAGACGTCGGTGGCGGGTGGGGATCATCGTCGTCACTCGATGCGCGGGTCGAGGAGCCGGGCTGCGACGTCGGCGGCGAAGTTGAGCGCGATGACGGCGGCAGCGCTGAGGAGCAGGAAGGCCATCAACACCGTGTAATCCCGCCGGGACAGGGCCTCGGTGAACAGGCTGCCCACACCAGGCCACGCGAACACGCTCTCGGTCACGACCGCCCCCGAGACCATCATCGCCGCATCGAGGCACACGACGGTGGTGATGGGCACGAGGGCATGCCGCAGCGCATGGCCGAGCACGAGTCGCGCACGCGGGATCCCACGCGAGGCCGCCGCCTGGATGCAGGGCTGCGACAGGGCATCCAGCATCGAGGACCGCAGGTAGCGTGACCACGCTGCCGCATGCACGAAGGCCAGCACGGTGGCGGGCAGCGCGAGATGCGCCAGCCGGTCGGTGACGCTGCCGTCTCCCGGCGTGACGCGGCCCGAGGACGGCAGCCACCCGAGGTGCACGGCGAACACGAGCTGGAGGATCAGGCCGAACCAGAACACGGGGAGGGACACGCCGGCCACCGCCAGGAAGCTGCCCACACGGTCCGCGAGTTGTCCGCGGCGCACGGCTCCCCACACCCCGATGACCAGGGCGCCAACGGACCCGAAGAGCAGCGAGGCGCCCACCAGTTCCAGCGTCGCAGGGAGCCGCTCGGCCAGGCGCGTGCTGACCGGTCGGCCGTCCGAGTAGCTGTAGCCCCAGTCACCACCGACGACGGCGCCCACCCAGGCGACGTACTGGGCGGCCACGGGACGGTCCAGGCCGAGCGATCGACGCAGCCGTTCGAGGTCCTGCGGGCGCACGTTGGGATTCGAGAGATAGACGTCGAGCGGTCCCCCGGGAACGGCGTGCAGAAGGCCGAAGGCGATCGCCGAGACGAGCACCAGCAGGCCCGCCGCATGCCCGGCGCGGCGGAGCACGAACCGGCTCACCGGATCTCCCACTCGTGCACGTTCCAGAAGATCCCCACGTTGGTGGGATTCCCCTTGAAGTTCACGAGCGTTGCAGGAACGGCGTCGAGTCGCGTGACGTTGTACAGCGGCACTTCCGGCACGAGCTCCGCCAGGCGTCGCTGCGCGTCGTGCAGCAGCACCGTCCGTCGGGCCTGGTCCACCGTGCGATCCGACGCGTAGAGCACCTCGGTCAGCGCCTCGTCGTCCAGGTAGTAGATGTTGCGCCCGTGCGGGGGCGTGCGGTCGCGGGCGAAGAACAGCGTCAGCTCGGGGTCTGCGGGCATGTGCCACCAGTGCAGCATGGCGTCGAACCTGCCGGCGAACCACAGGCTGGCGATGGTCGTGCCGTCCTGCAACTGGAGGCGCGCGTCGATGCCGACGTCACGCCACTGCCGCTGCAGTGCCTGCGCCACGTTCTCGCGAATCGCGAACCCGGACTGCGTGAGCAGGGTGAAGGCGAGCGGCTGCCGCTCCTGCAGTCTGACCGCCCCCGGGGACGGCCTGCGCCAGCCGGCCGCATCGAGCAGGGCCTCCGCGCGCGACGGATCGAACGGGTATTTCCGCACGTCGTCGCTGAAGGCCCAGGACAGGGGCTGGATGGCGCCGTGCACGACGGGCGCGAGGCCGTCCAGCAGGGAGCGCGCGATCCCATCGCGATCGGTGGCGTGCATCAGGGCCTGGCGCACGCGCAGATCCGAGAACGGCGCATAGTGACGCTGGTTGAGCGTCACGTGCTCGTAGCTGTTGCCCATCATCCGGTGCACCGTCAGGCCGGGCGTGCCCGCCACTTCGCGGTACTTGTCCCAGGGCACCAGCGCGACGACGTGCACTTCCCCGCTTCGCAGTTGCGCAATGCGCGTGTTGGTGTTGCTGACGAACTTGAACAGCAGGCGTTCGATCCGGGGCAGGTTGCCGCCGCGCCAGTAGGTCGGCACGCGCTCGAGCAGGATGGACTCACCGGTCTTCCACTCCCGCACGCGGTAGGGCCCGGTGCCGAGGGGATTCCGGTCGTAGTCCTGCGCCCGATCGATGTCACGCCCCTGCAGCACGTGTTTCGGAAACAACCCGCGCACGAACTGCAGGGCGTACGGGGCGTACACCTCGCGGTAGTGGACGACGGCCGTGAGCGGATCCGGCGCGTCCACCGAGGCGATGCGGTCGAAGCCGTCGGTGCTCTCCGGGTTGTAGGAGGGATCGTTGATGGCCTCCACCGTGAATTGCACGTCGGCTGACGTGAACGGGGTACCATCGTGCCACGTCACGCCCGGCCGCAGCTTCCAGATCACGTCCATGCGCCCGTCGGCGTGCAGGCGCACCCCGCCGTTCTCCGGGGTGGGCACCTGCGCCGCCAGCAGGGGAATCACGTTCATGCGCTCGTCGGTGGTGGTGAGTCCCTCGATGATGCAGGTCTGGATGTCCTCGAGGATGTGCGTGGAGAACCGGTTGAGCGTATCGGGCTCCCGGTCGTAGCCGACAATCAGCAGCGCGTTCGACGGGCCGGGACCCGCCGCCCGACGGCCGCATGCCGCCGCGGCCAGACTGGCGACGATCGCGAATGCGGTGGCGCAGACCGACACGCGGCACGTCATGGGTGGTCCTCCTGCAGCATGCGCGCGGCGATCAGCGGCACCGGAATCGCCCCGTGCGCCAGCAGCGCGTCGTGGAACGCGCGCAGGCGGAAGGCCCCGCCGGCCCGGGCGGCCACACGCGCGCGCAGGTCGTGAATCGCACTCGTGCCGAGCCAGTACATGATCGCGGTGCCCGGGAACATCGACGCGCGGGTCACCTCTCCGATGGCGGCCTCGGGCGAGGCTCCCACGGTCTCCTGCCAGAACCGGAGGGCGGCGCCGGTGCTCCAGGCCTCGCCGTGAATGCCCAGGTCGAGGCGCGCACGCGCCAGCAACCGGAGTCGCGTGTGCTGCTGCTGCACGCGCTCGAGCGCGGTCAGCACGCCGATCTCCTCCATCAGGTCCACCGCGTAGCACGCCCAGCCCTCGGCCATCGTGCCCCCGCAGAACATGCCGATGCGGCTCGCGCAGTCCACGGCGGCCACCTGGCCCACCCGCGACGCCGCGTGGCGCGCGTGAGCGTTCTGCACATGGTGACCCAGCCCCGCGTGGTGGATCACGTAGTTGGTGCGGATCGTC
>CAYLZN010000295.1:0-1749 GCA_964387935.1 uncultured Vicinamibacteraceae bacterium | reverse complement strand
GTCGCAAAACCGTGCGCGGCCAGCCGTCGCGCCTGCTCGGCCGCCGGCAGCGTTGGCTCCACAGGCGTGACGGTCACCTCGAGCAGGGGCAGATCGTCGAAGGGCGCGGGCGACCGGTAGAACAGATAGTACAGGTGAGGGGCCTCGTCTCGCGTGTGTTCCGGAAGGAACACGAAGCGGACCGGCGCGTCGGGCCACGTGACGAGGTCGGCGGCGAGCGCCGCGGCCTGGCAACGCTGCCATTCCCGCTCGAACGCCGGCAGGTAGTCCGCGGGCTCGGGATGGTGCGCCGCGAGCGCCGCGAGCACGCCCGTCCAGCCGTCGGGATGCGCCTCCCGGGCCATTCCGTCGAGGCGATGCGCCGCCCGCGCCAGATCGTCCTCGACCTGCGCGCGCAGAGTCGTGAGGGGCCGCGGCTCGAAGTGACCGACGCGGAGCAGCTCGGCGAACAGCTCCCGCCCACACCCCAGCGGAGCGCCGTCGTCCTCGGGTTCGGCCGGTGCCTCCCGCTGCAGCCAGTCCGCGAACGCCGCGAAACAGCCCCGGGGCACCGTGCCCCGCCACGGCACCTGTTCAGCCGCCAGGTAGCGCGGCAGGCCGGCGGCCAGGAATCGCTCGGCCGCCTCACACTCTCGCACGGCCCGACGGCGCCAGATCCGGGGAATCGGCGCGGTCAGGGCGCGGCGTGCGCCCTCGAGAAAACCCGGCAGCGCGTCGAGGCGTGCGCGGAGCGCCTCCAGCCGCTGCGGCGCGGGCGCAAACGGCCGCGTGACCAGCGCCAGCAGGGAGAACAGCCCTTCGCCGGTGCACAGCGCGGGGTTGCGGCGATAGAAGTGCGTGCCGGTGACTTCCGCGATCTGCAGGTCCAGGAATGCGTCGGCGAGGAGAAAGTCGATCGAGGTCGCGTGCGGTCCGCGCGGGGCCTCTCGCGCCAGCGCCGACCGGCATCCGACCATCTGCGCGGACCACACCTCCAGTCCCTCCGGCGACCAGTCCGGCAGTCGATCGTCGAAGTCGTGGACGCCGGTGAAGGTGGCGTTCACCGGCCGCTGCCGGTAGTAGTCCGCGAAGAACGCGTCCAGCGCGTGGGTCACGAGGCCTCGCCGTCCAGGGGCAGGTGGATCCAGCGGCGCTCGCGGAACGACAGCTCGACGGCGTTGATGACCTCCTGCACCCACGCCGCATCCGTGAAGTCGCCCTCGGTGGGCCTCGCGGGGTCGAGGATCTCGTCGAGGAAGCCGGACACGAGGTTGGCGTAGAACAACGTGCGCCAGCTCTCGCGGGCGGACCCCCCGGGCGGATAGAAGTCCGGCGGCACCTCGAGCTCCGTGAACTCCACCTGGCCGGGACGCGCGCCGCGGAGTGACTCGCAGACACCGCACTCCTCCACGAGCCGGCAGATCAGCGCACCCTCGCTTCCGTAGATCCGCGCCTCGATCCCCGGGTAGTTCCCCACCGTCACGTAGCTCGTCTGGATCGAGCACAGCGCCCCGTTGGCGAACTCCCCGAGGAAGATGTCGCCGTCGTCGATGTTCATCCGCCTGCGGGTGCCGGTCGCGCGCACCATGCGCTCAGGGATGAAGTTGCGCAACGTGCCGACCACGGCCGCCAGATCGCTGCCGACGAAGGCGTGCGCCAGGTCGATGATGGGCGCACCGTAGCCCTCGAGCGACGAGACCTGGATCACGGCCGGATCGGCGTCGACACGCACCTGCCGCAGGGGCACGGCCGGGTCGAGCCACTGGGAGT
>CAYLZN010000294.1:0-7418 GCA_964387935.1 uncultured Vicinamibacteraceae bacterium | reverse complement strand
GGTTGCGGTTCTCCTCGAGCCGCAGCGCCGCATGGCCTCGCGCCAGCTCGCGGCGCGTGATCGTCACTTCCTCGTCCCAGGACAACGGCACCAGCAGGACGTTGCGCAGGAACCAGGTGTACTGCTCCTTGCCGATGCCGGACGGCCCGGTCTTCTTCGGGGCCTCGGCCCGGACCCACGCGGCAAACTCGTCGGTGGCCGTGCGTGCGTCGGCGATGGCACGCGCGAGCCCTGCGTCACTGGTCCCGGCGCGCTCGGCGAGCTGGGCGAGGGCCGCACTCTGGTCCTCGAACGCCCGCGCGCCGCCCACCCAGAGATCCCGGGCATTCCCGGAAGCGAGGTTGCGTCGCGCCGCCTGCAACAGCGGCGGGATCGTCCGCAGCTTCCCGGCCAGGTCCGCGGCCTGCGCGGCCGTCAGCGCGGCGACGCTGTCGAGCCGCGTGCGCGGCCAGATCGGGTACTCGTACAGCTTGATGGCCCCGTGGATGACCGGTCCTTCCTTGGCCGGCGTGTCACTCTCCGCGGTGATGACCGACGCGTAGTAGGCGGGGTCGCGCGCGAACGGCTGCAGCACGCGCAGGTGGAACTCCATGCCGTTCATCTCAGCGCGGACGATGTGGTGATCGACCTGCTCGGGGATCGTCCAGCCGGCGGTGTCGATCGCGCGGAGGCGTTCCTGCAGCGTGCGGAGCCCTGCGAGACGACGTTCGTTGGTGGCCGGCGTGTAGTCCGGCACGCCTCCGTCCAGGCGCGGTGGCTCCTCGAAGGCGCGCCACTCCTGGAAGAGGCGGAGCAACTGCGCGTGGCCACGGGACTGCGCCTCCACGTGCGCGGAGGACACGCCGAGGCCTATCGCCCCCGCAAGGGCGCCACACACGACGAGGTGATGTCTGAGTTCGAAGCTGGTCATAGGCGGCCTGACGACGGACGGATTGTATCGCGGCCGGCTGCCGCGTGCCGCGGCCCACGCGCCCCGATGGGATACCATCGCGCCCCATGGTGGAGCGGGTGCTGATCGCCGGGTGGAACGAGCGCCTGATCCTGGCCGTGCTCAGCTGCGTCGGCGAAGCCGGCCTGCGGCCCTTCGTCCTGGCGCCAGGACGTGTGTCGGCAGCGCGGCTGTCGCGATACTGCGGCGGCTACGACGTGCTCACGGCCCCGCTCGGCGACCTCGCCGCGTTCACCGTGCGTGTCGAGGAAGTCTGCCGCCGGCGACGCATCGCCATCGTCATGCCCGCCGGCGACGAGTCGACGAGGTTCCTCAGCAGCTGGTGTCCCCCAGAAGGCGTGAGGAGATTCCCGACGCCGTCGCTCGCGCAGGTGCAGACGTGCGCTGACAAGTGGCGCTTCGCCGAAGCGTGTCGTGAACTCGGGGTCGCGCACCCTCGCACCGAGCGCGCCGACTCGCCGGCCGAGCTCCGCTCCGTGGCATCGAGAGGACCGTGCTTCATCAAGCCGGTGGTCGGGGCCGGCGGCCAGGGTACCGCGCACGTGACGTCACCAGCAGACCTCGACGCGTGGCTCGATCGCGAATCGTGGCGACCGATGCTGGTCCAGGAGTTCGTGCCGGGCGACGACCTCGATGTGAGCGTGCTCTGCGATACGGGCCGGGTGGTCGCCTGGACGTCGCAGCGCACGCCACCCGACGTGCTCAGCCGGCACGTGGGACTGGACCTCGATGCGTTCCAGGCCTGCCGGGGGCTCCTGGAAGAGCTGAGGTGGCACGGCGTCGCGCACCTGGATCTTCGCCGTGATGGCAGGGACGGCCGGATCAAGGTGCTGGAGCTCAACCCGCGGTTCTGGGCGTCACTGAATTACTCCACGTGGGCCGGCGTGAACTTCGCGATGCTGGGACTGGCGCTGGCCCACGGCGAGCCGGTGACCGCCCCGACCGTGCGCGAGGGCACCTATCGGCGGCTCCCCCTGAGCGCCGCCGGCCTGCTCCGGAGCGTGTTCGCGCGCCAGCGAGGCGTGCACCAGCTGATCTGGCCCACCTTGAGCGATCCCCTTCCGCAAGTGTGGCTGGGGGCCCGCGCCCGCGCGTTGATCTAAGCTCACGCCATGCGCGCGTGGGAGATCCAGCACTTCGGCGAAGGCGGCCTTCGTCTCGGCAGCCGGGCGGAACCGGCACCCGGCCCCGGCCAGGCACTCGTGCGCGTGCGCGCGGCGTCCCTCAACTACCGCGACTGGCTGGTGTTGTCCGGGGACTACAATCCCCGCCAGCCACTGCCCCTCGTCCCCTGTTCGGACGGCGCGGGAGAGGTCGTCGCGGTCGGCCCGGGCGTCACGCGCGTGAAGCCGGGCGACCGTGTCATGGGCGCATTCGCGCAGACGTGGATTGCCGGCCCGCCAGGACGCGAGAAGCTGCGCGGCACGCTGGGGAGCCCGCTCGATGGCATGCTCGCCGAGCACGTGGTGCTCTCCGCCGAGGGCCTGGTGCACACGCCCGCGTACCTCAGCGACGTCGAGGCCGCCACGCTGCCCTGCGCCGCGGTGACGGCCTGGCACGCCCTGATCGAGCTGGGGCAGCTCCAGCCGGGCGACACGGTGCTCGTCCAGGGCACCGGCGGCGTGTCGATCTTCGCGCTGCAGATCGCGCGTCTCGTCGGGGCCCGCACGATCGTCACCTCGTCGAGCGACGAGAAGCTCGCCCGCGCCGGCGCGCTGGGCGCGTGGCAGGGAATCAACTACAGGACGACGCCCGACTGGGAGAAGGCGGCGCGCGCACTGACCGGTCAGGTCGGCGTCGATCACATCATCGAGGTGGGAGGCGCCGACACGCTGGGTCGGGCCCTGCGCGCGGTGCGCGTCGGCGGCACGATCAGCGTCATCGGCGTGCTGGGCGGCAAGACGAGCCAGTTGCTGCTGACGCCGATCCTGATGCAGAACCTCCGACTCCAGGGCGTGCTCGTGGGCAGCCGCGAGATGTTCGAGCGCATGCTTCGCGCGTTCGTGCTCCACGAGGTTCGGCCCGTCGTCGATGCCACCTTCGGCTTCGACGACGCCCCCGCGGCCTTCGCCCATCTCGCGGCCGGCCGTCACTTCGGCAAGGTCTGCCTCGCGCTGAAGTAGCGCTACTCCTGCGGCAACCCGAAGTCCCGGGCCAGGCGGTCCCGCAGTGCGGTGGCGTCACGCTCCAGGCCAGCCGCACTGAGCTGCGCGACCAGTTGCGCGCCCGCACGCCGGACGTGCCCGGCCACCACAGGATGCTCCATGTTCAGTCGGGGAGCGTCGCTGCTGACGATGACCGCCGACGGCATCGGCGCGAGGTAGCCGTACACCTTCGACAGCAGCGACCACGACTCGCGATGCGCCGGGTTCAGGAGCGTGGCCGCCACGAGGTTCACCGCGGCGAGGTCCAGGTGCGTCTCGACGTCACGCTGGTTGCCGCGCTGCTCCTCGAACTGCGCGGAAGCGGCCTCCGTGACGCCTCGCATGTAGTGCGGGTCGAAGTGCCCGGGCGCAATCCGCTGCAGGTGCCCGGCCGCGGTGACGGCGCGCAGCGGCTGGCCGGCCCCGAGGTACGCCGTGGCGAGCGACCGGTAGATGAAGGCGCTTCCGGCTACTGCAAGCTGCGGCGCCACCGACCCGGTGAGTACGAGCCGCTCTCGGGATGCTCGTGTCGCCTCGCGATCAATGGTCTCCGCCCGCTCCAGCCAGGTGAGTGCCTGGACGATCTCTGCCTGGGCCTCGCCTGCCGATCCTCGCGCCGACAGGAGCTGAGCCTTGCGCAGCCGGTAGGATCCGGCCTCCGCGTAGAGGCCCGCCGGCTGCTGCGCCAGCGGAAGATCCGCCCGTTCGACGATACCGATGCTGCGTTCGGCCGCGGCGATCGCCTCGTCCACGCGCCCGGCCGACGGATCCGACTGCATCACCTCGAACGCAAGCGCCTTGTGCACCTTGTAGCTTTCGGGAACCACGAGCGCGGCGCTCGACCAGAGCCGAAGGCTGGAGGTCCAGTCCTCGTTGCGCACGTGGGTGCGCACGAGGAGCCCGGCGACGAGCGCGCCCGCGAGCACCAGGCCGGCCCGTGCCCACCGGTGGGAGTCAGCGCCCACCCGCCGCGCGACGAGTCGCCGCCCGAGCAGTTCGAGGGCGATCGTCGCCGCCGCGGCGAGACCGACGAGCGGTACGTACATCAACCGCTCCGCCATGATGGTGCCGATCGGGACGAGCAGGTTCGACGCTGGCAGGAACGTGATGCCCGCAAGGCCGAGGAAGAACGCCAGTGCCGGCTGGCGGCGCCATGAGGCGACCATGACCACGGCCAACGCCCCCAGGCAGGCCAGCGCAACCCATGCGTGCAGGTCCTGGCCCGTGGTCGCAGTCCAGCCGAAGGCCGTGATCGCGTTGTAGGAGTAATCGGCGGAGAGGCGGGCCGGCCAGACGAAGAGGGCCAGGTAGTAGCCCGCCACCTTGAGCGCCGTCATCACGGCCGTCCAGTAGGGTGCGTTGACGATCGGGTTGTCGCCACCGAACTGCGCGAGCACGGGCGCCTCGTGGAAGACCGCCCAACGCGCCGCGACGGGCAGCACCACCCCGGGGACGAGGCTCGCGTAGGCGGGCCAGGCGCGCGCCGCGCTGCGCCGAAGGGTCTCGCCTGCCGTCGCGCGGCGATCCAACGGAAACAGCACGTCGTGCAGCAGCATCAGTGCCGGCAGCACCACGGCGCTCTCCTTCGAGAACACACCCGCGACGTACAGCAGGCCGAGCGCGATGAGCCACGGCCACCTCGGCGTCCCGGCGGCCAGGAACATCCGATACAGGCAGAGGCCGCCCAGGATCGACACGCCGGCCAGCAGGTCCGCCCGGCCCACGACGTTCGTCACCGACTCGACGGTCAGGGGATGGCTCGCAAACACCGCCGCCGCCACGAGGGCGACCCACGCGCGGCCCGAGACGCTGCGCACCAGGAGGAAGGCCAGCAGGGCGTTCGCCCAGTGCAGCAGCAGGTTCACCGCGTGATACCCGCCCGGGTTCGCGCCGTTGCCGAGCAGGCTGTAGTTGACCCAGTAGGTGAGGGTGGTCAACGGGCGATAGAGATTGCTGTCACCCGTCGGCCACCAGTAGTTGCGGGAGAGAATCGCACCGAGGCTCGACCAGTCTGCGGCCCTCAGCCGCGGATCCTGGAGGATGATCGGGACGTTGTCCAGGATCAGGGCGGCGCGGAAGCTGTTGGAGTAGGCCAGGCCCACAACGAGCGCGAGCGCGGCCGCGGCGACCCAGGCCCCAGGCTCGCGCCGCGACGCACGGTCCGCGGCCGGAACCTTCCCGCCGGCCGCACGACCGCGTCGCTGCCTCATCAGCCGTACGCCGTACGCCGTACGCCGTACGCCGTACGCCCTCTTACCGTCCATACCTCCTCGCCACCGCAGCCCAGTTGACGACGTTCCACCAGGCGCCGATATAGTCAGCGCGGCGGTTCTGGTACTTCAGGTAGTAGGCGTGCTCCCACACGTCGAGACCCAGGAGGGCCTTCTTCCCCTCCATCAGGGGGTTGTCCTGGTTCGGCGTGCTCGCGATCAACACCTTGCCGCCGTCGTCCAGAAGCCACGCCCAGCCGCTGCCGAAGCGCCCGAGCGCGGCCTTCGCGAACTCTTCCTTGAACTTGTCGAAGCTCCCGAAGGACGTGTTGATGGCGTCGGCGAGCGCGCCGGTTGGTGCCCCGCCCGCGTTCGGGCCCATGATCTGCCAGAACATCGTGTGGTTCCAGTGACCGCCGCCGTTGTTGCGCACCGCCGTGCGGATGTCCTCGGGCACCGCGTTCAAGTCCCTGATCAGGTCGTCCAGGCTCTTCCCGTGCAGCGCGGGGTGCTTGTCGAGCGCCGCATTGAGGTTCGTCACGTAGGCCTGATGATGCTTCCCGTGATGAATCCGCATCGTCTGCTCGTCGATGTGCGGCTCGAGCGCGTTGAAGTCGTACGGCAAGGCAGCGAGTTCGTGGGCCATGGGATCTCCGATCAGTTTCCAGTTATCAGTTTCCAGTTATCAGTTTCCAGTTTCCAGTCGCCAGTTTCCAGGGCTCTCAGCCCTGAGCCTTGGGCCCTGAGCCTTGAGCCTTGAGCCCTGAGCCTTGAGCCTGAATTTCAAGCATCCGCTCGAGGGCCACGCGGGCCCACTGTTTCCGGGGCTCGGCGACGACGATGTGGTTGTGGACGACGCCCTGGACGAGCCCCTCGAGCGCCCACAGCAGGTGATTCGGCGACACGCGGAACATCGTCGAACACAGGCAGCCGAAGCGATCGAGCGTCATGACCGTGCGTGCCGGTGCGACCTCGCGCGCGAGGCGGTTGACGAGGTGGATCTCCGTCCCGACGGCCCAGGTCGTGCCCGGCGGGCTCGCCTTCACGGCCTCGATGATGTACTCCGTCGACCCGTTGTCGTCGGCCGCCTGGACGACGTCCCAGGGACACTCGGGATGGACGATGACGCGGATGCCCGGATGCTGGGCGCGCACGTGCTCGATCTGCGACACGGTGAAGCGGGTGTGGACGGAGCAGTGCCCCTTCCAGAGGAGGATGCGCGTGTGCCGCGCACGCTCGGCCTCGAGGCCACCGAACATCTCGTCGGGGTCCCACACCTGCATCTCGTCCAGGGGAACGCCGAGCCTGTACGCGGTGTTCCGCCCGAGGTGCTGGTCGGGCAGGAACAGGACTCGCTCGCCCCGCGCCCAGGCCCAGCGCAGCGCGTTCGCGGCGCTGCTCGACGTACACACGATGCCGCCGTGCTCGCCGACGAACGCCTTGATGGCCGCGGAGGAGTTGATGTAGGTGACCGGCACGAGACCGGTGACCCCCATCGCGGCGAGCTCGCGCCAGCAGGTCTCCAGCTGCCCGATGTCGGCCATGTCCGCCATGGAGCATCCGGCGGCCAGGTCCGGCAGCACGACCTTCTGGTGCGGCGCGGCCAGGATGTCCGCGCTCTCAGCCATGAAGTGGACGCCGCAGAAGACAATGTAGTCCGCGTCGCCACGGGTGGCTGCCAGGCGCGACAGCTTCCAGGAGTCGCCGGTGTAGTCGGCGAACCTGATGACCTCGTCACGCTGGTAGTGATGGCCGAGGACGACGACCCTGCCGCCGAGGGCCTGCCTGGCCGCCGTGAGTCGTGCCTCGAGTTCGTCGTCCGACAGGCCGTAGTAGGCGGGCGGCAGGAGCTGTCGCTCGCCGATCTGGGTCTTCTCGTAGTCGGTCAGGACCTTCACGTCCATGATCACTGGCCCCCTGCGGCCGAAGGCACCGCCGGCGATTCCGGCAACGCCTGGAGCGATTCTCGACGGATCACGTTGTAGAGCGTATCGCGTTCGCAGGGCTCTCGGCCCGCGTCGCGGATGAGGCGGCGGATCTGGTCGGTCGTCATCGCTTCTGGTAGATCGGAAGAGCGTCGTGTAGGGAAAGAGTGTAGATCTCGGTGGTCGCCGT
>CAYLZN010000293.1:4735-7420 GCA_964387935.1 uncultured Vicinamibacteraceae bacterium | reverse complement strand
CGATCTGCCGCCCCGCACGAACGCAAGGTAGGCGACCACCGACGCCGCCAGGTAGCAGATCGAGAAGATCACGCCCTCCCGCGGCCCCGTGAAGAAGATGTAGAGCCACAGCGCGCCCGACACGATCGCCGGAATCGGGTAGAGCCACATCGTGAACGGCTGCGGGATGTCCCTCCGGTACCGCCGCAACAGGATCACCGCGGCACACTGCCACACGAAGGACATCAGGATCTGCACCTGCATCAGCCAGTTGACGAGCTGGCCGAGCGAGAAGAAGCAGAAGGGCAGCGACACGAGCCCCACCGCCAGCAGCGACACGACCGGGAAGTGCTTGGTCGGATGCACCCGGGCGAAGACCCGGAAGAAGTCACCGTCGCGCGCCGCGGCGAACGGGACCCGCGAGTAGCCCAGGATGACCGCGTAGAGCGACGCCGCCGCGACGAAGAGAATGAGCAGCGTCATCACGAGCCCGCCCACACGCCCCGCGGCCGGATCGGTGAACGCGCGCTCGATGAAGATCGAGGCGACCGTGTTGGTCTGTTCGACCTCCTGCCACGGGATCATGCCCACGATCACCGTGCTCATCACGATGTACACGGCCGCGACGGCCAGGATCGCGAACACGATCGATCGCGGCACGGTCCGCGTCGGGTTCTTGATCTCCTCACCGATGCTGCACACCTGGTTGTAGCCGCCGTACGAGTACATCGCGAGGATGGCTGTCGCGCCGAGGCGCCGCACGAGTTCGCCGTCCAGGTGCCGCGCATGCTCCGGAAAGTCGAAGGCCTGCCCGGGCGAGAACTTGAACAGTCCCACGGCGATCACCCAGCCGACGGTGACGAAGACGACGACGAGCATGGCGACGGTGAGGCGGCCGACCGACTCGATGTCGCGATAGAGCAGCGCCGTCATCAGCAGGCACACCCCCGCGGCGACGAGGTGATGCTGCGCCGGCGTCATCGAGGACCACGCAAACTGCAGGTAGTTCGCGAAGCCGACCGCGCCGCCGGCCACCGACAGCGGGGCCACCAGCACGGTCATGAAGATGAACATGAACCCCATGTAGCGCCCGAGCCCGAACGGCTTGAACGCTTCGCGCAGGTACAGGTACTGGCCGGCGCTCCCCGGCAGCGCAGCCCCGAGCTGCGCGTACACGAGCCCGTCGCAGAGCGCCAGGAAGGCGCCCGCGAGCCACGCGTAGATCAGGTGCGGCCCACCCATGGTCCCGATCATGTAGGGGATCGTCAGGAACGGCCCGATACCCACCATCGCGACGATGTTGGTGGCCGTGGCCTGCAGGAGGCCGAGCCCGCGATCGAGATGCGGAGTGTCTCGGGGCGGCGCGGTCGATGACGCAGTCATGCCGCCGGCCCCGGGGGAAGGAGCGCGGCCACGAGGCGATCGGCCACGGTGACCGAGGGCACGAGGGGATTGAGCGCGAGCGCCACGACCGCGTCGGCGCGCTCGCCGGTCCTGGCCGCGTGAATGGTCGCCCGCTCGTAGCGCTTCACCTGCTGGACGAGCGGCGCCACGGCCGACGGCAGGGGCCCGGCGTGCAGCGCCAGCGCGCCGTTCCCGGTCACCGCGCACGGCACCTCGATCACGTCGTCCGCCTCGAGTCCCTCGAGATTGCCGCGGTTCGCCACATTCAGCGGGATGATGGCCCCCGTGTTGAAGTGAATGGCCCGGACGGTCGCCAGGGCGATCTTGTCGTAGCCCGTGACCTCCGCCCACGGCGACCGCGGCAGCGGTGCCGGGGCGCCGGACTCGAGCTGCATGTAGCCGGCGTCGCGGGCCGCCAGGTAGGCCTCGTAGGCCTGGACCGGGTCGCCTGTGCCGGAGCGGAGGTCTCTGAACAACTGCGCGTTCAGCTCGACGATGACGTCCCCGCGACTGCGACCGGCCCGCTGGAGATGGGCGAACGCGACCTGCGCATGCTCGTAGTAGTAGACGTACTCCGTGGGCAGCAGTCGCAGCACCGCCAGGCGACCGGGATCGAACAGCGGAGCGCGGTAGACCGACCGCAGGAGATCGGGCTGGGCCCAGAGCCGCCGCAACTGCGCCTCACCGCGCCAGTAGACCTCGCGCAGCCATCCAAGGTGGTTCAGTCCGACGTAGTCGAAGAAGCACTCGGCCGAGTTCAGGTCGAGCGCGTGGGCCACTTCCTCGAAGAGTTCGGTCGGCGTGTCGCAGATGCCGACAACCTTGATCGGGGCAGCCTCCCGCATGGCCTGGGTGATCAGCCCGACGGGGTTGGTGAAGTTGATCACCCAGGCCCCGGGAGCCCGCTGTGCGATCGCCCGGGCGTACGCCTGCATCGGGCCGATGGTGCGCATGGCCATGGCGAAGCCGCCAGGGCCCACCGTCTCCTGCCCGACGATGCCGTGCTGCAGCGCGATCGCTTCATCAGCGGCCCGCTGTTCCATGCCGCCGACGCGGATGCTCGTGAACACGACGTCCGCGCCCTCGAGCGCCGGCTCGAGGCGCTCGCAGGTGCTGAGGCGGGCCGAGGGCGCGGCCCGCGCGGCCAGTCCGCCGACGCTGGCGAGGCGCGCCTGATCGATGTCGTAGAGCGAGATCTCCGCGATCGGGAGGTCCGACCGCACGAGGCCGTTGACGAGCAGTGGCGCGCGGAGTCCCGCCCCGCCGATGACGGCGATCTTGAGTGCACTACTTGCGGGCATT
>CAYLZN010000293.1:0-4725 GCA_964387935.1 uncultured Vicinamibacteraceae bacterium | reverse complement strand
AGTCCTCGTCGCGCGGCAGCGCTTCGATGCCGCCGGGCGCCTGTGTCGAGGTGCCTCCGACGAAGTTGCCCGCCCGGAGGCAGGCCTTGGGAGGCAGGCCGGCCAGCACGGCGCTCAGGAACCCCCCGTTAAACGCATCGCCCGCGCCGGTGGTGTCGACGACGTGCACCCGCAGCGCCGGGACGCTCACGTCCACGGATCCGGAGAGCCAGCGACTGCCCTTCGGACCCAGCTTGAGGATGACGTGGCGGGGGTGTGCCTTCCAGACCGGCACCGCGGCGTCGAACGTGAGCCGCCTCGCGTACAGCGCCGCTTCTTGCTCGTTGAAGAACACGTAGTCGAGCGCGTTGACGAGCTGTGGGAAGCGCCGATCCTTCAGCAGGCCCTCGTTCCAGCCGAAGTCCCATGACGTCGTCACCTTCTCGGTGCGCAGTCGGGAGAGGACGCGTTCCCAGGCCCCGCACTCGTGCGGGTAGAACGCGAAGTGCACGTGCCTGGCGCTCACCTTGTCGAGGACGGGCGGCAACCGCTGCTCGAGGACGTCGTTGATGCCGTTGAAGGTGACGAAGCTGCGATTGACCTTCGTGGACAGCGACGCGGTGACCGCGTGCGGCTCGCCGGGCTCCCGGAGATTCTGCACATCCACACCTTCGGCCGCCAGGCGCGCGACTGCGGCGTCGCTCAGGCCGGAGACGATGCGGACCGGGACGCCGAGGCGCGCCGCGGCGATGGCCGAAATGACGGCACCTCCGCCGATCGTCTCCACGAACTGGCTGGTCTTGACCTCTTCGCCCGGCTTCGGCAGCCGTTCGAGGCCGACGAAGATCAGATCCTCGAACGCTTCCCCGACGGTCAGCAGGTCGATGCGGCTCACGGCGAGAGAACATAGCACGGGGCGGCCGCGCGCGTGGTATGGTCCCCGGCATGAGCAGGAAGGCCGGGCGACGGGCACTGATCGCCGGGGCCACGGGCCTGGTCGGCGAGGCGTGTCTGCGGTGCCTGCTGGACCGCCCGGAGTACGGTCGCATCGTCGCGCTCGTGCGGCGACCTCTCGGGCTCGACGACGCCCGGCTCGAACAGCGCGTCGTCGATTTCGCCCGACCCGAGCACTTTCGCCCGGTCGCGGCGGACGACGTCTTCTGCGCGGTCGGCACGACCCTCGCCAAGGCCGGTTCGAAAGAGGCGTTTCGTGGGGTGGACTACCTGGCCACGCTCGCGGTGGCTGACTTCGCGCTGGCGTCAGGGGCGACGCAGTTCGTGCTCGTCTCGTCGGTGGGCGCGGACCCGGCCAGCGGCAACTTCTATCTCTCGGTCAAGGGCGAGGCGGAGGCCGCGGTCACGAAACGGCCGTTTCGTGGGACGCACATCCTGCGCCCAGGGCTGCTGCTCGGCGATCGGGCGGAATCCCGGCCGGTGGAGGCCCTCGCGCGATCGCTGGCGCCCCTGTTGAACCCGATCCTGCTGGCGAGCCTGCGGCAGTACCGCGCCGTTCCGGCGGCGACCGTGGGCCGGGCGATGGTGGCGGCCGCGCTCGAGGGCCAGGCCGGGCGCCACGTCCTGCACTACGACGACATCCTCCGACTCGCATCCCGGCTCGAGTCGATTCCACACCCATGACCATCAGCGCGACTCACTCACCGGCATTCGACGTCGTCGGGCTCGGAGCCAACTCCGTCGACTTCGTGAACCTGCTGCCAGCCTACCCGCAACAGCACGGCGCGTTCGCGAAAATGCGAATCCGGCGGCAAGTCGTCTGCTGTGGCGGGCAGATGGCGACCGCCCTGTCGACGTGCCTGTCGTTCGGCCTCCGCGCCCGCTACGTGGGGGTGACCGGGACCGACGAAAACGGCCGCCGCATCCGTTCGGAGCTGGCGTCCCGCGGGATCGACCTGACCGACGCGGTCATCCGCGACGTTCCCAACCAGTTCGCGGTCATCATCGTCGATGAGAGCTCGGGGGAGCGGATCGTGCTGTGGGATCGCGACGAGGGTCTGCGGCTGAAGTCGCGCGAGCTCCCGATGGACACGCTGGCCTCGACGCGGCTCATTCACGTGGACGACGTCGATCAGCCGGCGGCCATCGAGGCCGCGCGTGTCGGCCGCGCCCGGGGCATCCCGGTCACGAGCGATCTCGACCACCTGACCGAACGCACCGAGGAACTGGTGGCCGCGGTGACGATTCCCATCTTCGCCGAGCACCTGGCGCTGCAACTGGCGGGCGAGTCCGACCACGAGCGCGCGCTCCGCAAGATCCGGAGAACGCACGACGGCCTGCTCGTGACCACGATTGGCGCGCAGGGGGCCGTGGCCCTGGAGGGCGACCGTTTCGTCGTCGTGCCGGGCTTTGCGGTGGACGCCGTGGACACGACAGGGTCTGGCGATGTGTTCCGCGGCGGCTTCATTTACGGCCTGCTGAGCGGCTGGCCGATCGAGCGGACCGTGCGCTTCGCCAACGCCGCCGCCGCGGTGAGCTGCACTCGGCTCGGGGCGCTGAACGGCGTGCCGACGCTGGACGACGTGCAGGGGTTGCTAGAGCGGCGCTGAGTTCAGCGCTGAGTTGAGCGCGTGGCGGCAGGCCTCGCGCGGGTCAGTACCCACACATAGGCGGCGCCATTGACGACGAGCACGAGCGCGCCGAGCGCGAACTGCCACTCCCGCGTGAGCCAGTTGGGGTAGAGCAGCGGGGTCAGCAGGCGTTCGAGGAAGTCCTGGGCGCCCGACGACTCGACGGAGCGACCGCGCAGGCGATCCTCGAGCGGCGTGAGCGGGCACACGCCGCCACGCCATTCGATCCAGGCAGCCCAGGCCACGGCCGGCAGGTGGACCCACGCGAGGCGCGGCCAGCGTCGCGTGAGCCAGCCACCGACCATGACGAAGACGACAAAGGACGTGTGAAGGAGGAGCACGCCGTCGGCGAGCCGCGCGGCGAAGAACTCCATGACCGTCTACCAGCGGTGATAGGCCGGGTGACCTGCCTTGACCGCGACGAACGTGCCCCGACACGTCGCACAGACCTTGCCGGCCGCTTCGAGCGTGCCCTCCACGACGGCGCGGTCGCCGACAGCCTCCACCACGCGCGCCCGGAGGTGCACCCGGCCACCGGACGGCGTCGGCCGACGGAGAGTGATGGCGTAGTCGGCGGTCACCGTGCAGGGCGGATGTGCCAGCCCGTCGCGCGTCATGAGGTGATGCGCCGCGGCCCAGTTGCAGTGGCAGTCGAGCAGCGTGCCGATGATCCCGCCATTGAGCACCCCTGGAAACGCCTCGTGGAAGGGTCCCGGCTGCCAGTCGGCCACGACCTCGTCGCCTGCGGCGAAGCTCCGGACCTGCAGTCCGTGCGGGTTCGACGGGCCACAGCCGAAGCAGGTCAAACCCGGCGCGAACTGCTCCTGCAGCGAAGGTCCAGGGGACCCGTGTGCCATCGGGACGAACTCCTTTCGTGTTTCATTGTAAGGGCTCGCCGCCTCGGACGGCGATGCGGGGGCCTCGCGGCTGCGGAATAATGGGTCGATGCTGTTTCGTGCGCAGCTCGACGGCCGCCCGTTCACGCTCAGCGTTCGGCCCGAGTCGGTGACGGCGAGCCTCGATACCCATTACGTGGTCGCCAGCGACGCCGGGGGGCGCCTCTACAGTGTGTATCGCGAGGGGCACACGTATCGGCGAGGCCTCAATGGGCGAGTGCTTCACAAGTTCCAGGACGCCCGGGGCCGTCACTGGGAATGGCTGCCCGACGAACAGGCCGACGCGATCGTCGATGCCGCCGCGTCGCTGTTCGGTCAGGCGCTGACCCTGGACCTCGCCAGTTGCGAGGCGCTCCACCGGGCGTCCCATTTCACCGCGCCTGTCGCGAGACAGGACGCGGAGCGGTGTGCCGCGGTGTACCGGCCGATCGGTATCCTGCCTCCCGATCATTACCTGTCTCTCGTCCTGCAGTTGACCGAGGGATGCTCCTTCAACACGTGCACGTTCTGTGACCTCTACCACGAGCGCTACCGGGTGAAGGCTGCGGGCGAGTTCGAGACCCACGTCACCGACGTGTGCGCCTGGCTTGGCGCCTCGCTCAGCCTGCGCCGCCGCGCCGTGTTCCTGGGAGCGGCCAACGCGCTGGCGGTGCCCATACCGCGCCTGGTCCCCGCGCTCGACCTGATTCAGCAGCGGCTCGCGCCGCCGGGAGGCATTGCCGCGTTCGTGGATGGCTTCACCGGGACGAAGAAGGATCTCGACGACTACCGGGAACTGGGGGCCCGCGGCTTGCGCCGCGTGTACATCGGCCTGGAGTCGGGCCACGATCCACTGCTGTCGTTCATCCGGAAACCTGCCAGCCGCACGGAGGCCGTTGACACGGCTCGCACAGCCAGGGCGGCGGGGCTGCAGGTGGCGGCCATCGTCATGCTCGGTCTTGGCGGGGACCGCTTCGCGGAGGGCCATGTGCGCGACACCGCCGTGGCCCTCTCCGACATGGCGCTCGGCGCTGGCGACCTCGTCTACTTCAGCGACCTCGTCGAGATGCCGGACACCGTCTACCCGCACCTGGCGGACCGCGAAGGAATCCGGCCGCTGTCGGCCGAGGCAAGGACCGCGCAGCGGGAGGCGATCCTGGCCGCGACGCGGTGGGCCACCCCAGGGCCGCAGGTCGCACGGTACGACGTGCGGGAATTCGTGTATTAGGGCGGGCTCAAGGCTCAGGGCTCAAGGCTCAGGGCTCAGGGCTCAAGGCTCAGGGCTC